>JAVVDT010000057.1:0-11788 GCA_032250875.1 Desulfuromonadales bacterium | reverse complement strand
CCGAAATTAATCGTGGTGGGCGCCAGCGCTTATCCACGGACCCTGGATTTCGAAGCCTTCCGGCGGATTGCAGATCTGGTCGGCGCTCCGATCATGGTCGATATGGCACACATCGCCGGGCTGGTTGCGGCCGGTGTCCATCCGACGCCGGTTCCGTATTCCGAGTATGTGACAACCACGACGCATAAAACCCTGCGTGGTCCGCGCGGAGGGATGATCCTCTGCCGCGAAGAGTATGCAAAAACCCTGAACAGCAATATCTTTCCGGGAATTCAGGGTGGCCCGTTGATGCATGTGATTGCCGCCAAGGCTGTCGCCTTCAAGGAAGCCCTCGCCCCCGAATTCAAGACTTATGCCGAACAGGTGGTCAAAAACGCCCATGCCCTCGCGGAAGAGCTTGTTTCCCGCGGCTACAACCTGGTTTCGGGTGGCACCGATAATCACCTGATGCTGCTTGACTTCACCGGCACCGAATTGACCGGTAAGCTTGCCGAAGCCGTCCTTGAAAAAGCCGGGATTACGGTCAACAAGAACGCAGTCCCCTTTGATACCCGCTCGCCATTTGTCACCAGCGGTGTTCGCATCGGTACTCCGGCAAGCACAACGCGCGGACTTAAGGAAAAGGACATGCGTCAAATCGGCACATGGATTGACGAAGCGTTGCAAAGCCTTGAAAATGACACGGTCCTTGCCAGAATCCGTGGCGAAATACGTGAACTCTGTCAGCAGTTTCCTCTCTACGCGCACAGGCTCGTTTAGGTGGAGAGACCGACCTGGGACGAATACTTCATGGATATTACTCGCCTGGTGGCGCGACGCTCGACCTGCATGCGTCGTCAGGTGGGTGCTGTGATGGTCAAAGACAAGAATATCCTTGCGACCGGTTATAATGGAACCCCCAGCGGTATCACGCATTGTGATGTCACCGGCTGTCTTCGTGAGCAACTGCACGTGCCCTCAGGTGAGCGGCATGAACTCTGCCGTGGATTGCATGCCGAGCAGAATGCCATTATTCAGGCGGCACGGCATGGTGTGAATATCGAGCGCTCTGTTCTGTACTGCACGGATTCGCCTTGTATCATCTGTACCAAAATGCTGATTAACGCAGGCATTGATAAAGTCATCTATCTAAAAGGCTATGCTGATAAACTCTCCATGGAGATGTTGGAAGAGTCTGGTGTTAAGGCATGTCTCTTTGACGATTTGATTTCCGGAGGCTGTTGATGAAATGCCCATTCTGTACGCATGACGACACGCGAGTCATCGATTCCCGCCTTGGCAAAGAAGGAAACAATATTCGCAGGCGCCGGGAATGTATCGAGTGTGAGCGCCGCTTCACCACCTATGAACGCGTCGAGGAAACCTTGCCGCTGGTCATCAAAAAGGATGGCAGGCGGGAAGTCTTTGAGCGTCAAAAAATCATCTCCGGGATTCAACGTGCTTGTGAAAAGCGCCCGATTTCAATCGCCACGATTGAAAAAGTTGTCGATCAGATGGAAATCACCCTCCAGGAAAGCGGTGAAAAGGAAATCGATTCCAGCCGTATCGGTGAAGCGATCATGGAAGCCCTGCAGTCGCTTGATGAAGTCGCATATGTGCGCTTTGCTTCTGTCTATCGTCAATTCCGCGATATAAACGAATTCATGTCCGAGTTAACCGACATTTTGGCCAAAGGTTCTCCCAGGTAGTGTCTTGCCAGGCCGAACAATTTATGCAGAGAGCCATCGAACTGGCCAAAAAAGGTCTGGGGCGCACTGCACCCAATCCTCCGGTTGGTGCTGTTCTGGTGCGTGACGGCAAGGTCGTTGGCGAAGGTTTCCATCCCGCGGCCGGCCAGCCGCACGCGGAAATCTTCGCTTTGCGGGATGCCGGCGATCTGGCACGCGACGCCGACCTCTTTGTGACCCTGGAGCCCTGCTGCCATCAGGGGCGCACCGGGCCATGCAGCGATGCGCTGATCGCTGCCGGAATTGCCAGAGTCTTTGTCGGTATCCAGGATCCGAACCCGCAGGTTGCCGGGAAGGGCCTACAGCAATTGCGCGAGGCCGGTGTCGACGTTGTCTGTGGCTTGCTTGCAGGCGAATGCCAACAACTGATTGCCCCGTTTGCCAAGTATACAGCCAGTGGTCTGCCGTATGTTGTCTTCAAAGCGGCAATGACACTGGATGGCCAGACTGCAACCGCAAACGGTGATTCACGATGGATTTCCTGTGCGGCGAGCCGTGAATTGGTGCACCAACTGAGGAATCAGGTTGACGGCATCATGGTCGGCTCCGGTACCGTGAAAACCGACGATCCCCGGCTGACAACCAGACTTGTGGAAAATCATCGTGACCCGGTTCGGATTGTCTTCGACGGTAAGCTTGAAACGTCTCCGCAAGCTTCGGTTTATACCCAGTTGTCCGATGCAAAAACCATCCTGGTGACGGCCTCCGACCACAGTGAGTCGGCTTTACTGCCATATCAGACTGGCGGTACTGAAATTCTTCAGGTTGCGCGCAATGCCGGGACCCTGGATTTAACCGCCGCGCTTGCAGAGTTGGGCAAAAGACACCTTCATTATCTCTTACTGGAAGGCGGCAGCGTGCTTGGCGGCGCCATGTTGCGGGCGGGCCTGGTAGACCGCATAATGGTATTTATTGCGCCGAAAATGCTCGGCGGGGCTGGCCGCAGCCTTTTCGCAGGGAGGGGCGTTGCCAGCATCAGCGAGGCTTTCTCTTTGATGAACCTGCGTATACGTCAGATTGATACAGATATCCTGATCGAAGGGGAGGTGCAATATGTTCACCGGCCTGATTGAAGATCTCGGCATAGTACGCGATATCCGCATTGCCACAGACCAGGCGTGCTTGACCATTGAGACGCGATTGCCGATGGCGGAGCTCACGCTTGGTGAGAGCATCGCTGTCAACGGCGCCTGCCTGACGGTGACAGCTTTTGGTGACAGCGTGTTCTCAGCCGATGTCTCCCCGGAAACGCTGCAGTGTACCAGCCTGGGACGCCTCGCACGTGGCGCCCGCGTCAATCTTGAGCGCGCCCTGCGCCTCAGCGATCGGCTGGGCGGGCACCTGGTGACCGGGCATGTCGATGGCCTGGGGCGTATCATCGAACAGCGCAAAGACGGTAATGCATGGCGATTCAGATTCCGGACCGATGCAGCTGTGAATGCCTATCTCGTGGCAAAAGGCAGTGTCACGCTTGATGGTATCAGCCTGACCGTGAACGAAGTAGCCGAAGATACATTCACTCTGGCTGTCATTCCTCTTACCTTCGAAAAGACCACCCTGCAGGATCGCAAGATCGGTGATGATGTGAATATTGAAACCGACTTGATCGGCAAGTATGTCGCGCGATTTCTGCGGGATGGCTCTGCCGATAAAGCTCAAGGCGTGACGATGGATCTTCTTGCCAAAAATGGATTTTTGTGAGATCTTTTGAAGTCTTACTAAACACACTAACAATTAGGAACTTAAATGCCTTTAGACCGCGTTAGAGATGCCCTTGAAGATATCCGCCAGGGTAAAATGGTCATTCTGGTTGATGACGAAGATCGTGAAAATGAAGGTGATCTTTGCATGGCCGCAGAAATGGTCACCCCTGAAGCTGTGAATTTTATGGCCAAGGAAGGACGGGGGCTGATCTGTCTTACCTTGACCGAGGTGCGTGCTGATTATCTCGGCCTGCCGCTGATGGTCCAGGAAAATTCATCTTCTTTCGGTACAGCTTTTACTGTCTCTATCGAAGCGCGCCGAGGCGTGACGACCGGCATCTCTGCCGCGGACCGCGCCCATACGATTCAGGTTGCCATTGCCGATGAGACCGTTGCGCTGGACCTGGCACGTCCCGGGCATGTTTTTCCGCTGCGCGCCAAAAAAGGCGGGGTCATGGTGCGTGCCGGGCAGACCGAGGGCTCGGTTGATCTTGCGAGAATGGCTGGTTTGAAGCCGGCCGGTATGATCTGCGAGATCATGAATGATGACGGTACCATGGCGCGGATGCCAGAACTGCGTAAATTTGCCCAAAAACATCAGCTGCGCATTGTCGCAATTGCCGACCTGGTCGCCTATCGGATGCGCAAGGAACTGTTGATTACCCGTGCCGCTGTGACCCGTTTACCGACGATCGCAGGCGGCGAATTCCAGGCCGTTGTCTACGATAACGAGGTTGACAAGTGCCAGCATCTTGCGCTCTACAAGGGAGAAATCAACCCTGACAAGCCGACTCTGGTGAGAGTCCATTCAGAATGCCTGACCGGCGATGTGTTCGGCTCGGAGCGTTGCGATTGCGGTGAACAGTTGCAGGCTTCAATGCGCATGATCGCCGCCGAGGGGGCCGGAGTCGTTCTGTATATGCGTCAGGAAGGGCGGGGCATCGGTCTCGTCAATAAGCTCAAAGCGTACAACCTCCAGGACAATGGCCATGACACCGTAGAAGCCAACGAAGCGCTCGGTTTCAAGGCCGACCTGCGTGACTATGGCATCGGCGCGCAGATTCTGAATGAGCTGGGAGTGCGCAAGATCCGCTTGTTGACCAATAATCCACGCAAGATAATCGGCCTGGAAGGCTATGGTCTGGAAATCGTCGAACGCGTTGCGATTGAGATGCCGGCCAACAAGAATAATCTGAAATACCTCAAGACCAAGCAGGAGAAGCTTGGTCATCTGCTTGAAAATTTATAGTTTCGGTGCCGATTGTTTCGGACCGCATATTACGGGAGGCGAGAGATGCCCAAAATTATCGAAGGTAAACTTGACGCCAAGGGACTGCGCGTTGGCCTGCTGGTAAGTCGATTCAACAGTTTTATCAGCGACCGCCTCGTCGAAGGTGCCGTTGACGCCTTGCTGCGTCACGGTGCCGTGAAAGAAGATATCGACCTTGTGCGGGTTCCAGGTGCTTATGAAATTCCGCCTGCTGCTAAAAAGATGGCCGTATCCGGTCGTTATGATGCGATTGTCTGTCTCGGTGCGGTTATCCGTGGCGCAACCCCCCATTTTGATTATGTCAGCGCCGAAGTCTCTAAGGGTGTCGCCAGTGTTTCCCTCGATTCCGGCATTCCTGTGGCTTTTGGTGTCTTGACCACCGATACGATAGAGCAGGCGATCGAACGCGCCGGCAGCAAGGCTGGCAACAAGGGTTTTGACGCTGCTATGGCAGCGGTGGAAATGGCCAACCTCTATAAGGCGTTATAAACCGAGATGTCACGAGGTATCAGACGCCAGGGGCGCGAAATGGCCCTGAAATTACTTTACAGCCTGGCTGATCATGAAGGGGGAACTCTCGATCATGTGCTCGAGGATTTCTGGAAAAACTTCCAGTTCCGTAATGATGTGCTCGGTGAAGCTGTGGTCGATGAAGCAGCGCTCCAGCAACCGGAAGTCAGGCATTTTGCCGAGCGTCTGGTTTGTGGCGTTGCAGAGAATCTTGAACGTATCGATCAGGAGATCAACTCATACTCAAATAACTGGGCTCTTGATCGAATGGCGAGAGTTGATCTGGCCATTCTCAGGTTGGCGGCTTATGAGCTGATCTACTGCCCTGACGTTCCGCAAAATGTTGTCATCAATGAGGCTATTGAGATCGGTAAGCGTTTTGGCACTGAAGAGACATCTTCATTTATTAATGGTGTCCTGGATCACCTTTCGCAGCAGCATCGAACCAACTAACCATGAAACCGTTGCAACGCACGACCCTGTCTGCCGACTGCCTGCCCGGAGATTCGGTTGTCGCACTCTATTTTGCTGATCAGAAGCCGCTTGAAGGTCCTGCCGCACTACTGGATTGGCGTCTTGACGGCCAGTTGACCAGAATGCTTCTGGATGGAGACGTTTCCGGTCGTGCCGGTGAGCATGTTGTCTTGCAGAACAATGGCAAACTTCAGGCAAATTGGGTGCTTTTCGTTGGTGGTGGCATGTGGCACGGTCTCTGTCGTGAAACCCATGCAGCCCTGGTCAGACACATGCTGAATGTTGCACGCCAGGCGGGTTTCAAAGATATCTCTTTGGTCTTTATACCACATGCAGAGGTCTGCCCGGATGTTTTACAGCAGCAGATCGAAAATGCTCTGGTTGTTGAGGGGGCAGGTCTGGAAGTCTGTCGCTTCGCTTGTGAACCGGTTGTTTCAATATGAGAGCCCGAGTCGAAGGTTCCCATTTTTTTACAAGGAACGGACTAATAACCTAAACAAAGGTTAGCCACCAAGGCACCAAGACACGGAGTAATTCTTTCAATTTACTTCAAACAGTCATGTTGCGAGATAGAGAATGTCGATCCTTACCCTGTAAAGTTCACAGTTTGGTGCCTTGGTGTCTTGGTGGCAAAACAAAACCTTTTTTTGGGATATAGAACCTAAAAGGAAAGAGTCATGCAGAATATCAACGTTGGTTTACTCGGTTTCGGTACGATCGGCACCGGTGTTGTGAAAGTCTTTCAACAAAATCAGAATCTTCTGGCCAGCCGACTTGGCGCCAGGCTTGAATTGGTCCGTATTGCTGATCTCGATACAACCACGGATCGCGGCGTGCAGCTTGCCCCGGGTTTGTTGACAGACGACGCTCAGGCATTGTTGAATGATCCAGAGATTCACGTCGTCATCGAGTTGATTGGCGGCTATGAACCTGCCCGCACGTTTGTGCTGCAAGCGATTCGCAACGGCAAGCACGTTGTGACAGCCAATAAGGCCCTGCTTGCCAAGCATGGCGAGGAAATTTTCCTTGCTGCTGAGCAAGCCGGCGTCAGTGTCATGTTCGAAGCGGCTGTCGGCGGCGGCATTCCGGTTATCTCGGCGATCAAGGAAAATCTCGGCGCCAACTCTTTTTCTGCTGTTTACGGCATCCTTAACGGTACCTGCAATTACGTGCTGACCCGCATGGATGAAGAGGGTGCAGACTTCGCTGATGTGCTGGTCGAAGCCCAACTACAGGGTTATGCCGAGGCGGACCCAACCTTTGATGTCGAAGGCATCGACACTGCGCACAAACTTGCCTTGCTGATCAGCCTCTGCTTTGGCACAAAGGTTGATTTTGATCATATCTATACTGAAGGTATCAGCCGGGTGACGGCCCTTGATATCCAATATGCGCGAGATTTCGGCTACAAGCTCAAACTGCTGGCCATTGGTAAGCGCGACGGTGAGTTGATTGAAGCCAGAGTCCATCCAACCATGATTCCTGCAGATTATCCGCTCTCATCGATCAGCGGTGTCTTCAACAGTATTCGACTGGTCGGAAATTTCTCAGGACCGGTAATGTTGTCAGGCTTCGGTGCCGGGATGGATGCTACCGCGAGCGCCGTTCTGGGCGATGTCCTGGCTGTGGCGCGTGATATGCGAGCTGACTGCAGTATCAGAGTACCAGCTATGGGCTGCCCTCAAGCACAGTTGGCTTCCTGTAAAATAAAGCCAATGGAACGGCTGGTTACCTCGTACTACCTCAGGTTTAACGTGAAAGACCAGCCTGGAGTACTGGCACAGATAGCGGGCATTCTCGGCAAGTACGAAATTAGTATTGAGTCGATGATTCAGCCCCATCGTCATGAAGCAGAAGCTGTGCCGATTGTTTTTATGACACATGAGGCCGAAGAGCGCAGTGTTGTGGCAGCCGTTGCTGAAATCAACCGGTTGGATGTGATTCAGGAGGAGGCTCTGCTGATTCGCATTGAGGAGAACCTGGAGTAAGCCTGTCTTCCAGTTGACCGGTCTGCCGCAATGCTTCGTAGAGAACGATTCCTGCTGCCGTTGAAAGATTCAGGCTGCGAACAACCGAGCTGAGAATCGGTATGCGAATAGCCTGTTCGCTGTTGCGCTGCAACAATTCTTCGGAAAGACCAAACGTCTCTTTGCCAAAAACCAGAAAATCTCCTGGCTGGAAATCGGCCTGAACGTGGGTTTTGCCGGCTTTCTTCGAGGTGTACCAGAATCTTCCTTTCGAAAATACCGCCTGCAATGTCTCCAGATCCGACCATAGACGCACATCCACGGCATCCCAATAATCCAGTCCGGCCCGTTTGAGATGCTTGTCATCAATGGAGAATCCCAACTTTCCAACCAGATGCAGCACCGTACCGGTTGCACCGCAGAGGCGTGCGATATTGCCTGTGTTGGGCGGAATCTCCGGTTCTATGAGTACGATATGAAATGACATGGAATTCTATTTCCTGCTATCTGCTTTACTCAAGTGAGGCTCTGATCGGCTACTGAGAAACAGAAACGCAAAAGGCATTGGCCGCAGATCAATTCTGATAACATCGGATAAACCTTTAAATCAAACTCGCGTAAGGTTTTGATTCTGACTGAAAGATTTTAACCATAAGTCTTTGGTCTTTGACCTATCAGCCCTGATCAGATTGTATCTGCGGCCAATTAAGCCTTTGCTGTTTTTTGCAACTTGAGTTCTCTCATATAGCTGCCTACTGGAGTTTTGTAGATAACCAAGTTCTATTTTTCACAGCAGGGTCGCCAGCGACGATGGAGCCAGAACCATTGGCTGATGTCCCGGCGAATCCCATCTTCGATCAACTGATTGAGCAGCGTCGTGTTGTCCAGAATGTTCTGCTGACTTAAATCGCCTTTAAGAAGAAACATCTTCGAAAAATGACACTGGTAAGTATTGTCCGGCTGCCGGTAAGAGAATGCCGTAACGATGGGGATCTGATAGCGCGTTGCCATTTGCGTGATGATGGTAGTGGTGTGAGCCGGTCGACCAAAGAAAGGCGCTGTGACCGACCCTTGACCTGACAAGTGCTGGTCGAGCAGAATACAGACAACCTGATTTTTCTGTAATGATCTGAGAATGCCGCGCGCGCCCTTGCGACTGTTGATGATGTGGATGCCGTTGGCTTGACGCAGGCGTGAAAAGAAAGCGTCAACCCGCGGGTTGCGCATCGGCTTGGCAACCACACCGGCGGTAAATCCCAACAACGGCAAAAAGAAATTACCGGCTTCCCAGAAGCCGACATGTCCGCTCAAAATAATACAGCCGCGCCCCAGACCGAGAGCTTCGATCAGAGACTCTTGATTGTCGATTTCAAAGTACCGTTCAAGATCCTGCCTTCCTTGATATTTGTCGATGCGCAGCATGTCGATAAAGCTGATGCCCAGATGCTTGAACATCGCGTTGATTGTCTCGGAGACCTCGGTGGCGGACATCTCGGGAAAGGTTGCCTGCAGGTTTTTGCGGGCGATGCTCACCCGCCGCCCCTGGAGGTGTTTGGCCCGCTGTCCCAGCCATTTGCCCAGATTGAGTGCCCATGCCCTCGGCAATCCTCTGACCAGAGTGGCAATGCAGATAAAAGGAATGTATTCCAACAGGTTGCGCATTAAGTTTGATCCGGGAAATGTCTGTTTGAAGTGTTGAGAAGATAGCACGAGCCATGCTATTGAGCAAAACAAAAGCGGGCATAAATGCCCGCTTTTCAAGAATGCATGGAGAGGAAATCAGGCCTGGCTGCTTGCCAACGCCTGGTCAAGGTCTTCGATAATGTCCTGCACATCTTCAATGCCGACCGAGACACGGATGTAGTCCGGACTGACGCCGGATGCAATCTGCTCTGCATCAGAGAGTTGCTGATGAGTGGTGCTGGCAGGATGAATAACCAGGGTCTTGGCGTCACCGATGTTTGCCAGGTGGCTGCAGAGCTTGACGGAATCGATGAATTTTGCTCCGGCTTCTCTGCCTCCCTTGATGCCGAAACCGAGAATGGCGCCCTGGCCTGAGGGCAGGTAGCGTTGAGCTCTGGCGTAATCCGGGTGGCTCTCAAGGCCGGGATAATTGACCCATTCAACTGAAGGGTGAGCTTCAAGAAATTTGGCGACCTTGATGGTGTTTTCGCAGTGCCGCGGCATGCGCACGTGCAGGGTTTCCAGCCCCTGCAGGAACTGGAATGAATTGAAGGGTGAAATGCAGGGTCCCATGTCGCGCAGCAGGGTCAGGCGCATTTTGAGAATATAAGCCAGGGCGCCGAGCGCTTCATAGTAGACCAGACCATGGTAGCTTGGGTCAGGGGTTGTATATTCTTCAAAACGTCCGTTTGACCAGTCGAACTTGCCGCTATCGACAACTGCGCCGCCGATGCTGGTGCCGTGACCACCGATGAACTTGGTCAGGGAGTAACAGGCGATATCGGCTCCATGTTCAAACGGTTTGAACAGGAAGGGTGTTGCGACCGTATTGTCGACGATAAAGGGCAGGCCATTATCGTGCGCGACATTTGCGATCGCCTCGAAATCATCGACATTGTTCTTGGGATTGCCGATGGTTTCGGAAAATACGGCTTTGGTGTCGGCATCGATTGCCCGGGCAACGTTCTCGGGATCGCTGCTGTCGACAAATTTGACGGTGATTCCCATGCGCTTCAGGGTGTAGTTGAACATATTATACGTTCCGCCATACAGGTAGCGGGTCGAGATGATGTTGTCACCAGCCTTGGCCAGATTGAGTATGGCCAGGTTGATCGCTGCCGTCCCGGATGCTACCGCCAATGCTCCGACACCACCATCGAGTTCAGCCAGACGCTTCTCAAGGACATCCGTTGTGGGGTTCATCAGCCGGGTGTAGATATTGCCCATCTCGGCAAGAGAAAACAGGTTGGCAGCATGCTCGCTCGAATTAAACACATAGGAGCTTGTCTGGTAGATCGGAACGGCGCGTGAGTTGGTTGTAGGGTCTGGTTCATGGCCCGCATGCAGGGCCTTGGTGGCAAGACGGTAATTCGGTTGTTCTGACATGGTTTGTCTCCTCTTGTAACGATTCAAGATATAAGCGAGTGCATGTGGTCTGCAGCCATTGCCTGCGTCCAACGTTGTCACCTAACTTCCCGCGCCTGAAGGCGACTCCGACAACGTCATTCCGGCATGATTTTAGCCGGAATCCAGATTTTCCAGAGTTAAAGGCCTAGATCCCCGACAAAACCACTCGGAAATGACGACCCTTGGACTGCAAGTGAATAGGTTGCCTCTTTTTTCAATAAAATCGGACTTTAATCATGCCGAATTTATCTGTTAAGTCAAGAAGAAAGTATATGTATTCCACGGCAAACTACCGATGAATTGTCTTGCCAGCTACCGGCCTGACAACCAAAACAAAGGTTGGCCATCAAGGCGCCAAGACTCGGAGTAATTTTTTGAGTTTTCTGCAAACAGTCATGTTGCGAGATAGAAAATATCGATTTTTACCCTGTACAATTAACTGCATGGTGCCTTGGTGTCTTGGTGGCAAAGCAAAAGCTTTTTTGGGTTATAGAACCTTAAAATGCCGATACCAGAGATTGCTTGCAGTTTGGTCACGACATGCTCTAGTCTTTGTTCATGGATAGTGTCATTTTTCAAGCCATGGCAATAGAGCTCAACCGCAAACTTGGCAACAGCCGCCTGGACCGGGTGATACAGATCACTGCAGGTACTTTGATCTTAAGGTTCTGGACCGGACGCGAGAAGATTCAGCTGCTGTTGAAAGCTGATGGACAGGGGGGCTTCTACCAGACTCGGCAGACCCATGCCGCCCCTGCCAGTCCGCCGCGTTTCTGTCAACTCCTGCGTGCCCGCCTGCGCCATCTGATAAAAGTACATGCCGAACCCCTGGATCGCATCGTCCATTTCACCTTCACTGGTCAGAATAATGAGTGCTATGACCTGATTCTGGAAGGTTTCGGAACGCAGGGGAACCTGATCCTGGTCGACGCAAGCGAACGAATCGTTGATCTGCTGTGGCGCCAGCAAGGGTCCCGAACACTACTGCCTGGAGAACCATATGCTCTGCCCGGGCAGAAACAGCGGACTTCGCTGTTTGCTGACAGG
>JAVVDT010000056.1:0-11908 GCA_032250875.1 Desulfuromonadales bacterium | reverse complement strand
CCACATTCTCAATAATTAGTATATTCTGCATGCTTACCCCTTGTTAAAATGACGAGTAGTTTAGATTAGTCCTTTGTAACATTTTTTATCTTTTTGTTCATTACTGAAATTCCTGATATTTAAGAACCAAACTCAATGAGCAACACACTAACATTCGGCCACCCACAACATTCTTACAATTCCTCTCACATTGATTTGAAGGGTTCTGGTTGGCCGAAAGGAGAAATTCCTACTAACCCTGCAAATCGAGGATTTGGGTCTATTTCTTTCAATCTAGAATCAATCTAAGAAACCTCAAACCAACCTACAGCCAACCTAACTCAAAAAACGCAACGCAAAAAGCCCCTCCGCATATTCAGCAGAAGGGCTTTTAACTTTTTGGCGTCCCCAGGGGGATTCGAACCCCCGTCGCCGCCGTGAAAGGGCGGTGTCCTGGGCCAGGCTAGACGATAGGGACTTAAAACTTCAAGCACCTAGCAGGAAAAGTTCCTGCATGTACACGCTTAAAAAATGGTGTGCCGCGTAGGGATCGAACCTACGACCATCTGATTAAAAGTCAGATGCTCTACCTACTGAGCTAGCGGCACACAGAACGCGTTTTATAAACTGAGCCAGTCCACGTTGTCAACCTTTTTCTACAAGGATAAGCCGCGGATTGTCAATTGCCCTGCAGCATTTGCCTGGCTTTCTTGGCCTCTTCGGAGAGCGGAAAGCGTTCAATAACCCGCTGCAGCAAAAGACGTCCGGTCGCTTTATCGCCAGAGGCTTCAAATGCCAGGGCCTGCTTGAGCATGGCTGAGGCAACTTTCGGATGTTCACCATACTTCTGAATGAGATCTTCAAACCGCAGAATCGCCTTTTCGTAGGCTTTCTCTGCATAATAGGTTTCTCCAACCCAGTAGGCGGCATTCACGGCCAGGTCATCGCCCGGGTAGCGTTTGAGGAACGTTTCCATCAATTCGCGACCTGCAACAAAATCCTGCTCTTCGCGGATTTTCTTGAGAGCCCGTTCATAGAGTGCCGGGGCGCTTTCGCCTTGCGGAGTCGCCGGTGTCGTGGCTGTCATGCCTGCCGCAGGATTGTTTGCAGGCATAGCAACCGCAGACGGTGATCGGGTATTCGTCAAAGGCTCATTCCTTAATCCGCCGGCTTCCAGCACGGCCAGCCGCTGGGCATGATCCGCAAGCTGCAGGCTCAATTCGTCACGCAGCAGAGACAGGTCCTGACGCAGGTTATCGTTGAACCGCTCCTGATCACCGGTACGCCCCTGCATCGACTGCAGATCAACACGAACACCATCAAGCTCAGCCTGGAAATCGGCCTGGTTCCGCGCCAAGGTCTCAACATGAGCTCTGACACCTCCCGAGGTGTCGTCCTGAAGTTCCTTGACGGTCCGTTCGGCATCAGCGAGACGACGCTTCATTTCCATCAGGTCCCGCTGCATTTGCAAATCATGTTGACTGACCATACAACTACTCAACAGTAAACTGGTGAGCAGAATGATCAGGAAACGAACTTGAGACATGAATACTCCCAAAGCGACGCATCGACAGCGTCGCTGCGTTTAATTTAATTGACTGCCTTGAATTCAGCACGGCGGTTTTGTGCCCAGGCTTGTTCGTTGGAAGCATTAACCAGGGGCTTCTCTTCACCATAAGAAATGACAGAAAGACGGCTGGGGCTGATACCCAGGGAGACCAGATAGCTTTTTGCAGCCAGGGCACGACTTTCGCCGAGAGCCAGGTTGTATTCGTCTGATCCGCGTTCATCGCAATGCCCTTCGATAACAACCTGAACATTACTCATGCTCTGGAGGTACTTGGCGTTCTCGGTCAGAATGCGGCGGGCTTCGTCAGAGAGGGTGAACTGGTCAAAATCGAAATGAATCCGCTGCATACCGGCCATTGCATCGTGACTCGGCACAGCTTCGCCCTGCATCGACTTATCGCCAACGCCCATGGCTTCTGCCTGCTTACTCATGTCAGACTGAGCAACCTTGGCCTGATCGCCGGCCATGTCCATGGAGTCTGGCGGCGGGGTGGTGGAACAACCAACAACAGCACTGAAGACAAACAGAACGACCAGGGCTACCTTGAGCAACTGCATTACTTTCATTGTGGACTCCTTACCAAGAGAGAGGTACATAGCTTCTCGTGTAATATTACAGAGAGGCTGACTAAACTGACAGAGGGTTGGCATTATATCGATCTGCCAAAGAAATAACAACAACTACCAGCGCGGTGACCAGGCCGGATGACGACAGTCACTTTCCAGCGCCGTCACTCGCCGCGCACCGGTGCCGTCAGCTCGCATGACATAGATCGCCCGGTTGCCGCCTTTATCCGATGAATAAACGATAAACCGGCCATCAGGGCTCCAGCGCGGGTGCTCGCTGTTGCCGGAACCAAAGGTCAGGCGGCGCTCATCGCTGCCGTCCACATTGATGGTATAGACATCGAAACGCCCCCCTTCCTGGCGAGTAAAGGCGATGCGATCACCTTTTGGCCCCCAGGCCGGCGTTGCGTTATATTTTCCCTTCGTGGTCAGACGGGTCGTTTTACCGGTGAAGATGTCGGTAATAAAGACGTGCGGATTGCCCTGACGGTTGGAAATAAATGCCAGGCGCTCACCATCCGGACTCCAGGTCGGATCACTGTCAATGCCCCAGCTGTCGGTAATCCGTTTGCGGATGCGACCGCTGACGTCGAGCAGGTAGATTTCCGGGTTGCCGTCTTTGGACAGGGTCAGGGCAATTTCCCGCTCACTCGGTGCCATGCGCCCGGCCACGTTCAGCCCGGGTTTGTAGGAAATTTTGGCTTCTTTCCCGGAATAGATTTCCTTGCGGTAGAGATCGGGGTTGTTGGCTCGGTAAGAGGTAAACAGGAGCTGCTTACCCCGCGGCGAGAAGTCTGGATTGAGCACGATGGAACGGTGATCGGTCAGGCGGACCGGCCGCTTGCCATCGACGTCCATCAGCCAGAGTTCATTGTGCCCGGACTGGTTGGAGATATAAGCGATGCGCGCACTGAAAGGGCCCTCTTCGCCGGTCAGTTCCTTGAGTACCAAATCGGCAAAGGCGTGCGCCATGCGTCGCACATCCTTGGTTTCGCCAACGTAGCGTCGCCCGGTCAGCAGACGGCGGTTGACGACGTCAAACAGGCGCGCCTCAACGATCAGCTTGTCACCGTTCAAAACATAAGTGCCCTTGATCAGGGTTTCGGCGCCAAGCAGGCGCCATTGTGGAAAATTGACCTGGGTACTGAACAGCCCGATGCGGCTGGCGTCATCGAGAAAAGCCTCCGGCTCGACGAAACGAAACAGACCCGAAAGATCGAGATCGGCAACCAGGACTTCATTGAGTTCGTCGGCTATGTGAGCCGACAGCGGACCTTTATCCGGCAGAAAGCTTGTCAGGGCCAGTGGAACCGACTGCTCACCGGGAGCCGAAATTTCGATCTCCGTGGCCGCCAGAGCCGACCACGGCAGAACACAGCAGAGCAGAAAAGCTATGGACCAGCGCAACAACATATTTATCTCCTCGCCGCAGCGATATCTTTTAGATTAAACGTCACAACCAGTTCGAGATCTTGCGGCAGCGGTTGCGGCAACTGCTCTGATTTGGTAATGGCCCGCTTCAGGGAATCATCAAACTGTTGATTGCCGGATGGGTTGTTGATCCGGAACCTCACCAGTTTTCCCGCCGCCGAGTAGGCCAGCGTCGCCCTGGCCTCGATGTTCGCGATGCGCGACTGATCAATCAGATACGGTGAAAGAACCCAGTTCTGCTGGATAAAGGCCTGTACGAAAGCCAAGGCACTGACACCGACCTCATCGCCCTGGCCGGTTGGCATGCCCACCGGCACATCGGCCGGCACCGTTGCTGCGGCACCAACCGAGTCACGCAACTTGGCCAGTTTGTCTTTTAACGCATCGCGCTCGTCTTCGCGTTTCTGACGCTCACGCATCTCTTCAATCGCGCTCTGCAGCTTCTGCTCCTTGGCTTGATCCGGTTTTGCTGCCGGTTTATCTGCCGGTTTTGTAACGGCTTTTCCCACCGGCTTTGGCTTCGGCTTGGGTTCAGGCTTGGGTTCAGGCTTCGGTTCAGACTTGACCAGTGGCTTGACCTCAGGCTTGACCGGCTCCCTGGGAACGGCCGGGGTAACGGTCTGGGCGGCTGGCTTGACCGGCTCCGGCTTCGGCTTGCTGACCGGCCGCGGGTCGGGGCGACCAGCCTGGGGGTTGAGGACCGGCTTGTGAATCAGGTCGACATAATAGACCGGTGGCTTGTAGCGGGTTTTCGTGCCGAACAGGTCGGCGCTGAAGGCCACCAGGATCAGGGCGTGGGCAATCAGCGAGACCAATAGCAAACGACCAAACTTCGGGTCTTTATGAAAGGCATTGTTCTGGCGCACAGGCACGACTGACATCAGGATGCTCGCTTGCTCACTTCTGCGGCTCCTGGGCGACCATGCCAAGCTTGACAACACCGGCTCGCTTGACGGCCGCCATCACCTGGACCACCTGGCCATAGGGAACCGCTTTGTCCGCTTCGAGATAAACCGTTTTATCTTCGCGTTCGCTCAAGACCTGCTGCAGTACCGGGGTCAGTTTCGCCGCATCCTCAACAGAGTTGTTGCCGACCATGATCTGCCCTTTGCGATTGACCGTTATGATCAGCGGCTCCTTGACAGCCGTGAGGTTGGGTGCGTTTTCCACTTCCGGCAGGGCGACATCCACACCTTTTTCCATCATCGGCGCGGTAATCATAAAAATGATCAGCAGAACCAGCATGACGTCGACAAAGGGGGTCACGTTGATCTGGGCCAGCATTGTGCGCCGGCGGTTGCTGTTCTGACCGACTTCCATTCTATTTGCCTCGGCTCATGCGCTGGACGATGTTCAGCATCTCCTGGCTGAAATTATCCATCTCGCCAGTTAAAACGTTGACCTTGTTGACAAAGTGGTTGTAGCCGATAACCGCCGGGATCGCAGCCACCAGGCCGATCGCCGTGGCGACCAGGGCCTCGGAAATCCCCGGCGCAACCACGGCCAGCGAAGCGCTGCCGCTGGTGCCGATACCGTGAAAAGCATCCATGATTCCCCAGACCGTGCCGAACAGGCCGATAAATGGCGCCGCCGATCCGGTCGTCGCCAGAAAGGAAAGATACTTCTCAAGGCGGTGAGTCTCTGACGTCGTAGAGCGCCGCAGCACGCGGGCAACGCGTTCCTGCTCGCCGAGATCGGCAACCAGGTTGTCGCTCTCCTGGCCATCGGACTGGCGGCGGCTCTGCGCCAATTCACGGTAAACTTCGCGAAACAGGACGGTTAGTGGTGACTGACGAAAACCATCCAGTCCCTGGCTGATGCTGTCAAAGCGCTTCTTCGACCAGAAAAAATCGAGAAAACGGTCCGAATCGCGAATCGCCCGGCGAATGACAAGCTGCTTGTAGAAAATAATGGCCCATGAGACGACGGAAAAATAGACCAGAATCAACAGGACCAGTTTAACCACCGGCCCGGCATTGAGAACCAGTTCCAAGAGTTTTCTCCTTAAACAACGCGTGTTGGGCCATTTTCTTATCCAAGCCCGTATTGATTGATTCTGCCGCATGAATTATCGGGCAGCATTGACGGCATGTCAACCGTGCTCAAACGCTTTTCTTTCTGCGTATTAGAGCAGCCCGCTCAATTCTGTAACAATATGCCGCGCCGTTATTGACCCGGGAGAACGGGCCACCAGACGCCGCAGGTCGGCAAACTCATCAAGATCATCCCAGCTTTCCGTTTCATGATAAGTCAAACCGAGTTCCCGGCTGCGTTGACGGGTCGCCTCCAGCACCCGGGAGGTGCTCCAGGGGATCTCTGCAAAAAGCGCCGTCGACGGTCGTCGCATACCAACTATCGCGTAGCCGCCGTCATGGCAGGGAACGATGCTGACATCGACTTCCTGCAGCTTTATCACGACTTGCCGGACCAGAGAGATCGGCAGGTCAGGACTGTCGGAGCCCGCCAGCAGAACCGGTCCGCCACCGGCAGCAAAAAGCGCCTGCGCCGCGTTGCTCATGCGGACGCCGAGATCGTCACCAGTCTGGGCGAGCAACGGCAGACCGGGAAAGTTGGCGCTGAACCAGTCACGCCGTCCGGCATAACAAATCACCACTGGTGTTCCTGCTGTCAGCAGCCGTGAAAGTGTTTCCTGCAAAGCTACCCGATAGAGCAGGCAAGCCTGCGCTGCCGACAGCGGCGGTGTCAGCCGGGTCTTGACCTGACCGGCTACCGGCTCCTTGGCAAACAGGCCGATAACAGCTCCAGAATGATTAATAATGTGGCTGTTTGTGGAGTTGTCCACCTTGTTCACAGGTTTATCCACGGCCGGTAGAGTCCTGCCGTTCGACCATGGCATAAGCGGAATGGTTATGAATTGATTCGAAATTTTCACAGGCAACCCGAAACCAGGTGACCTCCGGAACCTTGAGTAACCTTTGGGTCACCGCTCGCACCACATCCTCGACGAACATCGGATTGTCGTAGGCCTGCTCTGTCAGAGCTTTTTCGTCTTCGCGCTTGAGCAGGGAAAAAACCGGTGCACTGCCGCACTCCTCTATCCAGGCAATCAGATCTTCCAGCCAGATGTGGTCGGTGTAACGGATCTCGACCTTTACCGCACTGCGCTGGTTATGTGCGCCCCGGGCACTGATCTCCCGCGAGCATGGGCAGAGCGAGGTCACCGGTACGGTGACGCCAAGGATAAAATCGTAGTTTTCGCCGAGACTGCCCACCATGCGACACTGGTATTCCATGAGGCTGCGTGCTTTTGAAACCGGGGCCTGCTTCTCGATGAAGTAAGGGAACTCCAGCTCCAGATGGGCACTGCTGGCTTCAAGGCGCTCTTTCATGTCGCTCAGCATCGTATTCATGCGCTCGATACTGACCTGGCCATGATACTGGTTGAGAATCTCGATAAAGCGGCTCATGTGCGTGCCCTTGAAGTGATGGGGCAGATCGACATACATGTTGATGCGCGCCACCGTCTGCTGCCGCTCTTTGCTCTTGTCCATGACCACGATCGGATAACGGATATCCTTAACACCAACCTTGTCGATGGCGATGTTGCGATCGTCATGGCTCTTCTGCATATCAGCCATGCCGACAGCCAGGCTGTCTTGGCAACGCGGGACGCGGGACGCGGTGCGCGCTGCATCCTCGGGAGGAATTGTTGGATTCATTGCTTCACCTTTGCTGGTTCTGCGTCACATATTCTATTGGATCCTCAACCCCGGCCTCTCTGAATCCCTTCAGCCGCAAGTGGCAGGAATCGCAACGGCCGCAGGCAAGGCCTGTCGGCGTCGGATCGTAACAGGAGTGAGTCAAGCTGTAATCGACACCCAGATCCAGACCGGTCAGGATAATTTCCGCCTTGCTGAGCTGGATCAACGGTGTGTGGATGGTATAGGGCTGATCTCCCTCAACCCCCGCCTTGGTGGCCAGGTTGGCCATGTTTTCAAAAGCGCTGATAAATTCGGGTCGGCAATCAGGATAACCGGAATAGTCCAGCGCGTTGACGCCGATAAAGATATCAAACGCTCCAAGGACTTCCGCCCAGCCAAGGGCGAAACTTAAGAAGATGGTATTGCGGGCCGGCACATAAGTGATCGGGATATCATCTTCCGAGCTTTGATCTTTCGGCACGGCAAGATCTGCGGTCAAGGCGCTGCCGCCGAACTGGCGAAGATTGATCTGCATCACTTGATGACTTGTTGCACCAATCTTCGGAGCGTAGGCGCGCGCCTTGTCGAGTTCAACCGAATGCCGCTGACCATAAGCAAAACTCATGGCGTAAGCCTCAAAACCATCTGCACGGGCAATCGCCATGCAGGTGGTGGAATCAAGACCACCGCTGTAGAGAACCACTGCTTTTTTTATCATGATTTATATCCTCGTAACACCTACCAGCCGATTGCAATGCACAGGCAATAAAATCAGGAACCGAGTCGGTGAACCTTGAGCAGGTTGGTGGTGCCTGGATCGGAAAGCGGGCTACCCATGGTAATCACCACCACGTCTCCTTTGTTGAGGACCCCGGCTGCCAGCACTGCGGCGTCCACCGAACGAATCTGCGCTTCGGTATCTCCTTCGATATCGACCCGGATCGAGCGTACTCCGGCATAAAGAGCCAACCGCCGCCTAACGGCCTGGGATGGAGTGACCGCGTAGACCGGCATCGTCGGCCGGTATTTTGCGACCAGCGCCGCCGTGCTGCCAGTCTGGGTAAAGGCCAGAATCGCGGCCGCGCCAACGTTCTCAGCCACCCGGCTGGCCGCCTGACCAATTGCTTCCGGAAGACTTCGATAACCGCTTTGCATCGTCAGAGAATGGAAAAAATGCTCCTTGAGTTGCGGGTCTCGTTCAATATCCACAGCAACCCGCACCATCATTGCCACAGCTTCGCACGGGTATTTCCCCGAGGCGGTTTCCGCCGACAGCATGACTGCGTCGGTGCCGTCGAGAATGGCGTTGGCTACATCCGAGGTTTCGGCGCGGGTGGGACGCGGATTATGCACCATGCTTTCCAGCATTTGGGTCGCTGTGATGACCGGCTTGCCGGCCAGGTTACACTGACGGATAATATGCTTCTGGATCAACGGTACCTTTTCTGAATTGATTTCGACACCGAGGTCGCCACGTGCCACCATGATGCCGTCTGCGACCTCAAGGATTTCCGTAAAGGCATCCACCGCTTCCGGTTTTTCAATTTTGGCGATCACCTTGATTGACGCCTGCCGCTGAGAGAGCAGTTCTGTGAGCTGCAAGACATCAGCCGCTGAGCGCACAAACGAAAGCGCCAGATAGTCAAGTTCATGCTCCAGACAGAATTCCAGATCGATTAAATCCTTCTCTGTAAGCGCCGGGGCAGAGACCGCCACACCGGGAAGATTCATGCCTTTGCGGCTTTTCAGCTCGCCGCCGACCAGCACACGGCAATGTACCAGGTTGTTGACGATCTTTTCGACCTGCAGTTCCAGCAGTCCGTCATCGAGCAGAATCCGGTCGCCGCAGTGCACGTCTTGCGGTAGGGCACGATAGGTGGTCGGAATCAAGCCATTCTCGCCAAGCACATCCGCCGTTGTCACCACGACCGATTGACCGGCGGTCAAGGTCATGGCATCCCCACGCATCAGGCCGGTGCGAATCTTCGGCCCTTGCAGATCACCGAGAATGGCTACCGCCTGGCGGCGGTCCTTGGAAAGCTCACGGATTAAGGCGACCGTTTCCGCCAAAACGGAGTGCTGGCCGTGAGAGAAGTTGAGCCGAAACACGTCTGCGCCCGCTTCCATCAGAGCCAGCAGCATCTCCCGGGACGCGCTGGACGGACCGATGGTCGCAACAATTTTATTACGTCGAAACACATTCTTTGGCAAATGCGACTCCTTTGTCCACAACTTGGGACCACTTCTACCATCGAAGAGGCTGTCATCAATTATAGCATAGCACCGACCCCGTTTAAACCGGCAAAACGGTTGCCGAAAGAGGACTATCTATGATATAAGTCTCTGTTCAATAGAGGGTTTTATGCCGAAACAGATAAACAGTCAAAAAAAATCATTCCTCGCCATTCTGATTCGCGTCCTTGTAGGTCTGGGTGTGATCGGTTTGTTGCTGGCCGTCATCGCACCGGCAGGTGCCTATTTTTATATTTCCAAATCGCTGCCTCGCGTTGACACGCTCGCCGATTATCGACCACCCATCGTCACCCGGGTACTCAGTGATGACGGAACAGTCATTGCCGAGCTTTTTGAGGAACGTCGCATAATCGTGCCGGTCTCGCGCATGCCAAAGCAACTGATCCAGGCTTTTGTCGCTGCCGAAGACTCGAATTTCTTCAAACACAAAGGCATCGACGCCATCTCGATCTTGAGGGCTGCTCTCAAAAACATCGAGGCAGGAGGTATTGTTCAAGGTGGCAGCACGATTACCCAGCAAGTTGCCAAGAGTCTGCTTTTGACTCCGGAACGCAAGTTCAAGCGTAAATTCAAAGAGGCGATTCTTGCCTACCGTATGGAAAAACGTCTGTCCAAAGAAGAGATTCTCTATCTTTACCTCAATCAGATCTTTCTCGGTCACGGCGCTTATGGTGTTCAGGCGGCCGCTGAGAACTATTTCGACAAGGATGTCGAGGATCTGACCCTTGCCGAATGCAGTCTTCTCGCCGGCCTGCCAAAGGCCCCCAGCCGCTATTCTCCCTACCGCCACTATGAACGCGCCAGGGATCGCCAGACCTACGTGCTTGAACGCATGATTGATGAGGGTTTTATCACCCGGGAAGAGTCTGACCAGGCCAAAACGGAAGACGTGAAGATCCGGCCACGGATTAATCAACACATCGCGGAAACGGCATATTTTACCGAACAAGTGCGTCGCTACCTGGAGGCTACTTACGGTGAAGATCTCCTTTACCGCGGCGGTCTCGAAGTGCAAACCAGCATGAACCTCGGGATGCAGCTGACAGCTCAGGCCGAGGTCCAGGCAAACCTGCGCGACCACGACAAGCGACAAGGGTATCGCAATCCTCTTGCCGTTTTAAGCCCCGAAGCAGAATCTGCGTTTCTGGATCAGCAGGCTGAGGCCTTTGCCGCAAAGCAACCGCAACTCGGCAACATTATTGAAGCCGTCGTCAGCGGCTCTGACAATCAGAATCTTCACCTGCGCATCGCTGAACACGATGGCCGCATCTCTCTGAAATCGGCCCGTTGGGCAGGACCGCCGCAACAAGTCGATCGCTCTGCCAAGGCAACGGGTAACGCGCAAGGCAAACAAACGCGCCTGCCACTCGGAGCCAAGGTACTGGCGCGCATTATTGCGATGCCGGAGCAGGGCCCATGGCAGCTGACTCTGGAACAGGAGCCGGAAGCCCAGGGAGCTTTGTTGGCCATGGATCCACACAACGGCCAGATCAAGGCGATGATTGGTGGTTACGATTTTCGTACCAGCCAGTTCAACCGGGTTCTCCAAGCGCGCCGCCTGCCTGGCTCGGCCATGAAACCGCTGATCTACGCGGCCGCCCTTGATAAAGGCTACACGCCGGCCACGGTGATTCTCGACACACCGTTAATCTTCAAAGAGCGTCTTGAGAATGGAGAGATCAAGGAGTGGAAACCGAAAAATTACTCTAAACGCTTCTACGGTCCGGTCGCGTTTCGTACAGCCCTGGCTAAATCTTACAATGTCATCACGATCAAGATTCTTAAAGATATCGGCGTTCATTATGCCGCCAACTATGCCCGCAAACTCGGCATCGAGTCGCACCTCGATGAGGATTTGACGCTCGGACTCGGCTCGTCGGCTCTGACCCCGATGGAGCTGGCACGCAGTTATGCGGTACTGGCCAATGGCGGCGTCAAGGTTATGCCAACCTATATCAACAAGGTTCTCGATCGCGACGGCAAGGTTATCGAATCGAATGATCCCGCTGACTTTCCCGGAGGTCCACAGACCGGACAGAAACTGATTGGTCAATCACGCAGCCGGGTCATCAGTGCGGAAACCGCATACCTGATAACCAATATTCTGGAAAGTGTCGTACAGGAAGGCACCGGGCGGCGCGCCAAGGAGTTAAATCGTCCTGCCGCCGGCAAAACCGGTACCACCAACGATCTAAAAGACGCCTGGTTCATCGGCTATGTCGAGCAGCTGCTGGCAGTCGCCTGGGTCGGCTACGATCAGGAGCGTCCCCTGGGTAAAAGCGAGACCGGCTCTCAGGCCGCTGCACCAGCCTGGGTCGCGTTCATGAAGGAGGCGACCAGGGATATGCCAGTTAAACAGTTTCCGGTACCCGACAGCATTGATTTTCGGCCGATCGACCCCCTTACCGGCCTGTTGGTGCCCGAAGACAGTCCGGATATTGTCATCG
>JAVVDT010000055.1:0-12257 GCA_032250875.1 Desulfuromonadales bacterium | reverse complement strand
AAATGAGCTAAAATCTGTTCTCAAACATCCAAATTTTCGCTTCGGCCCGTATAGTCCGACAGGCTGCTAGCAACCGGGCATTCCGCCCACTAATAAGAGGATCGGAGGATCTACCCGTGAAACCAATGATAACTATTTTTTGCATCGCTATGTTCTCTCTCACCCTATTCGTCGGCTGCAGCGAAGAGAAGCCCGCGTCAACAACCGAAGCAGCCAAGCCTTCTGCCCAGACTGCTCCGGCAGCGCCTGCTTCCGCCCCTGGAAAAACCGGTAAAGTCCTGGAGACCATGGATGCGGCCGGTTACACCTATATTCAGGTCGACACCGGCAGCGAGACGTTCTGGGCTGCCGCTCCCCAGTTTGTTGCCAAGGTTGGCGACGATGTCGTTGTCCCTGAAGGTATGCCGATGCCCGACTACCACAGCAAGACTCTCGACCGCACCTTTGATGTCGTTTATTTTGTGCCGTCAGTTCTGGTAGGTGGAGCTGATAACATGACCGGCGCTATGCCTGCTGATCATCCGCCGATGACAGGTGGCAAAACCGTTGTTGAAACGACCGACATCGACCTGACCGGCATTACCGTTGCAGAAGGCGGCCAGACTGTAGCAGACGTTTTTGCCAAGAAAGCCGACCTGGCCGGCAAGCCGGTAAAAGTTCGTGGCAAGGTGGTTAAATTCAGCCCTGAGATCATGGGCAAAAACTGGATTCACATTCAGGACGGCACCGGTGTTGCCGGCGCCAACGACCTGACCGTCACAACCAGTGCTACGGCTCAAACAGGCGACACTGTTACCATCAGCGGCGTTCTGGTCACTGACAAAGATTTCGGATACGGCTATGCCTACGACGTTATCGTCGAGGATGCTGAAGTCGTTGTTGAATAAACAGATTTCCTGACAGGAATCTTCAAAAGGCCCCCGGATTATCCGGGGGCCTTTTTTTATACGAACCTACAAACAAAGGTTTTGGACAACCATCACCCCATCAACCATGGAAATGTCTATATATCTCTTCCCCTATCCGTGCCGGCAGCCCCGGCATCGTCTGCAAGTCAGCCAGGCTGGCTGACTTGATTTTTTTCAGGCTGCCGAACTGTTTCAAAAGTGCCCTCTGTCGCTTCGGGCCGACACCCGGGATATCCGCCAATGAAGATTGCAACTGGGCCTTTCCCCTCACTTTGCGATGGTGAGTGATGGCGAAGCGGTGGGCTTCATCGCGAAGGCGTTCAAGCAGAAACAGGGCCGCGGATCCGCGTCTTAAGATCACCGGATTCTTGCGGCCGGGGAGAAAGATACGTTCCTCGCTGCGCTCAACCGAGCGGCCGTGAACGTTGGCCTTGACGCGGCTTTTGGCAATTCCGGCTATATCGATCGCATCAGCGAGGCCCAACTCATCCAGCACCAGGCTCAGGATACCCAACTGCCCCTTGCCGCCGTCGATAAGCAGGAGGTCAGGAAGATTCCCCTCCTGCCGGCCACGCTGCAGACGTCTCTGCAAGACTTCCCGCAGGGCCGCATAATCATCGCTACCGACCACTGTTTTCACCAGGTAATGCCGGTATTCGGACGGGGCCGGTTCACCATCCACAACCACCGCCATACTGGCCACCGTAGCCTGGCCCTGGATGGTTGAAACATCGAAGCACTCCATGCGCTGTGGTAAACGCTGCAGATGCAAACGCTCTTTGATCTCAGCAAGAACTCCGCGTCGGGCCTCGTCGCGGCTGCCACGTTCCTGCCATACCTCTTTGGCATTGCGGTTGGCCAGTTCAACCAGGCGCATACGCTCACCGCGTTGCGGCACCAAGACCCGAACCTTGCGACCACGCCGCTCTGTGAGCCATTGCGCAAGCGGGCCCATCCCTTCAAATTCAAGGGGCAGCACGATCTCTTCAGGGATCGGCACATCGCGGCCGTAAAACTGAGTCACAAACTCTTCAAGAAGCTCGGCTTCATCAAGCTGCCAGGTCAGATTGTAGTTGCGCCGCGCCGTCAATTGCCCCTGGCGGTAGAAGAGTATGACGACTTCGACTTCACCGCCTTGTCGGAAAATCCCCACGACATCCTGATCGATGGTTCCATAGCGTACCGACTTCTGCTGTTCAACAGTTTTCTCGATCGCCTGGATATGGTCACGCAGAGTCGCGGCTTCTTCGTATCGCTGCTTGCTTGCGGCAACAATCATGCGCTGCCGCAGCGCATCGAGGACCTCTTCCTGTCGGCCATCGAGGAGGGCCAGAACACCGTCCACCAGCTGTTTGTAATCAGCAGGCGAGATGAGCCCATGGCAGGGCGCGCTGCACTGGCCGATCTGGTAAAAAAGACAGGGCCGTCCCCGCTGCCGGCATTTTGCCGGCGGGTAATGCCGTAAAGGGAAAATCCGGTAAATTTCCTTGAGAGTCTGGCGCAGCGCCGATGACGAAGCAAACGGGCCGATGTAGCGGGCGCCATCCTGACGGACCTGCCGGACAACCTCCAGCATCGGAAATTCGTCACGCAGATCAATGCGCAATGAAACAAAGGTTTTGTCATCACGCAGGTGGATATTGTAGCGAGGGCGATGTTTTTTGATCAGAGTGTTTTCGAGGATCAGGGCTTCTTTTTCCGTGTCTGTCACGATTGTTTCGATCGTTGCTGTCCGTTCCATCAGAAATTTGATCTGCGGACGGGAGTCACGCTCGGCCTGCAGATAACTGCGCAGACGCGCTCGCAGGTTTTTTGCTTTGCCGACATAGAGAATTTCACCTGCGGCATCCTTCATCAGGTAAACGCCGGCAGAGGTCGGTTGTCTGCGCATATCAAAACTTGTCACAGAAGCTCCTTGCAACTACCTAAACAATCGATTATCTTCACGATATGCGCATTTAACATAATATTCTCATCTTCGCATTTTCAAGTTAACAACGCTCAACAAGGGTGTCAACCGGCAGCCCCGTCTGGAAGGATATTTACATGCTCAGAGCCGCACTCGTCACCCTGATTGTTTTCACTCTGGCAACACCGCCATGCCTGTTCGCCGGCAATAATCTGGAAATCCTGGAAAAGGTTGCGGCTGCGAACGAACAGGTTCAACCGGGCCTGCAGAACTACCGGGCAACAGTGGAAACATCACGAATTGAAGAGATGATGACCAGCTTGACCAGTGGTATGCCGGCAGATGTCATGCCGCCGCCAGCGCCCGTTATCATCAAGTTCTGGCAACGCAACGGTAAAGGTCTCGTCTATGCCAAACAGACACAGCTGACCCCGTATGTCGACAAGATGGTCAAACAAATCTCTGCCAACCTTGCGGTTGAACTCAACCAGATGCTGCTGCCGGCAGATCAAGCCGAACAACGCGACCAGCTGGTGAAAGACGCTCGCGTCAAATCGAGCGAGGTCGCTGTGGCGGACGATCTTATCCACCATCTGGAAATCATCTTTGCAAAGCCGACGGATCTCAATGAAGCTTTTTATGCAAGCGGCATGCGCCTGCCGCAGAAACAGATCAATTCCCTGATTTTTGATATCGACACCAAGACGAACACCATCAGCGAGATGCGTATTGTTGCCGAAAACGAATTACAGCTTTCTGTAGAGATCCGTTATCTCGCAGTTGCCGGAGGCTATATCCCGGAACGTTTTCAGATTACCAGCCCGGGCGGCAAGATCGATGATCTTTTTGAAGTCAGATTTGTCAAGATAGACAACTACCTCCTACCGGCGAGCATGCTGCGCGTGATCCGTCGTCCGGAGCTTCAGGATAACCTGGAGGTCTTTTTCAAAGGTTATCAGATCAACCAGCCAATACCCGAGGACATCCAGACCCGGCTCGACAAACAGTAACAGGAGATACCGATGGATCCCCTCTGGATCAACATTTTCCGCAAGAAGCTTGACGAAGAGTCGCTGGCCTATTTTCTGAAACACTTGCCAATCTTTGCGGAACTCTCGCCGCGCGCGCTGGCGACTCTTGAAAATCTTGTGCATGTTCGCAACTACGAAACCTATGAAACCATCTTCGCAGAGGGCGACCCCGGTTCCGGCATGTACATGATTCGTAAGGGTTCCGTGCAGATTTATGCCTGTGATCAAAACGGCGCTGAAGAAGAGCTGGCTCGTCTCATACCAGGGGATTTTTTCGGTGAGACCACCCTGACGGCGCCGGCGCCGCGCAGCGCCTCTGCACGAACCATGGAAACGACGGAACTGGTTGGCTTATTCCGCGCCGATATCCTCGAGCTTGCTGAAAGGAAACCTTCCATTTCCAGCAGTATTCTTCTCGGTTTAACCCGGGTTGTCAGTGAGCGGCTCCAGGCCGCCAGCCAGGAAATCCGCCGCTTGCGCAAACAGAGCAGCGAGCAGGTCTCTCGTGAAAATATTGAGACATGAATAACCCTGTACAAAAGTATCGCGGCTGGTCCCGTGCCCAGGCCGCCATGGCGTTCCTGATTCTCGCCGCTGCGATTGCCTGCGGACTGTCTGTCTATTCATCAGCGTCTTCGCTGATTGGCGTCTCGCGTACCGCTTTTTCCGTACTCTTCCTGCCGCTGCTCTTCTCGCTGGTGCTGGCTTTTCTGCTCGACCCCCTCGTGACTCAACTTGAGAAGCTCTTCAGTCGAACTGTAAGCATCTTCTTCGTCTATGTACTGACGCTGGGCTTGGCTACTTTATTGGTTCTCTGGCTGGTTCCTCACCTGCAGGAGTTCTGGGGTAACATGCGGACCGACTTCCCGCGCTATACCCACCAGGCGATCGAAGGCTTGAAACGCAGCATGGCCGCTCTGCATGATCGCTTCCCGTTCATTGAGGACTACGGCTTGCCAATGAAGCTTCGCAGCTGGGCGGAGCAGTTGATGGCGGCAATCCTGGCCCAGACGCCGCAGTCGGCCATGAAAATAGGCGGTCTGCTGATCCTCGTGCCGCTGTTTACTTTCTTTTTCCTGCGTGATGGCCGCAGGATCATGAGCGCCTGCGTGGCTCTTGCCCCGAACCGGCACTTCGAGATGGCTCATGACCTCTCTTATCTGGTCAGCCGCCAGCTTTCGCAATTCGTGCGCGGACGGGTTCTCGAAGCAATTATCGTCGGCCTGGTCATCGCCGGCGGCTTATCTCTTACCGATATCCGTTATGCACCCATGCTGGGCATCTTTGCCGGAGTCACCAACCTGATCCCCTATATCGGCCCCATCATCGGCATGATCCCCGGTCTGTTGATCGCCTTTGCCGACCTCGGAGTCGGCGGCCAGTTCTGGTGGATCGTGATCCTCTATATCCTGATTGCCCAGGTGCTGGTTGACAACTTTATTCTGATCCCGATTCTCATTTCCCGGGTCTCCAATCTCCACCCATTGCTGGTCTTTTTCGCCATCATCATCGGCGGCAAGCTTTACGGCGTCATCGGTATGATTATCGGCGTGCCAATCGTCAGCGTGGTTAAGATCACTCTGCTGGAAATTCGCACCTATCGCCGCAACTTCCGCCTGCCGGAATCCGCTCTGGAAAGCGATCGACCGCACAACCTCTGAACAGGCCATAAATGAAATTTTTTGCAACCACAACCAAGGGACTCGAAGAAGTCCTTGCCGCAGAGTTGACCCGATTGGGCGCTCGCGAGGTTGTCCCCGCAAATGGCGGTGTCAACTTCAGCGGCGCCCTGATCGACGGTTACCGGGCCTGCCTCTGGCTGCGCACCGCCAACCGGGTTCTGCAACCGATCGCCAGCTTCCCCTGCCCGTCTCAGGGAGCTCTCTACGAGGGCGTTTACGCGCTCAATTGGCATGAGCTCATGACTGCGGACATGACTCTGGCCGTGGATGCCAACCTGCGTGATTCGGAGATGACCCACTCCCGCTTTGCCGCTTTGAAAACCAAGGACGCCATTGTTGACAAAATCAGGGATCTCAGTGGTCAACGGCCCAACGTCGACCCGAAAGACCCCGACTTGCGTATCAATCTGCACCTGGCCAGGAATCACTGTACCATCAGCCTCGATCTGGCCGGGACCGGACTGCATCGGCGCGGTTATCGCCGCGATCCGACCATCGCCCCGCTCAAGGAAACGCTCGCCGCCGGGCTGGTGGCGCTAACCGGTTGGGATCAGAACAGCTGTTTTGTCGACCCCATGTGCGGTTCGGGCAGCCTGCCGCTTGAAGCCGCCCTGCTCGCAAGCAAAACCGCTCCCGGCCTGCTCTCGCCCGACTTCGGCTTTCAGCGCTGGCCCGACTTCGATGTCTCGGCCTGGAACGAGTTGATCGAGGAAGCTGAACAGCTGCAAAGCTCGCTTGCTACCAATCTGATTTTCGGCAGTGACCGCAATCAACGCGCCGTTGACATGGCCAGGCGCAACGCCGAGAACGCCGGGATCGGCGCACAAATCCGCTGGTCTTACAATGACTTTGCCAAACTCGATCCACCCTCTGATCACGGCACGCTGATCTGCAACCCTCCCTATGGTGAACGGATCGGCGCAGAGGCCGAACTTGAGGCCTTCTACCGCAAGATCGGCGACACCTTCAAGCAACAATGGAAAGGCTGGACCGCCTGGATCTTTACCGGCAACCTCGCACTCGCCAAACGCGTCGGCCTCAAAGCCTCTCGCCGCATAGTGCTCTACAACGGGCCGATTGAGTGTCGTTTGTTGAAGTATGAACTTTACTGATTTACCAGACGAAGGTATGATATAAAGTAATACTGGAGGTCCGTTATGAGTACTGAAAAAATAGCAATCACAATAGAAAACAAGACACTCACAAGGCTCGACACACTTGTGAAAAATCGGGTATTCCCAAGTCGAAGCAGGCTTATCCAAGAGGCTATACGAGAGAAACTCGAGAGACTTGACCGTTCTCGCCTTGCACGAGAGTGTGCAAAACTGGATGAAGATTTTGAAAAATCCCTGGCAGAAGAGGATATGGCGGAGGAGCTATCTGAATGGCCAGAATATTAAGGGGGGAGATCAGGTGGGCAGACTTGAATCCGGTCAAGGGCCATGAGCAGGGGGGAAAGCGGCCCGTATTAATTCTCAGCCACGATGTCTTTAATCAAAGATCAGGCACTGTGATCGCCATGGCAATCACGAGCCAACCACAAAGGGCTGGCTTCCCTCTTACGCTCGAAATCAATTCTCTAAAACTACCTAAACGTTCGTGGGTCAAAATCAGCCAAATCAGAACGTTGAGTACAGAAAGAATCGGAAGGATAATTGGCTTTATTTCACCAGAGGAACTTAGCGATGTAATCGCAGGGTTTAACGAGATAACTGGAGCATAACTTCGAGAAAAACTGCATAACCAAGCCCACGAGATGACATTTGAAACAGAGGTGCTACGCGTTGAGATTCAACAGGCTTGAGTCTGTACAGCTGGCAGCTCAGGTCAAAAGTGTTGGACAGACGACCAAGGTGAACATGAACACCGCCTTCCTGTTCCTTGACGAGCGCACGTACAAACCGCAGGATCTCGCCGAACAGGGCATCATGTCCGAAAAGTGTTGACACATCAAACACCTGAACATGAGAACATAAACACGGTTATCTAGCCTTTGCAGACTCAACTAGCATGGTTGTCAAGCACGCTCAAAGAGATTGCCCGACAACACTGCCGTTAAATGGAGACGATACGATTCGTTTTCCACCAACTCCTGAACCATCCAGAGTAAAGCCATAAGTACACCGCGGGCGGTCGGCGAGCTTGCATTTTCCCCGAACAAACCGCATAATCGCCAAGTTTCTGAACAACGACTAATCTCCACTCATGGGCCGCATCATGTTCAAATTCGTCTACAACCTCAAAATCCGCTGGAAGATGACCGTCGTCGTCTTGCCGCTGGTGCTGATTCCGATTTTCGTGGTGGGTACGGTGGTCGGCTGGATCGCCTATCGCCAGGCGCATCTCGGCATCACCCAGACCAGCATGGACGATCTCGATCATCTTGCCGCATTCACTATCGACCTCCTCGATTCCCATAATCAGCAGTTCCAGGTCTACCATGCCGACAAAAAGGCCACGACCGAACAGGAGCTGTCGAGTTTGACCAACTTTGCCTACAGTATGGTTGAAAGCCAGGACAAACTTTATCGCAACGGGGAAATCGATCTCGCCAGCGCCAAATCGGCAGCACGCAGTGCCATGGAAAGGGTCCAGGTCGGTGAGACCGGCTACATCTATGCCATGACCAGTCAAGGCGAGTTGACGGTGCATATCGCCAGGGAGGGGGAAAACGTTTTCGACGAGACGGATGAGGACGGCAGACATTTCATCCGCTCGATGTGCAAGGCTGCAACCGCGGCCGCACCCGACAAACTTCTGACCATCATCTATCCGTGGCGCAATGCCGAACTTGGCGATCGCGCCCCTCGGCAAAAGATGGTGGTCTATCGCTATTACAAGCCCTGGGACTGGATCATTGCCACCGGAGGTTACCTCGAAGAGACCTATGAGAACCCGGCGGCGGAACTCAAGGCATTCGCAGAACTCAAAGCCAGACTCAAAGCCAAGCAGGTCGGCGAAACCGGTTATATCTATTGCATGGACCGCAAGGGAACCCTGACAATCCATCCCGAAGCCGAAGGTGAAAACATCTATGCCGCCAAGGACTCCAACGGTACCCCCTTCATCAAACAGATGTGCAAACAACGCGAGGGATGGATCCGCTACCCCTGGCAGAATCCCGGTGAGAAACAGCCGCGCCGCAAGATCGTCCGCTACCTCTATTATCAGCCCTGGGACTGGATCGTCGCTGTCGGCTCCTATGAAGATGAATTTTACCGCGAGACCAATCTGATCAAAGGGCGCATTCTCAGCAGCCTCGGCATCATTTCCATCGTCGTCGGCAGTCTCTCCGTTCTGATGGTTTTTCTTGCCGCCAAGGTTCTCTCAGACCCGATCCGCCATATGACAACGGTCATCCGTGACATCAAGCGCGGCCAATTCCATCGTCAGATGGAGATCAGCAGTCGTGATGAGCTCGGAGAACTGGCTGTCACCTTCAACCGCATGACCAGTAATCTGCAGCGCAACCGCGAACTTGAGGCAAGCCTCGCTCAACAGGGCAAGATGGCGTCGCTGGGGATTCTTTCGTCGGGAGTCGCTCACGAGATCAACAATCCGCTCGGCGTTATCCTCGGCTATGCCGGCTATCTGGAGAACAAGCTCGATCCGGAAGACCCCAATTACCACTTCATTCATGAAATCAAACGTGAAAGCAAGCGCTGCAAGAAAATCGTTCAGGATCTGCTCAGCTACGCACGCACCCCCCGGCCCGAATTTACCAGAACCGATCTCAACCAGCTGCTCGATCAAATCGTCGGTTTTGCTGCCAATCATACCGATCTGCACGGCGTAAAAATCGTCAAGAAGTTTACCGGGGATTTGCCATCACTCTTGATCGACGGCGACCAGATTCGCCAGGTGGCGATCAATCTGATTCTTAATGCCGGAGCCGCCATGGCGGATGGCGGCCAGCTCACGGTCAGCACCACCTGTGACGAGCATGACGCAATTTTGAGCTTCACCGACACCGGCAGCGGTATCGACGAAGCCGATCTCGAGCGGATCTTCGAACCCTTCTTCACGACCAAAGACCGCGGCACCGGCCTCGGTCTGGCAATCACCAGACAGATAATCGAGCAGCACCACGGCAGCATCCAGATGACCAGTCGTCTGAAGCAAGGAACGACTGTGACCATTCGCTTGCCGCTCGTACGGGAGGAATTCTGATGGCTTCGCAACGCATCATGTTGATCGACAATGAAATCGGCCTTTGCCGCATGATGGAAGCCGTGCTTAAAGACCAGGGTTATCAGGTCAAAAGCTTTACCCGGCCGGTTCAGGCGGTTGCCGAATTCAGTGCCGGAGATTACGACCTGATTATCAGCGACATCAAGATGCCGGAGATGGACGGTCTCGAAGTGCTGCAGCATGTGCGCAATCGCGACCCTGAAGTGCCGGTCATTATGGTCACGGCCTACGCCACAGTGGAGATGTCGATCCAGGCGCTTAGGCGCGGTGCCTACGATATGCTGACCAAGCCGTTCGAAGCGGATGAGCTGGTCTACCGGGTCAAAAACGCCCTGCAGCATCACGAGCTGGTGGAAGAAAACCGGGAACTGCGCGAAGAGCTCTCAGGACAGTTCAAATTTGAAAATATTATCGGCACCTCGCCGGCCATCCGGACCCTGCTTGAGAAGGTTGCCAAGGTCGCGGTGCGCGACACCTCGGCATTGATCACCGGCGAATCGGGCACCGGCAAGGAGCTGATCGCCCAGGCCGTACACCACAACTCAGCACGCCGCAACCATCGCTTTATCGCTGTCAACTGCGGCGCCTTGCCGGAAAACATCCTGGAGAGCGAACTCTTTGGTTACCGCAAGGGAGCCTTTACCGGGGCGCTGGAAAACCGCAAGGGACTGCTCGAAGCCGCCAACGGCGGCACCCTGTTTCTCGACGAAGTCGGCAACCTGTCACTCAATACGCAAAAAACCCTGCTGCGCTTTCTGCAGGAGCAGGAATTCCGTCGTCTGGGTGACACCACGCCGACCAAGGTGGACGTGCGCATCATTTCCGCGACCAATTCCGACCTGACTGCCGAAATCGCCGTAGGGACTTTCCGCGAAGATCTTTTCTATCGTCTCAACGTCATCAACCTTCACCTGCCGCCGTTGCGGGAACGCAAGGAGGACATCCCGCTGCTGGCCGCCTATTTCATCCGCAAGCAGAACGCCAAGTTCGGCACCGATTTCAGTGGCTTGACCCCGGAGGCCATGGAGGCCTTATGCACATATCAGTGGCCCGGCAATATCCGCCAGCTTTGCAATGTCATCGAAGCGGCCATGACTATCTCCAGCGGCAACTACATCGGCCTGCCAATCTTGACGCAACTGATTGCGACCAATCAGACCAGCCAGGTGACCAATCAGGCCGATTATTCAGCAGCGCTCAGCGGCTTCGAAACCGACTATCTCACCCGCCTGCTGCGCAAGCATGGCGGCAATGTTGAAGAAGCCGCCGCGGAAGCCGGTATGAACATGGCGACCATCTATCGGAAGTTGAAGAAGTATGGAATCAACAAAAAGGATATTGATTGAATGATGATGGCTTAGCGCCATCCCATGAAGCCTTTGCAAGTACGACCACGAACTGAAAACCATCGTTCTCATACGCAATCAATGGCCATCTGTCTGTTCACGGGTGGCCATTGGCTGTTTTCAGACCCGATTTCGCCGTTATTGAACGCAAACTACGTGCCGCCTTATCCTTCCAGTGTCAGCACAGCCATCAGTTTTATTGACATGTTGCGTCGGTTGCGTAGATTGCAACCGGCGATATTTCTGCTAGCGTTAAATCACAGTCTTGCAACGCAAGGGAGGATAATACCATGGATTATAAGACGATCCTTGTTCACATTGACCCCGGCAAACGCTGTGCAACCCGCGTTGATGTGGCCATAAGACTGGCTATACAGCACGAGGCCCACCTGGTCGCGCTATACGCACTGGCTCCATTTGTTTTACCTAACTACCTGATAGCACAAGTCGGACAGGAGGTTATCGAAACCCAGGAGAATGAGACTGCGAAGGAAATGGCTCGCGCCGAAGCGGCCTTCAGCAAACAGTCGTCGGATGCAGGCCTTACGGATTTTGAATGGCGTAGCGCCTTAAACGATCCGGTCGACGCGATGTCGATGCACGCTCGTTATGCCGACCTGGTCGTGATTGGTCAGAGTGACCCTTCGGACGACTCAGGCACCGCTCTGGATTTTCCCGAGCGTTTAGTGCTCTCTGCAGGACGTCCGGTATTGATTCTGCCCAATATCGGCAGCTTCCCCACTATAGGAAAGCGCATTCTCATCGCCTGGAACGCGAGTCACGAGGCAACGCGAGCCGTCACGGATGCGATTCCGCTGCTAAGACTTGCAGACAATGTAAACGTTATGGCGATCAATCCAGAACATGGAGTGCATGGCAGCATGCCGGGTACTGAAATTGCCCTCTACCTCGCACGCCATGGCGTACCTGTCGAGGTCAAGGCGGATTATGGCACTGAAATCGAAGTGGGCAATGAAATCCTGTCGCGGGCGACGGACTTCGGTGCAGACCTTATCGTCATGGGCGGTTACGGCCATTCGCGGCTGAAAGAATGGGTGCTGGGCGGCGCGACCCGCACCATACTGGAATCGATGACGGTACCGGTGCTGATGTCGCACTAGTGCCCTGTAACCTATAGGATTTCGCAAGATTGCGCAGGAATTTGGCGGGTCAGCAAGGCGCGCCTTTAG
>JAVVDT010000054.1:0-12588 GCA_032250875.1 Desulfuromonadales bacterium | reverse complement strand
CCGCTTTGCGGCGTACGGCAGCGGATGATGGCATCAATCACCTTTTTATGCTGAGGCGGGACGGCGACGCCATGTGTCTGCAGATATTCGGGTCCATGGGTACGGAAGATCTCAGCGAGATTATTCATGGTCCAGACCTTTCATCAGCGCATTGATCAGGTGCGAGGCGTCCTCATGCCCCTTTTTGGTCAAGTGCAGATACAGCATGGTCGTGTCGATGGTGGCGTGGCCGAGATAGCGTTGAAGGGTTGGCAGCTTGACACCCTCTTCCAGCAGATGGGTGGCGTAGGAATGGCGCAGGGTATGGATTGAGACGCCCTTCTTGTGGATCCCCGCCTCGCGCACGGCGTTCTTCATGGCGCCTTGCACACTGCTGATGGCCATGGGATTTTCAGACTTATGGGCATTTTGGCCGTTACGTCCCAGCGCCGGGAAGAGTAAGCGCGGGTGGCGGTGGGTCGTCCAGTAATTACGCAGCAACGGCAAGAGGATCTCCGGCAGCGGAACCATACGATCCTTGGCGCCCTTGCCGCGGTGAACATGAATTAGCATCCGCGAACCGCAGATATCCGAAGTCTCCAGATTCAGCGCCTCTTGCAGGCGCAGTCCGCAAGAATAGACGCAGGTGAGAAAGACCCGGTTGTGGTAAGTGTAAACGCTGGCAAAGATGCGCTGCACCTCTTCGAAGCTGAGCACCGTCGGCAACCGGCGCTGCTTCTGAACGCCCAGGTAATTGAAGGTGGACCAGTCGCGCTTAAGCACATTTGTGAAGAAAAACTTCAGTCCGGAATGGCAGATCCTCATGGTCGCGGGAGACCAGCCCGTTTCGTTGAGGCGATAGAGAAAGTAATCCTGCAGCTCGGTTTCGCTGATCTCATCGGGGGTTTTGTCGTGAAACTCGACAGCCTGCCGCACCGCGCGGGTGTAGGCTACCCGGGTTCGATCGCCCATACCGGCAAGCTGGAGGGCGCGGATTGAGTTTTCGTACCAGTCGGTCATCATGGTGTTTCTCCTTTTCTGATTAGGGTGAGACTTCTTCAGAGAAGGAAACCGGATAACCGGCTGGTACGGAAAGCTTTATTTTTGTGAGATGAATGTGAGATTCAGATGGTAGGGTTTGAAACTGCCGCGAAGCGGCTTACTTGAACCAACCCATTAGTTGTAGATGCTTGAACAGATTGATCAAGCCCATGCCGGCGACCAGCAGTCCGGCAATGCGCAGCATCCAGGTACGCACACGACCGCTCAGCCATTGGGTGGCACTGCCGAAGATGAGCAGCGATGGCGCCGTCCCCAAACCAAACGCCAGCAGCATCAAAGCACCGGTTGTGACTTCAGCACTCTGGGCTGCGGTAATGGCCACAGCGTAAAGGTAGCCGCAAGGGATAAAACCGAACAGCAGGCCCAGGGGAAGCGCTGCCAACGCCGGTGGAAGCCTGCGCAGACTGTGCACGGCGACAGTCATTGCCTTCATCGGCCCGGCAAAATCAAGATTCGAGGCATTCAACCAGCTGAACAGGCCGGCGGTTCCCAGGCCGATCAGGATGATGAACACGTCAGAGGCCAGAAGTAGCGATCGCGTAACCAACTTGAATTGGTCGGTGTAGGCGAGTGCCGATCCGAGCCAGCCGACCACGGCGCCAATGAAAGTATAGGTGGTGATGCGTCCGCCATTGTAGAGCAGGTGGAACAGCCAGCCACCCTTCCGGCCGGCTTCAGAGAGTGACAAGGCTCCTATCAGGCCACCACACATGCCGATGCAGTGGCCGGTTCCCATCAGGCCAGTGACAAAGGCCATTGAAATGAGCGAGACGCTCATTTCATCCGCACCTCTCCTAGTTTGAAGGTCAGGTCGACGACATCATGTCCAGGGCGCTGGATGATCATGATGGCTTCCCATTCTCCGGCCATAGTGAAAACGGCCGTGCCGTGATAAGCACCCTCCCGCCAGATGGCCTTGGGACTGTTGTGTGGCATTGCCATGGCCGGCATCACCAGACGCAGGCTGACGGCTGCATCGGCCAGGATTTTGCCTGTACCACCAATCAGCTCGACGCTAAAAGGGGTCTCTGTCATGGTCAGCAACGGAGCGGCAAAAGTGAGTACAGCTTTACCCCCTTCAGGGATGGCTTTCTCCTGGCGCATCCCGGCAGCCAAGACGGAAACCGGCAGACACAGCAGGCAGCATACGAACAGGGTGGTCAGGGTTGTGTGTAACAGCTCATTTCTCATGATTCTCTCCTTGGCATGTTGTCTCGGCAACGGCAGGGGGCTCCTCATCATCCAGCATTCGATATTTCGGTCCCTCGATATCATCGAAATCACCGCGCTTGACTGCCCAGATGAAAAAGAGCCAGGCACCGGTACCGATACAAAGTGAAAGAATGATCAGAATGACAATCGACTGCAGCATTGGAGAACCTTAATTGCTCGGCGGTTGTTTGGCAACAGAAAAGCTATTGCGAAGCATGCGGCCGAGGCGCAGTGAATTACTGACGACCAGTACCGAACTGCATGCCATGGCGACTGCCGCCCAGATCGGCGCCAGCTTGCCGCTTGCCGCCAGCGGGATGGTGACAAGATTATAGGCGAACGCCCAGAAAAGATTCTGCTTGATGACTCGTAACGTCTTCTTCGCAATAAAAACGGCTTCATGGAGACGATCAAGGTTGGGCTTGGCCAGAACCAGGTCTGATGTTTCAAGGGCGATATCGGTGCCGCCGGCCATCGCACAACCGACGTTAGCTGCGGACAACGCCGGGGCATCATTAATCCCATCGCCAACCATCATGATCTTATGGCCTGATTGCTGCTGATCATTGATCCAGGCAACCTTGTCAGCCGGACTCAGGTCGGCACGGTAGTCTTTAATGGCCAGCTTTGCGCTGACCTGCTCAGCTGCTTCGGCATGGTCACCGGTGAGCAGCATGGTTTGCAGGCCGCAATGTTGAAGTCGTCTTACGGCCTGCATGGCTTCGTCACGCAGCGGGTCGTGAATCAGCAGAACACCGCACCAGACCCTGTTGAGGCTCACATAGACTTCAGTCAAGGCTCCGGAATTGACGGGTGGAATCTCAACACCGTTCTCAGCCAGAAACGTGCGGCTTCCGATCAGGACGTCCCCGCACTTGCCGGCCATGCGCAACCCGCGTCCGGGCACATTCTCTACTGATTCTGCCGCTCCCGAAAAGATCCCGGCCGCTCTTGCCCTGGCCACGATGCCGCGTGCAATCGGATGACTCGAGCCGCTTTCAATGCGGCTTGCGAGTTGTAACAATTGCTCTTCACTCTGGCCGGGTGCGGAGATGATCTGTTCAACGGTCGGTTTGCCGAGAGTCAGCGTGCCGGTTTTGTCGAAGGCAACCATGTCAATATGCGCGGTCATTTCGAGAATGTCGCCGCCACGAAAAAGAATACCGCGGCCAGCCGCATTGGCGGATGCCACCAGAATGGCTGTCGGCGTAGCCAGTCCGAGAGCACAGGGGCAGGCGACGATCAGAACCGATACGGCAGTGAGCAGGGCTTCAGTGTGTGGGGCATTACTGAAAAACCAGAAAGCCCAGGTGCCGGCAGCGATCAGCATAACGACGGGCACAAACAGGGTGGCAACCCTGTCTGCCAGTGATTGGATCGGCGCCTTGCGACTTTGCGCATTCTCCACCATGCGGGCCATGCGCGCGACAAACGAATCCGCAGCGACTCGCTCAACGCTAAGTCTGATCGAGGTGGAAAGATTCAGGGTGCCTGCACAGACAACTTCTCCCGGTCTGCGCAGTACCGGCAGCGGCTCACCGGTGATGGTCGACTCGTCCAGTTCCGACTCGCCGTCCTGAATTCGGCAGTCGACCGGAATGCGTTCACCGGGTCGGACCAGGATGAGGTCTCCCGGAACCAGGTTGACACTGGCAACCGTATGGATGTTGTCGTCATCATCGATCTGGTTGGCAGATTCCGGGGCAAGTTGCAGTAATTTGTCGATTGCGGAGATAGTACAGTTGCGTGCGGAGCCTTCGAAAAGACGGCCGAGCAGGATCAGGGTGATGATCATCGCCGCGGTATCAAAATAGACTTCGCCGCCGCCGACCAATGAGTAAATGCTGTAAATGTAAGCTGTCAGCACCCCCAGAGAGATCAGAAGATCCATGCTCGCTGCCCGGTTTTTAAAACTGCGCCAGGCTCCGGCTAAAAACGGCCAACCGGAATAGAAAACCACCGGAGTCGTGACTGCCGCGGCAAAGTACTGGATGATTTTCCTGACACCGGGATCGATGCCGTGGAAATAGCCGCCATAAAGGGCAAAAGAGAAGCCCATCAGCTGCATGGAGAGGAATGCCGCAGTCCCAAAGCGGATCAGCAGCGAGCGTTGCTGACGTTCTGCAGCTTCTTGTGCTGCCCCTGATGTGAAGGGGTGGGGCAGGTAGCCGAGACGGCTGACCGACGAAAATATTCTTGCCGGCGTTGTCTCCCCGGGATTGAATCCGATCCGTGCCCGATGGGTGGCATAGTTGACGCGAACGGTTTCAATGCCACGCTCCTTGACAAGCAGCTTCTCCAGCAGCCAGACACAGGAGGCGCAACGAATGCCTTCAATGATCAGCGAGATCGACGCAGAATTTGCATCGTGAGCCGTAACATGATCAGCGAGGAATGTTTCATTGAATTCAGTTTCGAACACACCCGGCGGTAACCCTTGATCTGACCATTCGCGGCGTTGATAGAAGCTGGTCAGACCGGCACCGCTGATGATGCGATAGACTCCCTGGCAGCCACGGCAGCAGAAGCGCAGCTCTTGGCCGTCAATCGCATCGACGATCAGGTCGGCCGGCGGAATCGGCAGGTTACAATGAATGCAGGTGTCAGAGCTGGGCATTAAATTATAAGTTGAGGAGTAACTGGCGGTTCATTCGGGCACCGTCGAATGTGAATTCCAGGCGAGCGTTCATTTCTCCGGTCATACCGTCGATCAGACGGAATTTATATGTTCCAGGCTCGACCTCCTGCAAAGGAAACCGGGTACTCGATGTCGTCTCCGGCAGATACAGGAGGAGAGTCCCTTGTGCCGATCTGACCGGCTCTCCCTGTTTATCGCTCAGGCGAAACAGCAAAGAGCGCCCACTCAGGCGGGTTGAAACCGTCCAGCCGAGTGTGACGGCGGCTTGTTTCTCAAGCAGGGTGGAGGTGTACTTTAAACCCTTGCTGTAATAATCAGCATCGGTCACTTCCGCTCCCGACTCGGCAGCGCGCATGGCCGACCAGGTCGAAAAACAGAGGAAGCTGCCAAGCAACAGCAGGATGAGAACGGGATAAAAGTATTTTTTGATAACCATTGCTTTGATATCCGGTACTACTTGAGGTGCGCTGCGGTGACCGCCAGTTCGGCGCCGGTTCGATCCAGCAGGATGAATTCTATCTCAAATCGGCTGTCGGGAACAGGCGTCACTAACACAAAATCGATCCGCAGATTCTCTCCGGCTTCCAGATCGAATGGGCCGGTTTGCCCTTTCAACGCCAGTGCCTGGCGATTGTCTGCCCGCCGGGCAGCGATGTGGTAGGCTGCTCTCCGGTTGCTGCGATTGTTAACCCAGGCATTGAAAAATGTAGCTCGGTTACCGTCCTTGAGGCTCAGGCTTGCCGCAGTGTGCGAAACCGCGATCTTCAGGGACGCTGCCGGACGATTATACACAGCAAACAGCAGAACAACGACCAGTGTCAGCATCGCCAGGCTCAAAAGTAACGTACGCAGGTTCAGCAATGCCCGGGCTCCGGTTCCCGCTGTGCCGAAAGTGTAACGGATCAAACCCGCCTGATTGCGTTTGGCCATCACCTGCCGACAAGCATCGAGACAGCGGCCGCAGTTGATGCATTCCACCTGATAGCCGCGGCGGATGTCGATCTTCATCGGGCAGACACGCACACAGGAATCACATTCGATGCAACGCTCCAGTTCTGCCGGAGGCAGATGCAGGGTCAGAGTCGTCTGGTCGGCCAGAGCTGTCTGAAAACGCCCGTAGGGGCAGAAATCACTGCACATCAGACGGCGGACCAGGGCCAGATCGAGATAGACCGTCAAAGCAACCAGCAGCAGGCAAATCCAGGTGACATAATGCAATTGCCCTGCAACCAGTTGTGAAAAAAATCTCTGTGGTTCGATGAAATACCAGAGCAGGTTGGCAGAGACCAGAAGCGCCAGCAACAGATGAACGAGTTGCAGGGCGATCTGCCGTCCGATCCTTGCCGCCTGCCGCTGCTTGCCCTGTAATCCCAGGCGCATGGCGAACCATTCCGCCAGATCCGTCAGGGTCGTTTGCGGACAGAGCCAACCGCACCAGACCCGCCCCAGCAACATGGTGGTCAAGAGAAAGCCGAATGTCAGAGTCAGACTGAAAAGCAGGACCAGATAGAGCTCTTCAATGCGCAGTGTCTGACCAAACAGATAGAGGTTAAGGTCGGGGATGTCGACCCTGAGCAGGCTGTTGCCGTTGGCATGAAACCAGGGAATCAGCAGCAGCAAGAGAGTTGCAATCCATTGGCAGCGGCGCCGCCAGGGCGAGAGAAGGAACGGTGCTGTTTGCCGGCAGGTTAGTTCAGTCATGAAAATAAAACGGCAGAGGGCTATGCCATCTGCCGCTTTGCAACTCAGAGGTCAAGGATATAGTCAGCAACGGCTTCAATCTCTTCCGGGGTGAGTTTTCCCTCAAAAGCCGGCATATTGTTCGGACGACCGGAGGAGATACTCTCCTGTACGGCCATCTCGGTTTTGCCGTATGCGTAATCGCCCGACAGGTCCGGTCCGAAAGCACCCTTGCCCTCTGCACCGTGGCAGCCTGCACAATGCTTGGCAAAGAGTGCCTGGCCGTCTACTTCGGATTCGGACGCGACTGCGGGAGCCGGTGTCGATACTGGTGTAGATTCGGCTGTCGCAGGAGTCGATGTCGGTGTAGATTCGGCTGTTGCAGGAGTCGATGTCGGTGTAGATTCGGCTGTTGCAGGAGTCGATGTCGGTGTAGATTCGGCTGTTGCAGGAGGTGCCGCGGCTGACTGCTGTTGTGCAGTTTGCTCACCTTGATGAGCCGCCATTTTTTCCTGGAATTCGGCCTCCGAACTCCAGCCGGAAAGCAGATAGAATGACATAAATGCGACCCCCCAGATGATCAGGCCGTAAAAGAGAACAGTGAAGTACACGGGGGGAGTGGTGACCCGGTTTTCTATAATTCCATCGAATTCATGGACGGCATGCTTGTGTTCATGTTTTTCCAGCATTGTGGCCTCCAGTCTGATATTAATCGTCATCCAGCATACGGTACTTGGCGATTTCCCCTTCTTTTTTACGCTTTTTGCTATAAGTGCGAATCACGATCAGGACAAAAATTACAAACAGGCCGAAGGTTATCCCCAGGTATGTTACAGATGCCCAATCCATTAGTGATGGTCCTCGTCCCGGCCATAGTACTTGATGAAATTAGTCAATTTCCAGACCTTGTCAGTGCCGAGACTTGAGAACGACGGCATACCGCCATCGGGGATGCCGCTGTAGATGATTTCAAAGAGAACTTCTTCCTCATAGTCAGCACCGATAAGCTCTGGACCGATAACGCCTTCCATATGCTCACCGTGGCAGGCGGCGCAATTATCCTGGTAGATAGACTCCCAGGCTTCCATTTCACTGTGGGTTGCGTCCGGGTAAGGGTTCTTCAGCTCACCGACGATCGTGGTTGCCGTTGCTTGGCGCCAGGGAATGTCCGAGCCGAGTTTCTGCATATAAGCGACCATGGCATCCATTTCATTCTTGCCTTCGAGGGCCTTGATCTCTTCTGCTGTAAACGGAAAACCCAGAGTTTCCATTTTGCGCTGAATCATCTGCGGATCGAGCTGGTTTTCGGCAATCCAGCCGTAATCGGGCATGTTGCTTTTGGGAACCATGGAGCGCGGCGACTCCATGTGCTGATAGTGCCACGCGTCAGGGTATTTGCCGCCGAGACGGGCCAGATCGGGTCCGGTGCGTTTGGAACCCCATAAAAAGGGTCGGTCGTAAACGAATTCGCCCGACTTGGAGTATTCGCCGTAGCGCAAGACCTCAGAAACCAGGGGGCGAACAGTCTGGGTATGGCAGTTGTTGCATCCTTCACGAATGTAGAGGTCGCGGCCTTCCTGTTGCAACGCTGTATAGGGGATTACGCCTTCAATTCGGTCGGCTTCAGTATTGATCCAGGCAAAAGGCAGAACCATGGTGATAATGGTGCCGACCAGAATAGCGCCTGTAGCAAGGACGATGAGGAGGACAGGTTTCTTTTCCCACATGATCACGCCCTCCCTTCTGTATTTGCAGTTTGCGCGGTGGCTGGTTTGCCTTTTTTGACGGTCATGTACAGATTGTAGATGAAGATGACAAGGCCGGCCATGTAGATCAGGCCGCCTAAGGCCCGAGCCCACCAGTAGGGATACATCTCCACCATGGTTTCCATGAAGGTATAGGTCAGGCTGCCGTCGTCGTTCATGGCGTTCCACATGCCGGCTTGCAGGACCCCTGCGACCCATAAGGAGATTGACCAGATCAACTGGCCGATCAGGATCAACCAGAATTGCAGGTTGGCCAGGGGAATGCTGTAAACTTCACGACCGTAGATGCGGGGTATGAGATAGTAGAGGCTGGCAAAGGCGATCATCGATACCCAACCCATGGTGCCCATGTGGATATGAGCAGGCACCCAATCGGTGTAGTGGATGAACGCCGAGAAGGTTCTGACTGCCTGCATTGGACCCTGCAGGGTCTGCAGGCCGTAGAAAGTGATGCCAAGGATCAGGTACTTGACCAGGTAGTTCTCACGCATCTGGTGCCATTGGCCGTTCATGGAGAGGTAGCCGTTGAAGACGCTTCCCCACGATGGTGCGATCAGCATAACCGAAAAGCCCATCGCCAGCGTCTGGATCCAGTCCGGGACCGGAGTCCAGAGCAGATGATGGGCGCCGGTCCACAGATACATGAAAATCAGGCTCCAGAAGGCGACAATCGACAGACGATGGCTGTAAATTGGTACGCCTGTTGATTTCGGCAGAAAATAGTAGAACATTGCCAGGGGCGGTGCCGTCAGGGCCATGGCCACGGCGTTGTGACCAAACCACCAGTGGACGTTGGCATCGTTGGTGCCGGCATAGGCTGAGTAGGATTTGAACAGCGATACCGGCATCGCCGCCGAATTGACCACAAACAGGATTGCCACGCCAATGATCGACGCCATCATGAACCAGAGCGAGATGTACATCTGCTCCTCTTTACGCTTCATAATGGTCATGGTGATGTTGATGGCGAAGGCGACCCAGAGAATGATGATCATGACGTCGATCGGCCATTCCATCTCATGGTATTCCTTGGAGGTGGTGTAGCCGAGCAGCAGGGTGACTGCCGAAGCAATAATGGTGATGTTGAAAAACCAGAGCTGGAACCTTGCCAGTTTGTCGCTCCAGAGCGGGACTCTGCAGAGTCTCTGGACCATAAAAAAGAAAGTGGCAAAGATGACGCCGACCGCCCATCCGTAAATCCCCGCATTGGTATGAATCGGGCGGAGCCGTCCGAACGTGAAATAAGGTGCGAAATTAAGATCCGGAACGACCATCTGGAAGGAGACAATGACTCCAACCAGCACGGCAACCAGCCCCCAGATCACGCTCCAGGTGACAAAGCTGCGCACAATGGCGTAGTTATAGGCATGATTCTCCATAGCACCTCCTGAAAGAATATTAATGTCGCTAAACTTTATTGTTGTGTCAGTGATTGTCAAGCTTTAATTAAACATTACAAAATCGGTATTGTTTATACGGGAGCGCACTTGCTTTGTCAACAGTTGAGAACTCAGTTGACTGAAAAACTCCGGTTTGCAGGCCCGCCGCGCAGATTGGGCTTCCTTTTGTGCCGGTAACATATAATTATGAAGCGATTATCCTTTTGAGGTCATTTACCGTGCGAGCCAGTCTTGGAAAAAAATTACTGCTGTACACCGGGGGCATCGTTGCTTTTTTGCTGGTGGTTACTTTTATGCTTCTGGAGCGTAGTCAGGCCCAGGCGTGGGAGGATTACCTGTTCAATCAGAGTCTCTCTTTTGCCCGGTTGGCTACGCCTGAACTGCTTAAGCGCTTCCGCGGTTCTTTTCCCCCCGATGAACCGGCCGATATCGCTGACATGCATGAATTCCTTGCCTTGAACCGTGATCTGGTGCAATTTTCCCTCGTTTCTTCAACCGGTCGGCGACTCTACCTGTCAAGTGTCTTTGAAGATTTCCCCGGTCTGGATCTGCAGGTCTTTGACAGCGAAGATTTGTCCAAGCGCCTCGCCGCCAGGCGCGCAACCATGGTTACGCATAAACTGGCTGACGGCAGACGCCTGCTTGATTTGATCGAACCGGCATTCGGCCCGACCGGTCAACAGGTGGTATCGGTTCGCTATTTGATCTCTTACGATTCAATTGATGCACGCATGCGTGAGACGCGCAGACAATTCTTACTGATTGCCATGACCGCACTTTTAGGCTGTTTGATCATGGTCAGTTTTATCGCCAGAAGAATTACCCGGCCGATTGCCAACCTGACCAATGGTGCCCGTTCTCTGGCCCGGGGTGATCTTGAGACCCGGATTACTGTTGAGAGCCACGATGAACTCGGCACATTGGCACAGGCCTTTAACGACATGGCAGAAAATCTGGCTGTCAGTCGTAGCGAATTGACCCGTAAGAACGAAGCCTTGACGACAGCCGGCGAGCATACGAAATCGATGCAGGAGCAACTATTGCGCAGTGAACGCCTGGCTGCTATCGGTCAGCTGGCCGCCAGCGTTTCTCATGAGATTGACAACCCTGTCGGTATTATTCTCGGCAATGCAGAGCTGCTTCTGGAAGATCTGAAACCTGATGATCCCTTGCGTGACGACGTCGCTGCCATCATCGAAGAGTGTCGGCGTTGCAAACGTATTACCGGCGGTTTGCTTGGTTTTGCTCGATCACCTGAAGGGCGTCTTGACCGAGTCGAACTCAACCAGTTGGTCGAAGAGACGATGGCTTCTTTGCGGCCGCAGAAACTTTTCAAGGATCTTGAGCTGACGATAGTTTCCTGCGCTGAGGATTTATACGTGACAGGCGACGCCGATCAGCTTCGACAGGTCTTGATCAATATCCTGTTGAACGCTGCCCAGGCACTTCAAGGAAGTGGACACATCGAAATTTCTCTGGCAAAACAGTCCGATCTGGGTCTTATATATGTCGATGACAGCGGCCCGGGGATTCCTGAGGCAGATCGTGAGAAAGTTTTTCAGCCATTCTTTTCGACCAAGGCTCACGATGAGGGAACCGGTCTTGGTCTACCTCTTTGCCGTAAATTGGTCGAGGCACAGGGTGGAGAAATTTATGCATGCCACGCCCCGCTGGGAGGCGCACGACTTGCGGTTTCTCTACCTTTGTCGGATTAGTTCATGTCAGGTTACGATTTGAGGAAAAAAGCTTTGACATGCTTTGTTAGGATTCATTAGGATAAGCGATAATTTTCCCCCCCTGGATTCCCCTTTATTATGGATTTTGTACTCAATCTTTTAAATGACGAGGTTCGTCGCGTCGAGGAGCAGTTCCGCGAGGACCTGGCATCGCGTGTGCCGCTGATTCGCAAGGTTGGCGAATATGTGCTGGCGAGCGGCGGCAAGCGTGTGCGGCCAATGATCCTGCTGCTCAGCGCCCGACTCGCTGATTATCAAGGCGACGCCCATATCGGCCTGGCCAGTGTTGTCGAGTTCATTCATACAGCAACCTTGCTGCACGATGACGTCGTCGACAGCGCCGTGCTGCGTCGTGGTCAGGATTCCGCCAATGCCGTATGGGGTAATGAGGCCAGCGTGCTGGTCGGTGATTTTCTCTTTGCCAAATCGTTTTCAATCATGGTTCGTGCCGGCAACCTGAATATTCTCAAAACCCTCTCCGACGCAACCACGCAGATGGCGGAAGGGGAGGTGCTGCAGTTAATCAGTACCAGCGATGTTGAACTGGATGAAGAACGTTACATTGAAGTTGTTCAGAACAAGACAGCGGTACTGCTTTCTGCCGCGAGTCGTTGCGGAGCGATCCTTGGCGACTGCTCTGCCACTGAGGAAGAAGCCCTGGCCGCCTATGGCATGGATCTCGGTATCGCCTTTCAGTTTATGGATGATGCCCTTGATTATGTCGCCGATCAGAGCAAGTTCGGTAAAGAGTGCGGCCACGACCTGCTCGAAGGCAAAGTCACACTTCCCCTGATTCATGCCTTGAGTCAATGCACTGCCGAGGAGCGGCAGAAGGTTGCCGCTATCGTTGAGCAGGAGGTTCTGCCAAGCGAAGATCTGCAATATGTCGTCAGTCTGATTCACTCCTATAACGGTATTGGTTATACCCGGGAGCGAGCAAAAACCCTGGTGACGTCAGCCAAAAGTCAACTTGACGTATTCGCTGAATGCCCTGCCAAAGAAGCCTTGAACAGGCTGGCGGATTATGTTGTCACGCGCAACCATTAGTGCCCTGTAACCTATAGGATTTCGCAAGATTGCGCATGGATTTGGCGTGTCAGCAAGGCGTGACTTCA
>JAVVDT010000053.1:0-12720 GCA_032250875.1 Desulfuromonadales bacterium | reverse complement strand
CCCACGGCGACGAAGCGCCGCTTGCTGTCGAAGACCACCGCCAGGTCTCCCGGTTGCCCCTGGTGGCTCTCGCTCTTGATACGCTCGGCGTAGAGCCATGGGTGGCCGCGGTGCAGGCTTGCCATGGCGGAGTTGCTCACCTGCAGTTTTACCGGCTTGGCAGAGCAGCGTGGCCATGCCGCCAGGAGAGGGCTGATCATTGGGGATCACCTGTATCTTTAGAGTTCTCAGGTCTGAAGCCGAGGTTCCTACTTTAGCAGATGTCAGCGTAAAAAGGATTTCCTTTTAGCACCAGATTGTTTGAGTGGCGAACGGCTCTTCTTGTGCCTCTCTGCGGATTTTTGTCAACCCAGGAGCTTCGGTCATGTGTGAAGGGCCAAACTCTGCTAAAGTAGGAAACTGTTCTACGATATGCTCCTGACGTCCAGATTCGCCGCCGCCTCATAAAGAGTCCTTAAGCCTCCTTGGACATGACGCTATTCAACCATAATTTGGAATAAATCATATGAAGACCAACAGCAAACATCATAACCGCCTGCTTGATGCCGTGACGACTGACTTCGCTGTATTGCGTGGCCACCCATTGCCCTTTGGTGTCAGCATCCTGGCTGGAAGCGTCAATTTTGCCGTCTTCTCGCGACACGCCACAACGCTCAGTATTGTGCTTTTTCGGCCGGGCGATCTGGATCCGCTGGTGGAATTCCCTCTCGATCCGAAAATCAACCGCACCGGGGACGTCTGGCATATCGGCCTGCAAGGTTTGGTGCCCGGCTTTGAATACGGATATCGGGCGGCAAGAGATCCCGACAATGATTCTCCGGTTCACCGTTTTGATGATAAACAGGTTTTGCTCGACCCTTACGCCCGAGCGGTCTCCGGCCCCTCCCTGTGGCGAACAGCAACCCGTAAAGCCTCTCGCACGGGGAACTGGCGAGGCCTGCTGGTCGAGGATGAGTTTGACTGGGAGCTTGATCAGCCGCTCAATCATCATCTGGCCGATTCGGTGATCTACGAAATGCACGTGCGCGGCTTCACTCGCCATGATTCAGCAGCGGTTGCCCATCCCGGCAGCTTTCGCGGTGTTATGGAAAAAATTCCCTATCTGCGGGAGTTGGGGGTCACTGTCGTCGAGCTGTTGCCGGTCACTGAATTCGACGAAGCCGACAATTACCGTAAGAACCCCTTTACAGGTGAAGCGTTACATAATTTCTGGGGCTACCACCCCTTGAGCTTTTTCGCCCCGAAGGCCGCCTACGCGGTAGGTCTGACCGCCGGCGCCCAGATCCATGAGTTCAAGGAGATGGTCAAGGCACTGCACGCTGCCGGCATCGAAGTGATTCTCGACATGGTGTTCAATCATACCGGTGAGGGCAATGAGCAAGGACGCACCCTTTCCCTGCGTGGTCTCGACAACAGCGTCTATTACATCCTTGACCCGAAGACTGGCGCTTATGCCAACTATTCCGGTTGCGGCAACACCGTCAACTGCAATCATCCGGTGGTTCGCGACCTGATTATCGACGCCCTCTGCTACTGGGTCACCGAGATGCATGTCGATGGCTTCCGTTTCGATCTGGCCTCGATTCTCGGCCGAGGTCCGGATGGCGAAGTGCTGACCAACCCGCCGCTGCTGGAACGGATCGCCGGCAATCCGGTGCTTGCCAACACCAAGCTGATTGCCGAGGCCTGGGATGCCGCCGGCCTTTACCAGGTCGGTACCTTCCCGAATTTCGGACGCTGGGCCGAGTGGAACGGCAAGTTCCGCGATGACATCCGGCGTTTCGTGCGTGGTGACAAGGGCATGGTCCCGGAACTGGCCACCCGCTTGGCCGGAAGCTCCGACCTTTATCAGGATGACGGTCGCTTCCCGTACCACAGCATTAATTTCGTGACCAGCCATGATGGCTTCACGCTTGCTGATCTGGTCAGCTATAAGACCAAGCACAATGAAGCCAACGGCGAATACAATGCTGATGGCGACAACCACAATTTCAGCGACAATCACGGCATCGAGGGGCCGAGCGATGATCTGTCCATCCGTGTTCTGCGCGAGCAGCAGATGCGCAACTTTGCCACCCTGCTGATTCTCGCCCACGGCGTGCCGATGCTGCTGTCCGGAGATGAGATGGGGCGAAGTCAGGGCGGCAACAACAACGCCTGGTGCCAGGATAACGCCATCAGCTGGATCGACTGGAGCGACCTCGAGCGAAACCGCGATCTGTTCCAATTCTTCTGCAACCTGATCGCTTTTCGACAGTCTCATGCCCTGCTGAGACCCCGTCATTTCGAGGGAGAGGAAAATGGTGAGCGGCGCCTGACCTGGCACGGCCGCGAGTTGAATCGGCCGGACTGGTCAAAAAGTTCCCGCTCTCTGGGCATGCACCTGCAGGGCCAGGCGGATGAGACTGAAATCTATCTGATTGCCAACGCGGCTGTGGAGGCTGTTGTGTTCGCCCTGCCGGAACCGGACCCGCGAGGTCCCTGGCGGCGCTTCATCGACACGGCGCTGGATCCAGGACAGGCAAGTTGTGCACCGGGGACTGAACAGCCACTGGCAGAGCAAAGCAGCTATCGGGTGCAGAGCCGTTCTGTGGTCGTACTGGTAAGATGAAGTGTCAAGCGATCCAGCGAAGAGTTGGCAGCACACACCCAGAGGTTCATTCCAAGGTCAATATCTGGTCCGTCACCTCGGTAAACGCGACATCATGGCTGATCAGAAAAAGTTGATCGTACCAGTGTTCGGTGACTTCTTCCTTGCCGACATCAATGGCGCGGAAAGCGTGGGCCAGGTTTTCGCGACGGCTGGCATCAAGATTCGAGGTGGGTTCATCAAAAAAGGCGATACGGGCGTTGATGGTCTGCAGCATCGCCAGGCGCAGCGCGACCACGGCACTCATGGTCTGGCCGCCCGAGAGCTGGTCGTCGGCCCGCTCGCGCAGTTCACCCTCGACCATGTCGCGCAGCACAATGCGGTAATCATCGCCCCAGGCCAGCTCCTCGTCGACCTCGGCGATAATACGGTAGATACGATTGGCCCGCTGACTGATCTCCTCGCGAAAGCGCTCTGAGAGATAGCCGGAGACGTTACGGAAGACCCGATTGCGCAGGAACTTGACCAGCTCATCCTTCTCTTTATACGACTTGACCTGCTTCTGTTTGTCTGCAATGTCCTTCTCGATTCGTTTGAGCTTGTCGATCTCGACGGCAAGACGGGTCACGTCGGCGGACAACCCTTTAACCTTCTCCCCTGATGCTCCCACCGCAAGCCCCAGCTCGTCTTTCTGCTTGCGTAAAGCCTCATGCTCTGTGGCGCTATACGCTTTGGCCGCTTTGCAGTACGCTTCATTTTTGACAATCAACGCGTCCTGCAACTGCTTGAAGAGGTTTTCAAAATTCTCCAGATCAGCCCGGCGCTGTTCCAACTCAGCGGCTTGCTTCTGGTTGGCAACATAAAGGTCCCGCTTTTCCTGATATTTTGTCTTGTCCTTTTCAGCCGCATCGATATTGGCTTGTAAACGGCTGTAGCTTGCCAGAACCTTCTGTTTCTCAGTGAGCTGTTGCTGTACTGAGGCCTCTTCCATTTGCAATGCGGCAAGGCTTGCAGCTTTTACCTCGTTAGCGGTGCGCCGTTCTGCAAGTTTCTCAATCTGAGCGTTCAGGCTTTTGAGCTTGACCGCAACCTCTTTTATTTGATCGTTCGCCTGGCTGGCTGTCATCTCTTCCTGATCGAGCTTTTCGATACCGCAGGTCAGCTGCTGACCTTCCCTGTCCAGTGCCGAGAATTTAGCGGAGAAGACATCACCCGGCGGCTTTTCGGCAATATTGAGACAAGGCTCCTGAAAGAACGGGCAGATCCCCTCGGCGAGTTTTTCGCTCCCCTCTTCAAGTCCTGCACGACGCCCTTCGAGCTGCCCGAGTTGTTTGCGCACCCGATCAATGGCAGAGCGAATTTCCGGCAGACGTCCTGCTAACGCTTGCTGCTTTTCATCAATGGCCAGAGCGTACCTGTGCTCGGCCAGAGTTTTCTCTTCGGCGGCGATCTCTTCCAGTGCTTTTGCGATCGCTTGCGATTCGACCTTGAAGCGCTCACTAAGCCTGCCCACCTGGTTATTCAGGCCGGCAACCTCCTGTTCAAGCTGGCGCTGAATCTTGACCTGTTCACGCAACTCGAGCAGACGAGCTTCGGCCTGCTCGAAAGCTTGCTTGCCTGAGACGGTCTCTTCAATAACCTTGTGGGCCTTGTCCGCCTCGCTCACCAGCAGTTTCTGCTGACCAATCTTCTCTTTGCCGTTATCAATACGTTCCTTGAGCGTGCCGATCTCGACTTCAAGGGTTTTGAAGTTCTGTTCGTGTTTATTGACATCGACCAGCTGGGCTTCCAGCTTCTTGAGCTTCTGCTGCTGCGATTTCAGTTCCGCCTCTGTCTGTTCAAGGTTCTGTCTGGAAGTTTTGTGTTCAGCCATTTTCGTCGGCAGTTCCGCCACCTGATCCTTGAGCGGTGCGATCGCGCTTGTCAACACGTCAACCTTCGCCTTGATGGCGCTGGCCAAAACCTTGGTCTCATTGAAGGTCTTGCGCCAGGTATCGATGCCGAGAATCTCGTCAAACTTGTCACGGCGCCTGGCCGGTTGTTTGATCACAAAAGGACCAAGGAATTCGTTCTGGAACGGGCCGATCACCAGTTCGAACTGTTCGGCAAGCGAACGGCCGGTCTTAAGGCCAAGCAGTTCTTTCAGGCGCGCCTCGGTTTCCTTGCTGTCTTTGTGTTCCTCAACCTCGAAATCGCCACCGACCTCCTTGGCCAGCAGCCACTTCGAGGGGGTGCCGACGGTGCGGCTGACCCGATAACGCTCATCATCCGTCAGTTGGAAGACGACGACAATCTCACCCCGTTTTTCACCGATAGTGATAAAGCGCTCGACATTGCCGACAAAGCTCTGCGCATCGACTCCGAACAGGGCATATCCGATCGCCTCAAAGATAGTGCTTTTGCCGACGCCGTTCGGGCCGGAGAGCACGTTGATGCCTGGCGAAAAAGTCAGCTCGGTATCGCGGTGCGACTTGATGTTCTTCAGATGGATGGAAAGGATCTGCATTAGTCCCCCTCCACATCCAGCAGCGCCAAGAGTTCATCACCATCAACGTTACCTTTTTGCACGGCGTCACGCAGCGAAATGGAAAGTCGGATCAGTTCATCTTCGCGCCCCTGGTAATCACTTCCAGTCTTGATCAGGTCATGCAGGACTTCATGCTCGATCTCTTCCAGGCTCTTCTTGGAGGACTCCCCTTCGCCAGCGCAGCTGATTAATGACAAATGGTTCTTGATCTCGACATGCAGCGGCTCGACCCGCTCTTCCACTGCCAGTTTCAACCGTTCACGGCCGAGTTCAAAAGGATGGAAGCCGACCCGACCGGTCAGTTTCAGCTCCAGCAACGGCTTGCGCTCATCAGCAGAAAGATTGATCTTGGCCATCAACTGGTTGCGGAACATGTCGAGGGCCTGTTCGACATTCTCGGCCCCTTCGAGCTCGATGGTTTCGACGAACATCGGGCGGGGTGACGTCTGTCTGAATTCCGGGGTGAACTTGCCGTTCTCAAAGGTAACGAAGTAATAGCCCTTGTCGTATTTCTCTTCACCAAAATTAACCCGCTCAGGCGAACCGGGGTTGTAAGCATAGGGCTGCTTTGCCGCTGTTTCGATCACATAGGGTTTGTGACCATGACCGAGAGCGACGTAGCCAAATTTTTCAGCCAGAGGATGAGCCTCATCAAGTTTCATATTGCCGATCTCGACCGGCGAGAAGCTCCAGATGCCGACGTGGAAAAGCAGCAAGTTGTTGTCGGTGGTGACGGCTTCGCAGATGCGCTCGACATGGCTGCCTGCCTGGGCGCCGATGTAGCCGAGGCCGTAGATATTGAGGCTGCCGATCTCTATGTGGCCACCCATGCCGGTCTCTTCATCGAAGGGCTCAAAGCGATAGCCATTTTCTTCGCTTCGTGACGGGCGCAGCAGTTTGATATACCCCATCTGCGACAGCGCCTCCATCCACGAGATGTTGTCGCGGCGGTGAATCCAGTCGTGGTTGCCTTCGATGGCGATGCAGGGGATGCCGGCGTCCTTGAGGGGCTGCAAGGTTTCGATAGTCCTGGCAAAGGTCTTCGGCAGGATCTGGCCGACGTGGAACAGGTCGCCGCCGATAAGCACACAGTCGACCTCCGCATCGACGGCATCGGTGACGATCCTTGCCAGGCAACGGAAGAAATCGTTGTAACGCTGCGCCTCGCCATCGGAGGTGCGGTAGGTCTTGCCAAGATGGATGTCGGCGGTGTGGATAAAGCGCATTGGTTGACTCGCTTGGGTTCTAGCAGTCTGTCGGACTATCCATGAGCCGGCTGCAAATCCGGCTGTTTGGCCCATATTTCAGCTCCTTTTTGGTCCATAGCTACGGCTATGAACCTGCAAACGAGCTAAAATCTGTTCTCAAACATCCAAATTTTCGCTTCGGCCCGTATAGTCCGACAGGCTGCTAGCGGGAAGTTAAGTGACAACGTTGGACGCAGGCAATGGCTGCAGACCACATGCACTCGCTTCGGTGCTGAATAGTTACAATAAATGTAGCATAACGAAAATTATGCTGTACGCCAAGCCTGGAAAGGGGAAAGAACTTGAAATCATCGCTTTGCCCAAGTAATCTGACGCGATTGTATCAATGATTCTTACTTCTGCTCAGCACCCATCCGGAAACTCCGGATGACATTAAAAAGGAGTCATCTCCATGTTAATCGTCATGCACCATTCGGCAACTGATAAGCAGGTCAAAGCTGTTACCGATGCTGTAGAGGCCATGGGCCTGATCGCTGAGCCGATTCCGGGCAGTTTGAGAACTGCTATCGGTGTGCTTGGCAACCAGGGTTATGTTGACGACACGGCGATTCGTGAACTCCCCGGAGTTCGTGAAGTTATCCATGTCAGTAAGCCCTATAAGCTGGTTTCACGTGATTTCCACCCTGAATCCTCGGTTGTCGAAGCCGGTGGCGTCAAGTTTGGTGATGGTCAGCCTCCGGTGATTATTGCCGGACCGTGTTCGGTGGAGAGTGAGGACCAGATGCTGACCGCCGCGCGGCTGGTTAAGCAGCATGGTGCACATATGCTGCGTGGCGGAGCCTTCAAACCACGCACCGGTCCACACAGCTTCCAGGGACTAGGTGTTGAAGGTTTGAAATATCTGCGTCAGGCGGGTGATGCTGAAGGACTTCCGGTGGTTACTGAAGTCATGCGTATTGAGCAACTCGAAATTGTCTGTCGCTATGCGGATGTCCTGCAGGTTGGTGCCCGTAATATGCAGAATTTCGATCTTCTCAAAGAGGTGGGCAAGACAGGGCACCCGGTTCTGCTCAAACGTGGCATGAGCGCAACTATTGAGGAATTTCTCTCCGCTGCTGAGTATATCCTCGCGGAAGGTAACGCGCGTGTCATCCTCTGTGAACGAGGAATCCGGACTTTCGAAAGAGCCACCCGCAACACCCTTGACTTGAGTGTTGTGCCGCTGATTCGCGAAATGAGTCATCTGCCGATTGTCGTCGATCCAAGCCATGCGACCGGAAAGCGCAGCCTGGTCGGACCGATGGCCAAGGCCGCGATAGTGGTCGGTGCCCATGGGGTCATGATTGAGGTCCATCCGGACCCGGACCGAGCTCTTTGCGATGGCGCCCAGAGTCTCAATGGTGACGATTTCAGTAAACTGGTCGCTGAGCTTAATCGTTTGCAGAGCCTGTTGATGTCGGTTTAGGTCTTTGGATGATAGCCAACAGGCAACAGGCTTTCAAGACACCAAGTCACCAGGGAAAGCTTTTTAAAGGACTAAGACAGCCATGGGTCGCATGGCCAGTTGAGGTTTATACCGAGTCTCATCAGGCCCTTCCTTTGTGCCTTGGTGACTTCGTGGCTGGATTTTCAGGTCTATCAGCCGGTTAATTTTAAGTGCCCAGTTCAAGCAACCCGATTTCCGGACGGCAGAAAAATCTCAAGGGCAGGACGCTGGTACCGACGCCGCGGCTGACGTAAAGCGGGATGCGGTGCTGGCTGACATGGTAGAAGCCGGCCACGAAGCGGCCGGAATAGCGCGGCAGGTAGAGGGGCGGTAGAAACGGCAGGCGAACCTGGCCGCCGTGGGTGTGTCCGCTCAGAATCAGGTTAATGTGTTGATTGAGCTGTTCATGGGCGAACGCCGGAACGTGGGATAAAAGCAGGTTGAAGCGCTGCGGATCGACTTCTTTTTGCAGCAGGTGCAAATAATCCGTTGCTGATGGATAGTCCAACCCGAAAATAGACAGAGCGCGACCATTGATCTCCAGATCTGCCCGCTCGTTGATCAGCAGCTTGACCCCGACTCCGGCAAAATGTCTGCGCAGGTTCTCTCCCTCCAGTCGCGACCAGTATTCCCAATTGCCTTGTACGGCATAAATACCGTGCGTCGCCTTTAATTGTTTCAGGAAATCCAGCACCCCCCGGATGTTGCGCTCCTCCTCGAGATAATCGCCGGTCAAAACGATCAGATCCGGCTGCAGGTCGGCAACCTGCTTGGCAACCTTGGCAAAATAACGATTGAAGCTGCTCAGGTGCAGATCGCTGATCTGCAGCAGTCGCAGCCGACTTCCCGGTGAGCTTGATGGCAGGCTGATCATCTCGACCTGCAGAGCCTGTGGTTCATACCATGCAGCGTCAGCCACAACGGCACCGGCTATTCCGGCCATGCCGAGGGACAAAAACCGACGCCTGCTTACACCACGGTGGGCGCGCGTTGAATAGCTCATGGCCGGCAGCCGAAACATGTCGACGAGTGGTTGCCAGAACGATCCGCTTGTATTATCTTTAAAACTTGCATCATCTGGCAATTATAAGGGGAACAATACCGAAAAGGAAAGGCGATACACGTTATGAAACAATCCCAGGAGATCAGCAGTAATGTTTTCTGGGTCGGTGTCAGGCATGCCGACCTGAAAATTTTTGATGAACTTTTCCCGACACACAACGGCACGACCTATAATTCTTACGTAGTCCGTGGTGAACAGAAAACCGCTTTGATCGATACCGTTAAAGCTCCATTTACCGATGAATTCTTCGCCAAGGTCGCAGAGACTGTCGGTCTGGATCAGATTGATCTGGTGGTTATCAACCATACCGAGCCGGACCATTCCGGAGCCCTGGTACGGCTGCTGGAAAAGCGTCCTGACTTGCCGGTTTACTGTACCCGGCCGGCCCAGAATTTCCTCAGTCAGCTATTAAACGGTCCGTTTAATGCCCATGTGGTCAGCGATGGTGAAGAGGTTGACCTCGGTGGCCGGACCCTGCGTTTTATCCTGGCGCCCTACCTGCACTGGCCGGATACCATGTTTACCTACCTGGTCGAGGATGCCATCCTTTTCCCCTGCGATGCCTTTGGCGCCCACTATTGCGCCAGCAAGCTCTTTGATGACGAAATCCCCGACTTTTCATACGATTTCCATTTCTACTTCGATTGCATCATGCGCCCTTTCAAGGACAAGGTGCGTGCCGCCGTCAGCAAAATCGATGCTCTGGACATCAAGATGCTTTGTCCCTCCCACGGGCCGATTCGTCGTGTTGACCCGCGTGCCGTGATTGACTCTTATCGGCGCTGGTCGGCACTGCCGCCGGAGCAACCGAACCCTCGCGCCCTGATGCTGACTTTGTCCTCACACGGCAACACCCACAGTATGGCCGACGCTGTGCGCGAAGAGCTTGAGAAGCATAACTTCAATGTCGTGATCCTGCGTATGTGCGAAATGCGTGACAGCGACCTGCGCGACGAATTGGAACTGGCCGATTTGATCCTGGTCGGGACCGCGACCATCAACCGCGATGCTCCGCCACAGGCCTGGCATGCTCTGTCCCTCTTTTCTCTGGTGACACCCAAAGCCAAAATTGCCGCAGCCTTCGGTTCTTTCGGCTGGAGCGGCGAGGCGGTCAAACTGGTCGAAGAACGCCTGAAAGGATTGCGCTTCAAGCTGCCGGTTCCTGCTCTGACGCTGCGCTTTACGCCGACGGACGACAACCTGCGTGAATGCCGCGAATTCGCCGCTCAACTTGCCGCCCATGTCGTCGGACCGGAGGCTGGTTAAGGACCGCCGTACAGCTGTCATTGCATATGACCCGGAAAAAGCTGTCAATATTTAATGCAAAGGCGCAAAGGTTAACGGAAAGTACGCAAAGAAAACCTGAACCCTGTTTTGGATAAGGCTTTCCCTTTGCGTCTTTATTGGCTTTTCCTGGCGTCTTTGTGTTTTTTTTTCTTTTCAGATCAAGTGTAGGCTTTTGTGACTTCTCCAACTCAACAGGCGAAAGCCGCTGCGATTGCCGTCATCGCACCACTCGACAAAACACTCAACTACGCAATCCCAGCAGTTCTGGAGGCGCAAGTCCGGATTGGCAGTCGTGTCCGCGTCCCTCTCGGTCGCCGTCATGTGGTCGGCTATGTCATGGCCTTTGTGGATCCCGGCGAGGCAGCGTTGAAGGAGATTCTCGAAGTCATCGATCCTTACCCGCTGTTCCATGCCAGGCATGCTGCGTTTTACCTGCGTGCGGCACGTTATTATGCTTACCCTCCCGGCGAAGCGGTGAGAACCGCGCTGCCGGCGGGACTTTCAAACCTGGAGAGCAAGCCGTCGGTTTTGCACGACAAACTCTTCCGGGCAACGATAACTGAAGAGCAGCCGCAAGGAGCGCGGCAGCGTGAGATCCTCGATTTCATTCGAGCGACCAGGCAGGCCAGCTTAAGTCAGCTGCGCCGGCAGTTTGGAGCGCCTCACGTGGTTCTGCAGCGGCTGCTGGAGTTGAATTTTCTCCAGGTTGAAGATATCGAACGCTGCCGGGATCCTTTTGCCGAGGTTGCTGTTGACATCCGTCAGGCCTTCGAGCTCAACCCTGCTCAACAACAGGCTGTGACACAAATCGAACAGGCATTGCATGGTCCGGCAACTTTCCATGCTTTTCTGCTGCATGGCGTCACCGGCAGCGGCAAAACCGAAGTCTACCTGCGGGCGATCGCCGGAACCCTCGAACAGGGTCGCCAGGCCCTGGTTCTGGTACCGGAAATTGCCCTGACTCCGCAACTGGTTGCGCGATTTCGCAGTTGGTTCCAGGATCAAAACGTTCGCCTGGCCGTCCTGCATTCCGGATTGTCCGACGGCGAGCGCTACGATGCCTGGCGGCAGGTGGCGCGGGGGGATATCGATGTAGTGATTGGCGCCCGCTCCGCAGTGTTTGCGCCGCTCCCCGATCTGGGCTTGATCGTTGTCGATGAAGAGCACGATGGCAGTTACAAACAGTCGGAGGGTTTTCGCTACAACGCACGTGACCTGGCTCTGATGCGCGGGCAAATGGATGAGTCCGTGGTGTTGCTGGGCAGTGCAACCCCGGTTCTGACCACCTACCAGAGAGCTCTGGGCGGACATTTGACGTACCTGGAGTTGCCGCAGCGGACCGCCGAACGGCCTCTGCCGGAAATCCAGCTACTTGATCTGTCGCAACACGAAGGCGAGAATCTGTTGAGCGAGCCATTGCAGTCTGCCCTGGCAGAAGCTCTGGCGGCAGGAGAACAGACGCTGTTGCTTCTCAACCGCCGCGGCTATGCGCCTTTTTTACTCTGTCATGATTGCGGCGCCTCGCTGCGTTGCCCGAACTGCGACATCACCCTGACCTATTCTCAGGTGCAACGTTCCCTGCGCTGTCATTACTGTGATTTTCGTCAACGGCCACCGGAAAACTGCGATCGCTGCAGTGGCGTGCGTCTGCTTCCGGAAGGCATGGGTACCGAGCGCCTCGAAGAGGAAATCAGGCTGAATTTTCCTGCTGCCAGAGTCGCCCGCATGGATCGGGACACCACCACTCGCAAGGGAGCCCATCATCGACTGATAGAGCAGATGACAAACGGTGAAATCGATGTATTGATCGGTACCCAGATGATTGCCAAGGGGCACGATTTCCCGGCAGTCACCCTGGTCGGAGTGCTGAATGCCGACACGGCCCTCAACCTGCCCGACTTCCGCAGTGCCGAACGGGTCTTCTCCCTGCTCAGCCAGGTGGCCGGTCGGGCCGGGCGGGGCGATCGCCTTGGCCGCGTCATGATCCAGACCTATGCGGTCGATAATTACGCCCTTGATTATGTCGCCCGCCATGATTACCAGGGGTTCGCTGCCCTGGAGCTGTCTCAGCGGCAGGTGTTGGCTTATCCACCGTTCGGTTACCTGGTCAACCTGGTGTTGAGTGGCAATGACGAAAAAAAAGTGCATAATACAGCAGAACAACTCTCCACCAATCTGACATCCGGACAGGCCCTGGATGTGGAAGTCCTCGGTCCGGCGCCATGCCTGCTGCCGCGGCTGCGCAACAAGCATCGGGTGCAGATTCTGCTTAAAGCGAAACAGCGTGAACCGCTGCGGCGCCAGATCGAGCAACTTGGCAGGTTGCGGTCGCAGTTGCCCGCCGGTATCGTCCTCACTGTTGATGTCGACCCGGTCGATATGTTCTGATAGTGAAATACGTGATAAGCTGAAAACGTTAGAGAGTCCCAGGTATGTAAAGAAAAGTAACCAGTATGGTAACTGATTCAGCACATAAGCGAGCGCATGTGGTCTGCAGCCATTGCCTGCGTCCAACGTTGTCACTTAACTTCCCGCAAGCAACAGCTGCAGCCCAAATGC
>JAVVDT010000052.1:0-12733 GCA_032250875.1 Desulfuromonadales bacterium | reverse complement strand
ACCCATAATCTTTCGCATCTTGCTGGTTCTTTGCCGCGTCAGCGGCGTTGCGCCTTCAGCTGAGTAGCTACGGCTGGGCAGCAGAAGACGCGCCTTGCTGACCCGGCAAATCCCTGCGCAATCTTGCGAAATCCTATAGGTTACAGGGTATTAGCGTCTTTTATTTCAATCAGACAAGATCTTTGTAAGCGTATAGAAAAATTATGCGGGTGTATATTTAAAATATTATTCTTAGCAACCTTTCACGATTGACTTTTAATGCGGCCTATGCTAAACCATTTTTAATCTTATACAGGATACAACCTCATTATAAGATAAGTTTCTTATTTTATTCATCTTTTCTTGTTTTTATGGCCCCACAAACATTACATTTTTTAAGCTATCTCAACCCTCTCCGGCTTGAACAAATAGAAGACTATCAGGAGGTCAGAATATGAATTGCAGAATCCTTGTTTTTATACTGCTCGCTATGGCGCTGCTTGTGCCAACCATTTCGGCACAGGCAGAAAGCGGTATGGCCATCGCTCCTGAAGTCTGCCTCGACTGTCACGATGATGTTGTCTCTCCGGTCACTTATGGCGCTTCCGTGCATGGCCAGAACGCATGCACCAGTTGCCATATCGAGGTCACTTCTCTCGATGCGCATATGTCCGGTGACGTCATGCCCGGAGAGCCCAAATGCGTGCGTTGCCACAAGAAAGAAACCAGCGAGCACTATGCCAGCGTCCATCAGTTGAACGATGTGTCCTGCGCTGACTGTCATGATGACATCCATACTCACACTTACTGGAAGGGCGACAAAACCAAAGTCATCGCCAAGTGCACCGGTTGCCATGATGATCACGAAGATTATCTCGACTCGGTTCATGGCAAGGCTGTTATGGCGGGGAACCAGGATTCTGCTGCGTGTCATGACTGTCATGGTCTCCACAAAATTGAGCAGCTGGGAGATTCCAACAGCCACATCAATCGTGAATTTCATACCAAGGTCTGCCTCGGATGCCACTCCGACCAGGAGATGATGGCACGCAACGGCGTATTCAACGTTGCCGTGAAAACTTATATGGAAAGCTACCACGGCAAAAACTTCAAGCTTGGCTCACCAGACAAGGTTGCCGGCTGTGCCGACTGTCACACTGCGCACAACGTGCTGCCCGAGGACGATCCTGCGTCCAGCGTCAATGAGGCCAACCTGGTCGGGACCTGCGCCCAGTGTCACCCCAACGCTACCCCTCTGTTCACCAAGTTCAACTCTCATGGCGACATGACCGACCGCGAGAATTACCCGATCAGTTACTGGACCTATGTCAGCATGACCGGCCTGCTGGTCGGTACCTTCGCCGTATTCTGGATCCACACCCTGCTCTGGATGATTCGTGGCTTTGTTGAAAACCGCCAAAAGCTGGCAGAGGGCCATCTGGGCAAAACAGAGCACCATATCAGCGAGCCGCACAAGCAGTACATACGCTTCAAGGCCCGTCACATCTTTCTGCACCTGACCGTCATCATCAGCTTCCTTGGCCTGACTCTAACCGGGATTCCACTCAAATTCGCCGGTCAGCACTGGGCAACGAGCATGATGGATTTCTTCGGCGGCACATATTATGCCGGCCTGATACATCGCGGTTGCGCGATTCTGACCTTCTATTACTTTGTGTCAGCCCTCATCCTCAGCTTTGACTTCCTCTTTTTGAGCAAGAAGAAAAGTTCGGGCGATATGTGGCTGACACGCTTGTTCGGACCAGACTCACTCTGTCCTAACCTGCGCGATGTCAGAGACGTTGTCGGCATGGTACGCTGGTTCCTGTTCCTCGGACCAAAGCCAACCTTTGAACGCTGGACCTACTGGGAGAAATTTGACTTTTTAGCGGTCTTCTGGGGTATGTTCGCCATCGGTGGATCAGGGTTGATGCTCTGGTTCCCGGAATTCTTCGGCTACTTCCTGCCGGGCTGGATGTTCAATGTTGCCACGATTGTGCATTCCGACGAAGCCCTGCTGGCAACCGGATTTATCTTCACGGTTCATTTCTATAACACGCACGGACGTCCGGAGAAGTTCCCGATGGACTTCGTCATCTTCAATGGTCAAATGGCCAAAGAAGAGTTCATAGAAGAACGTGGTGACCAGTGGCGCCGCTACGAAGAAGAAGGGATTACCGAGGAATTTGTCTGCAAGAAAGTCAGCGGTCCCGTTTACGACTTCTGCCTCAAGTCCTTTGGCTACATCGCCCTCTTTACCGGCATTGCCTGCCTTTTCCTCATGATATTCGCCTTTATGGGAGGCAGTGGACATTAACATTTAGCCCATCAAGATAAACGGAAAACCCGGGGGCTGCCAATTGGCAGCCCCTTTTTTAGGTTCATCACCGATTTCCAGGATGAACCGTTTTTATGCGCAATAACTGAGATTCTGTGTCATGAACACCGCACAGGACATGCGTACCGGACAAGACCTTTCTATTGCATTCACTCGTGAAATGTGTATTATACGGTGGTTTCTCAAACTTTTAATCCCTTGCTGAGACAACTCTAATAGTAGCGTTATGACAGAGGTGAAAGATTATGTTTAAAAGCGTATTTGACTGGTGTAAGCGACACATTGTGCTCTTCACCATTGCTGCGGTCGTGTTTGTCGTGATGTTCGGCTTTATCAACATCCAGATTCTCCATATGACTTCTGAGCCCGAGTTCTGTCATCTCTGCCACCCTGCACAAGGCTTCGGCCCTCTGGCTGAAGTTGATTCCTGGGAACACTCTGCTCATGGTGATGCCGGAGTTTCCTGCCTTGACTGCCATGGTCGCCCCGGTGTGTTCGGTTATGCGAAAGCCAAGCTGGGTGGCCTGAAGGATACCTATATGCAGCTGACCATCTCCAAAGAAGAGAAACTGGAGATCCTGTCGAACCCGCATGAAGACCTGGTTCCTTCTTGGCACTGCCTCTACTGCCACTCTGACGAAGGCAACGAGATCGTTCGCGAAACCACCAAGGGACCGATGAAGCTCGTTAATATGCGCATGCTCGATGACGTCGTCAACCCGGAGTTCCGCGAGCGCAAGGGGCTGGCGGACATTATGACAGACGACTATGTCGGCGGCATTCATTTTGATCACACACTGCATATTGAAGAGTTCGATTTAACCTGCCGCGACTGCCATTTTGGAGTCGTGCACAACCCGGCAACGGCAACCGACCGCATGAACTTCTGCCTTACCTGTCATGCTGATGCCGGCGGCGATGCCCCGCAGATGGCTGATTGCAAAGTCTGCCACGAATCCCAAGTCGCCATGAACGAAGGCGTTGGCATCGAAGGCCTCCCCGTTACCCCCAGTCTGATGTACGGTGATGCCGCTGACATGACCTGCATCGACTGCCATACCGGCGTTACCAAAGGTGTTTTCCGCCCTTCTTCTTCGACCTGTACCGATTGCCATGAAGATGAAGCATACAAGGAGATTTTCGATGAATGGGCAGAAACGACCAGGGCCCGCATCGAGACACTCAAGGCAATGCGCGTTGAAATCGAAGCTGCATTGCTCGATGCCGACGCTGCCAAGCGCAATACAGAAGAAGCCTGGGCGACTTATGAGAAAGCACTTCGCAATCTCAACTTCGTACGCAACGATGGCACTAAAGGTGTCCATAACAATGAATATGCCTCTGCCATTCTCGACAGTGTCGTGGCCGATTTCAAACAGGTTATGACACAGCTTGATTCAGTCTGGTAATTTTACCATGCAGCCCTCGCAAAAGCGCATGGCATGGCTTAACGATATTTGTTCCTGCGAGGTTTGCAGACTTTTCCGGGATGGCTGCATACACATGATGTCTTGAGAACCCGACACAAAAAGGCGTCCGCAATTGCGGACGCCTTTTCCTTTTGTGTGACAATCCAGATGATCACCTTACCAAAGCATCATGCAGCGCCTAACCCACATCATGCCCAGCTTTACCAGATGAATCGTCCGATTTTTTCCAGCGACCAAGGACAAACGACGCCAACGCCGCAACCAGACCAAAAGTAAAGACACTGATCATCAGGGGCATTCCCTTCAGCTGCACCATATCCATCAAAAACACTTTGCCGGCGCCAATCACGGTAATCACCACGGCCACATTACGCAGCTCCTCATTCCTCCGCACCAGGCTCAGCAATAGCAAAACCGCGGCAGTAATGTTGATCAAAACGGATTGCCCCCCGCCAAAGGCACTGTGGGTTGCCTTGTGCAGGGAATCAAGAATCTGGTACAGACCGACACGTAAGGTAAAGAAACCGCTGAACAAGGCGGCAATCAGTAAAACACTCGCTCCGCGGTCGTGTTTGTTGAGCCTGCCCATGAGGCTGGTCCCAAGCGCTGGAGGATGCCGACGCGCCCAGAAATAATGACAGAAAGCGATTATGGCCAACAAGCCCGAAGACAATGCCCCGACCAGCGACGGTTTGGTTCCGTCGGTTGCCCAGAGCAGAAAGACCAATGATGAGCAGGCATAGAGCTGCAGCAGATATGATGCCAGCCGCAATCCGAGATTAGCTCTCCGCGCGGAAACCCACGCCATACCGACAGCGAGCAAGGCAACCAGCACCCCGGCAATCACGGCATGACCGAGGGCCATGGGGGCCGCAAAAGCCATCAGAAACCCGCCGGCTACCGCAAAAGGGGTTGTACCAAGAGCACCGCCTTCGGAGCGGCAGGCAAGCCACCAGGCTATCGCCAGATGAGAAGCGGCTGCAACCAGCGCTATCCAGCCAAACGTCGTCGGCGTAGTCAGCCCCTGCCTGACAGCAAAACTTGCCGCCAGGTAGACCCAGCAGACGTTGAGAACCGGCAAAACCACATCAAATTTGGATATCCTTTCCTGCACTTTGCCAAGCACACCAAGCAGAGCAATCCCGGCAAACACCAAACCCAGAAAACCAATTGACGGCAGCAATCCCCGTACTGAAAAATCCAGGTTTTCGGGAGTTAATTTAGATAGGTATACCGCCAGTTTCTGGTTCCATAGCAAGATCATGAAGAGTGACAGAAGCAGCAACAGCCAACGCAGCCAGGAAGCCCTCAACAAGCGTGTCGCATAGGTGGCAAAAATATTTGCCAGTCCCAAAACGACTACCAGGTAAGGGAAGACCGGGTTAGGATAATTGAGAGCAAAGCTGCCGAAACTCATGCCGAGAGTGCCGACAAAAACCGGCAGGGCCACACGGTGAAGCCGACTGATGATCGTTGCAACCAAACCGGTTGCAGCCAGGGCGACGTAGGCAAGCTCTGTCGGCACCGTATCGAATACACGATGGGCCTCGACAACGACACCGCACATGACAACAGTTCCCCAGAGGATAAAAACCGGAGCCTGAATACTTTTTTCTTTATAAGCAAACCATCCGTAGATAATCAGTCCAAACGCGTAGAGCATGCCTATGAAAGAGCCGAGCTGCAAATCTATGGCGCCACTATCAGCAGCTGTCCTCAAAGCGAGAGCGACGGCGACAATAAAACTAGTCGTTGCAATCCGCGAAAGTATGTATGACTTGTCTACCCAGGACAGGATTTCGTCAGAGGCTCCTCCCTCAGTTGACAGCTTAGGAGGGGTTTTCTTCTTGGCAGCGTCGCCACTCAGAGCAGCAGTTCCAATGCCAGCCTGCAGTTGCTTGACTGTCTCGGTTAAAGCAGAAACCTGCGACTCGAGATCTGCAACCCGTTTCACCAGATCATCATACGGCTCAGTCATAAATGCCTCGCACTATCCAGACCAATGGCTCTGTACCCCGATTATCAGTTGAGAATAAAATGATAGCGATTAAACTTATTCCGCGCTTAAGAGCTTTACAGTTATTCTTGGCAGCGCCGATGTTTGACCAAAAGCAGAATGTGACGGCAACACAATGAAGACATAACGCTACAATACAAATAAATAGAACAGTATTTTATTTAATTCTTTCTGTCAAGACTCACCTCACGAAGCAACCATAAGAGTTTCATAACTAATAACATTTAATTCTAAGGCAGGCGATTGTAAGAAATTATTCCAATTACATCCCACAGAGGATTTTCAATAAACACATGGCAGAGTACATTTGACAAAAACCAGCGCATCATGCTAGAAACAAACCACGTTTTACCTGATACAACCATCTCTTTTTCCGCATGGAGGAGAAGACAGTGAAAATCTATGTCTGGCGATGTTTATCTCTGGCGATTGGCCTGGTGGCATTTGGTGCCGTCGTGGTCTATGCAGCTGAGGTCGAAAAATTTTTCAACCGTCATGGCACCCTGATTGTCCAGGAAAAGGTCGAAAAGTACAAACGCCGTGCTGACGAGGGCACGACTTACCCGGTGCCGCCACCACCTTTTTCCGAAGATATCTTCCCTTGTTCCGACTGCCACGCGGACATGGATCCAAACCCGCAGCGGCGTGAGCTGGTTGACATGCATGAGGACATAGTCCTTAACCATGCCGAGGGGCAGCGCTGGTGCCTGGACTGTCACAACCTCGACGACCGGGATACTTTGCGCCTGATTTCCGGGGAGGTGATACCGTTCACTGAATCGTACCGGCTCTGTGGCCAGTGCCACGGCGACAAGTTCCGCGACTGGAAAGTTGGCGTCCACGGCAAGCGGACCGGCTTCTGGAACGGCGAGAAGCAATACCTGCTCTGTGCCCATTGCCATAACCCGCACAGCCCCAGCTTCAAACCGTTGCAACCGATGCCAGCGCCGGTTCGTCCCGAAAACCTGAATCGCCAGGGTTCCCAGACAACGCCAGCACACAATTGACAACTAACGACCGAAGACCTCTTTAGAGGAGATAGTATATGTGTAACGAATCCAGCCACGACAAACATGTCTTCAGGAAATCTCGCCGCAAGGTCCTTAAAGGCCTGGCAGCGGGCATTGGAGCTCTGGCCCTTCCGGCAACCAATGCCTCGGCATCGGTTTGGGAAGCATTTTTTCAGAAGAACTTCCGGGAGTTGAACAAGACTGAGCTCAACCAGGTGCTGGCTCGTCTTGAGGGTGAATACAGCAAAGAGTACGGCAAGCAGGTCACTGTTAAGGCAACGCTGCCTATCGAGGGCGTCAAATACGGCTACGGTCTCGATCTTTCGCGCTGTATCGGCTGCCGACGCTGCGTCTATGGCTGCGTGGAAGAGAACAACCAGTCTCGCGAACCCGAAATCCAGTGGATTCGCGTGATGCAGCTCGACAAAGAAAAGGGCGTTGACCTGTCACATGCCGAGCACTATTACAACCCGCCTGAAGTCCCGCAAGAAGGCAAGTTCTACATGCCGGTACAATGTCAGCAGTGCGAGAATCCGCCCTGTACAAAAGTTTGCCCGGTTCAGGCGACCTGGAAAGAGAATGACGGCATTGTCGTGGTTGATTACAACTGGTGCATCGGCTGCCGCTATTGCATGGCCGCCTGCCCTTATTCTGCACGTCATTTCAACTGGTCCAAGGGTAAACTGCCTAAAGAAGAGATGAATCCTGACACGCATTATCTCGGCAATCGGCCACGGCCGGTCGGCGTGGTGGAAAAGTGCACCTTCTGCATCCAGCGAACGCGCGAACAGCCCGGACGCTATCCTGCATGCGCAGAAGTCTGTCCGGTCGGCGCCCGCAAGTTCGGCAACATGCTCGACCCGAAGAGTGAAATCCGTTACCTGATAGAGAACAAGCGCGTTTTCATCTTCAAGGAAGATCTCAATACGCAACCGAAATTCTTCTATTTCTACGCGACCTAATTCGGGAGTAGTCAGATGAAAAATATCTGGAATTTTTACAAAGGAACCCTGGTTCTGACCATTCGAGGAAGTATTGCCTACTATTGCTGGGTGGGCTTCCTGCTCGCCTTGATGGTAATCGGCGTCATTACCTACATGGTGCAGCTTAACGAAGGCCTGATCATCTCCAATATGCGCGACCAGGTTTCCTGGGGGTTCTACATCTCGAATTTCACCTTCCTGGTGGGGGTCGCGGCGGCGGCGGTTCTGCTGGTCATTCCGGCTTACATCTACCACTGGAAACCGATTAAAGAGATTGCCTTGCTTGGCGAATTGCTGGCTATTTCTGCGATCATCATGTGTCTGCTCTTTGTGACCGCCGACCTCGGCCGCCCGGACCGTTTCTGGCATCTGATTCCTTTTATCGGCATTCTGAACTTCCCACAATCATTGCTGGCCTGGGATGTACTGGTCCTCAATCTTTATCTGGTACTCAACCTGACCATCGCCGTCTACTACCTCTACAACCTTTATTACAAACGGGTGCCAAACAAGAATTTCATGACGCCGTTGTTGCTCTTGTCGATTCCAGCCGCCATTTCAATTCACACGGTGACAGCCTTCCTCTACAACGGTCTGGCTGCGCGGCCGTTCTGGAACGCTTCAATCCTGGCCCCGCGTTTTCTCGCTTCAGCTTTCTGTTCCGGTCCGGCGTTCATGATCCTGATCTTCTTCCTGGTCCGCAAGTACACCCGTTTCAGGATTACGGACGAAGCCATTCAAAAGATTGCCGAGCTGATCGCTTACGCAATGTTCATCAATCTCTTCCTGTTGGGGGCTGAGATTTTTAAAGAGTACTACTCCGACACTGTTCACCTGGCACCATTGCAGTACCTTCTTCAGGGCCTGCACGGTCATAATGCACTGGTTCCCTGGATCTGGACGGCAATGATCTTCAACGTCACCGCATTTATGATCTTCCTGATCCCTGAAACACGGCGTAACAATACAATCCTGGTGATTGGCTGCATCCTGATCTTTATTGGTGTCTATATCGAGAAAGGCATGGGACTGGTTATCCCGGGTTTTGTCCCTGATGTCCTCCATGAGATCTACGAGTATGCTCCTTCAGGCATGGAAATGTTGCTTGCGATCGGGATTTGGGCGACCGGGCTGTTTGTCTTTACCATGTTGCTGCGCGTTGCAATCCCGATTATGAACGGTGATTTCCACGTCGCTGACGATGGTGTCGACTTTCACATCGGTGACAACATGTTTTTTCTGAGTAGAGCGGATCGGGCAAAGCGTGCCCGGGAATTTGATCAAAATCCGCCGGCGGATGAGACGGCACAGCTTTGATTTGCAGAAGGTAGACCTGCTCATCAAGCACAGTGGATTGCTCTTTAGAACCTTTAGGCAAATTAATTTTATCGGAAGAGAGGAAAACAATCGTGAAAAGTCATGTTTGGCGACCACTTTTTGTGGTCATTGGCATTGTCGCCGCAATCCTGCTGTTCCGGGCGTTTTACGTGCCGGACAATTTTGGCTCAGGCGAATACGGCTTCATGTACAGCTTCCATAACAAGGATAATGATGAAGTCTGGAAGCAACAGCCGCTCAAATACCGTGACACGGGCAAGCAGAAGATGCACGAGTACTGCGGGGAATGCCACGGCGATGAAGTTGAAATCCGCACCGAGGACCTGCACGGGACCATCCCTTGTGAAAACTGTCATGGCCCGGCTCTCGACCATCCTGAGAACCCGGAGCTTCTGGCAATCGACAGAAGTCGCGATCTCTGCCTGCGCTGCCACACGCTGCTGCCTTACACCACCAGTGAGCGCAAGCGCATTCCGGGCATTGATCCCAAGGAGCACAATGTCGATGAGTTCTGCGTCGATTGCCATAACCCGCACAATCCGAGACTGGAGGATATGTAGTTATGAAGCGGCGTGAATTTATGAAAAACACGATTGTTGTCATTGCCGGTGCCACAGTTCCTCTCTCGGCTCTCGATCTCATTGATCCGAAAGAAGTACTGGCCGCTAATCCCGATATTCACTGGGCGTTTCTGATCGACACCTATAAATGTGTCGGCTGCGGCTTCTGTGTCAAAGCTTGTAAAACCGAAAATGACATTCCCTTCGAGGCGAACGTCAGCCGCACCTGGGTCGAGCGTTACGTTTACACCAAGGATGATCGCCGCTATGTCGATAGCCCGAAAGCTGCCCAGTATGGCTTTACGGAAGCGAGGATTGATCTCGGCGAGCACTTTGGATTCCAGGAAATTGACCCGGAGAATGTCGGCAAAGCTTTCTTCGTACCGAAGCTTTGCAACCATTGTGAAACACCTCCCTGCACCCAGGTCTGCCCGGTCGGTGCCACTTACAAAACTGATGACGGCGTTGTGCTGGTAGATCGTTCCTGGTGTATCGGTTGCGGCTACTGCATCATGGCCTGCCCCTTTGGTGCACGTTTCTTCCATCCAACCGAACATGTCGCCGACAAGTGCACCTTCTGCTACCACCGCATCACCAAGGGACTGGAAACCGCTTGCGTCAACGCCTGTCCGTTCGGTGCGCGCAAGATGTGCAATATCAGGGATATTAATGACCCGATTACGAAGATCATCCTTAATGAGCGAGTCGGAGTCCTTAAAGACGAATTTGGAACCAGACCACAGGCCTTCTATATCGGCCTCGCCTCGGAGGTGCGTTAATCATGCTAGAGCAAGCAATGACCGTTCACGGAGAACTCTGGACCGTCAAGGAACTCTTCGTTCTGCCCAATGAGTACATCTACTGGTCAATCCAGATCGTTATGTACCCTTTCATGACAGGTCTGGTTGCCGGTGCCTTTGTCCTTTCCTCCCTCTACCATGTGTTCGGAGTCAAACAGCTCAAGGAGATAGCCAGATTTTCACTGGTCTTTTCCTTTGCCCTGCTACCGGTAGCGATGATGCCGCTGCTGCTGCATTTGCAACAGCCGTTTCGCGGCATTAATGTCATGATGACGCCGCACTTCACCTCTGCGATTTCGGCCTTCGGTATTGTCTTTATGACTTATTCCTTTATCGTCGCCTCGGAGATCTGGTTCGAATACCGCAAGCACTTTGTCTTGACAACTCAGACCCTGGCAGCGCAGCCTGATCGCAGCGGCTTTGACAACCTGCGTATGTATTTTTTCAAAGTGCTGACCCTCGGCGCTATGGACATCAGTAACGAGGCCATCCAGAAGGATCACAATGCGGTCAAGAAACTGGCAACACTCGGTATCCCCGTCGCCTGCTTCCTGCACGGCTACGCAGGCTTTATCTTCGGCTCGGTCAAGGCCAATGCGCTCTGGATGACTCCGCTGATGCCGGTAATCTTCATCTGTTCTGCAGTTGTCTCCGGAATCGCGCTCTGCATCCTCTGTTACGTCGTGACCATGGAAATTCGCAAGTTCATGGCCAAGCGCAAGATGAGTCGCTGGGCCAAGGACACAAGCGCACCAACTGTTGAGCAACTGCAGTCCGCTGAGACGCAGGAAATTGCGATTGCTTCCAATTATCTTCTCTATTTCATGATCGCCGCACTCACCCTGGAAATCCTCGACATGATTTTCCGCGGCTACACACAGGTCAAATCCTGGGATATTCTGCGCGAGGTCATCCTGGAGCGCGACTTCAACAAGATCTTTATCATGCAGTACGCAATTGGCAACGTGCTGCCATTCCTGCTGATGGTGCTCCCCGGGCGAACCGTACGTCGAACGACAATTGCTACCGTGCTGGTTATCTTCGGGGTGTTCATGATGCGTTGGAACGTGGTCATCGGCGGCCAGGCATTCTCCTTAAGCTTTTCCGGTTTCATGCATTATCACATGCCGTTCCTGCCGACCACCTGGGAGACCTTCCGGGAAGGTTTTTTCGGTGCAGCAACAGTCATGGCCACGCCATTTGTGATCTTCTGGTTCCTGAACAAGATCGTTCCTGCATTCCTTAAGGAAGACGAAGCCCACTGACATTTTATTTGCAGTGCAAAACAACAGGCCGCTCTTCGATAAGAGCGGCCTGTTCTCGTTCTACAAAGCAGAGTCACGATTAAACCATGGCTCTGCTTTTATATTTATTAATTGAACATTTTAGCGCCAAGATAGGCCAATGCAGGCCAAGCGATTAAGATTGCCGAGACAAAGGCGAAAATGCCAAGGACACTCATTATTGCGACTGTGTAACTGGTTTTGACGTTATTGACAATATTGGCTGCGGTTTTCATGGCGTTTCTCCTATGATTGCTCTCAACAGATGAGAGGGTTGGTTATTACCGTCTAATTCCTAATTGAACAGCTTTGAAGCGATGTAAGCGAGTGCCGGCCATGCAATCAGTACTGCCGAGATAAAAGCCAACACGCCGAGAGCGGCGATAACCAGGACCAGATAACTACTTTTCACATTATCCATAAAACGGTTTTGAGTTTTCATGACGTCCTCCTGTTTTTTGTGTTTGCCTCGTGCTCCTCAGTCTTAATTAAATATTTAACATTAAAATATGCTCATGTCAACACAAAAGTTAAAATTATTTCATGATTACTCTAAACGGGGCTAACCTCTCCTTTTTTCTTGTTTTTTTTAAACTTCTTTGATAAACAAACACCCATTAATCCTTTCTACTTTATGAATTGTGATGCTATTGCAAAAAGTCTCAGTCCGCTTGTGGCATCAACCTGCCGATTTGCAGTTGTGTCGGCAAGCATAGATCAGATTTTACGTGTAACACATTAAGCAAACGTTCAAATTGTTCTTTGACAGCAGCAATAAGGGCTTTTAGGGATGGCATTGACCCCTCATTTTCATTTTTCGGCCTTCTGGAGCGATTTCTGAAGGCCGTTGCGCGCAGAATGTTCAATCCGGTGGCTTTTAGGACCGCAGACAACCGGACTTGAGCCATCCCTCGAACCCGCAAGTGCTTGAGGTCAGTGATACGGTCGAGGTCGGACATCGTTCCTTCGGCTCCAGCTCGGAAACGGTAGACCTC
>JAVVDT010000051.1:0-12756 GCA_032250875.1 Desulfuromonadales bacterium | reverse complement strand
CGGCTATGAACCTGCAAATGAGCTAAAATCTGTTCTCAAACATCCAAATTTTCGCTTCGGCCCGTATAGTCCGACAGGCTGCTAGAGGGCGTGCTACATGGCAGAGCATAGTGCATGTTCCGAGCCAAGATTTTGAGCTCTGCTCGCGGCTTGCCGGTATTTTGACGATATTTCCGATTTTGTCATTTAGTTTAAACTTTGGCTGTCATTTTGCATTTTAAGCAGTCATCTGCAGCGGATGGCAGGATTCAAAGCGGCAAATTAATGCAAAAGCACCTACAGCGAAACGGGGGTTATCATGAAATCGATTCGTGAGCTATATCGCATCGGTAGCGGACCTTCCAGCAGTCACACGATTGCGCCGGCCCGGGCTGCGCGGATTTTCCTGGAGGAGACTCGCAACGCCTCTGCTTACCGGGTGACTCTGTTCGGCAGCCTGGCGGCCACCGGCCTTGGTCACCTGACCGATCAGGCCCTCTACGATGCCTTTGCCGGGAAACCCCTCGATCTTGTCTGGCGGCCGGAAGAAGTGCTGTCATGGCATCCCAACGGTATGCGCTTTGAGGCTTTAGCTGCCACGGGTGAGGTGTTGAAAAGCTGGGAGGTTTGCAGTCTCGGCGGCGGGGCTCTGGGTGCGGCTGATTATGAGGAACAGTCTGCCGATATCTACGGGTTGATGAGCATGGAGGAGATTCTGCAGCACTGTGACCAAACCGGAGAGACGTTGTGGAGCTATGTGCAAGCCTGTGAAGGTGAAGACATAAAAGCTTCCCTTTACAGCGTCTGGGTGGCGATGAGCAGGGCTGTCGAGCGCGGGCTAACAAGAGAAGGAGCCCTGCCGGGCAGCCTGGGAATCTCGCGAAAGGCATGCTCTTTTTATCGCAAAGCATCCTTGTTCGGTCGACATTTTCAGCAGGATGGGCTGCTTTTCGCCTACTCCCACGCGGTCGCCGAGGAAAATGCCTGCGGCGGCATCATTGTGACTGCTCCAACCTGCGGAGCCAGCGGCGTCTTGCCGGCGGTTCTGCGTTACCTTGATGAGATCCTCGACTGTGGCCGCGAAGATATCCTCGGCGCCCTTGGGGTGGCCGGTCTGATTGGCAATCTGGTCAAGCACAATGCCTCGATCTCGGGTGCCGAGGTTGGCTGCCAGGGTGAGATCGGCACTGCCTGCGCCATGGCGGCGGCCGCCGCTACCAAACTGTATGGTGGCTCGTTGCGGCAAATCGAATATGCCGCCGAGATGGGGCTGGAGCACCATCTCGGTTTAACCTGCGATCCAGTCTTGGGCCTGGTGCAGATCCCCTGTATAGAGCGCAATGCTCATGCCGCCACGCGGGCTCTGAGTTGCTGCCATTTAGCCCTTTTGACAGACGGTGGTCATAAGGTACCCTTCGATGAAATCGTAGCCGTCATGAAGGAAACCGGCCAGGCGCTCCCCTCCCTCTACCGGGAAACTTCGGGAGCCGGGATCGCTGAAGCCTACCGTCGCCGTACTAAAAAGTAGCCGAGGGCAAGTGTCCCGTGCGGATTTTATCATTTTGATAAACCGAGGCTTTCGATTTTACGGTAGAGCGTTGCGATACCGATGCCAAGTTGCTGTGCCGCCAATCTCTTGCCCAGGGTGGTTGTACCGCAGCGGGTCAGGGCCGCACTGATCGCTTCGCTTTCAAGTTCTCGAAGGGGGCGAATTCTGGCAGGAGCCGTTGTTGTCTCGAATGAAGGCCCAACCAGGCTCTTCGGCAGCAGTTCGCAGCTGAGGAGACCGTCACTGTTCATCATGTTGATCATGAATTCAATGCTGTTTTCCAGCTCGCGGATGTTGCCTGGCCAGTCGTAGGCCTGCAGGATGGTTAAAACTGCCGGGTCGAGTTGATGGAAGTGTTTACTGAACAGGCCCGTGTACTTGGCAATGAAAAAACGAGTCAATATTTCGATGTCCGCCTTGCGCTCGCGCAACGGCGGAATGTCGATGGGGATGACGTTGAGGCGGTAGAATAGGTCTTCGCGGAAATTATGTTCATGGATCATTTCAGACAGGTTCTTGTGGGTCGCAGCGATAATCCGGATATCTATGTTTATAGGGTTGTTGGAGCCAATACGGGTGATTTTCTTCTCTTCAAGCACACGCAGCATTTTTACCTGCAGGTAAAGAGGCATGTCGCCGATTTCATCGAGGAAGAGGATTCCCTTGTTGGCCAGTTCAAACTTGCCGATCTTGCCCTTCGGGTCGGCGCCGGTGAAGGCTCCCTTGACATAACCGAAGAGTTCACTTTCCAACAGGGTGTCGGGGATCGCACCGCAGTTGATGGCGACAAAAGGTTCATCGCAGCGGTCGCTCTGGTGGAAAATTGCGCGGGCGACCATCTCCTTGCCGGTACCGCTTTCACCGCGGATCAGGACCGTGGAGGTGGAGTGGGCGATCTTGACGATTTGCCGCTTCAGTTCGAGAATCGCCGGGGAGTCGCCGAGAATCTGATCGAGCCCGATGCTTGCACCGGTCTTGGTGAGTTCATAGATACGTGAGGTGAAGGTCTTCATCTCCCGAAAAATAAGGATCTTGGCGTAACCTTCGAGGCCAAGGTCGACCGGGAAAAGGTTGCCAGCCAGGAGAAAGCGCTGTTGATCGATCAGGATGTTGAACTCCTCGTTGTCGAGGATCGAGTCGCCGGTCGCGGTAATGCTGACCGGCCTGCCCAGGCAATCCCCTCTCAGATCAAGCTGCTTGATGGCGTTTTGATTGATATAGCTGATGCAATCCTCACGGTTGAGAATAATGACACAGCTGTTGATTTTGTCGATCACCTGGTTCATCAGCCCGACCATCTGCTCAGAACGTCGTTTCTCCAACTTCTCATAAGCCTTGCTGGCGATGAACTCGGCAATCTTGTCGAGAAAAGCCAGGTAGGCATCAAAATTATCCAGAACCCGTTGTCGCTGCTCGTCGAAGAAGCAGATCAGGCCGATCACGCCAATGGTTTCCTCGCCTAGCTTGATCGGCTTGCAGATCTCGAGTTTTTCCGCACAGACCAGTTGCTTCGGGCAGGAGATGCAGATCCGGTTGCGCCCCGGATCCTTGATGACCTGAGTCTGACCGCTTTCCAGGGCCGCCTGGAAAACGAAACCTTCATTGGCCATACTCTCGTTGAGTCGATTCCTGTAGAAGCCGGTGCCGGCGAGCCGGATGAACTCATGGTCGACGATCTCAACGTCCACGTTGATTACCTGGGCGATGATCTCGGCGTATTGGATAACGGTATCCTGGATGTCTCTGAGGGTAATATTCATGGTGCTTGCATGGTAGTTCTGCCCGGAAAGGACTGGTGATAATGGATCGCCGGCACACCTTTTTTGCATAAACTGCAAAATGGGTAAGGAGCTACGCTGCCACAAGTCAAGTGCGAATGTCAATCTCAGCGCCTTTGGAAAACCCTGGATGCCACATACGCCGTTTCTGTGCGAAAACTACCTGGCAGCATAACCCTTGAACCGCTTCAGCCGAAAATAGTTCTCCCGCTCCCGCTCCGCCAGGTATTGGCCCATGGCATGGATATCCACGCGCAATTTTGGAGCGATCCGTTCTTCTAGAATGCGGATGCGGCGGGTCAGGCGCACCAATTCCTCGGCCAGACGACGGAACTTGCCTTCGTAACTTGCCAGCGACAGCATCTCCTCGACAATTCCCTCGAAATCGTCAATAGCTTCATCGAGCCAGGCTGAGCTGCCGTGCATGTCGTAGGGGCGCTCGTTAAAGCTGCGTGCGACGGTTTCGTGCCTGGTCAGGTCACGAAAGCGCAAACCAAGCAGGTTGCCTTCGGTGACTTCGACGGCGATCTTGCGGCGATTGATCGCTGCCAGAGCGTCGATCGCTGCCGAAGTTTCGCGAGCTTTGCTGACCTGGAGTGCGTCGATAGCCCGTGCATAGGCCCGGCTGATCTCTTCGCGGCTCTGCATCAAGGGTCGCGTGATCTTGAGAAATTCCTTGATCAGCGCCTGTCGCCGGCCTTTGAGAATGGTGGTGCAGTTGAGCACCGCATGCAGACGCTCCTTGAGCTGGAGCAGGTTGGTACGGGTCGGTTGAATCATCGTGCCACCTCCCGGAATTCATCAAGCAGTGCCTGAGCGATATCGAGAGTCTCATCGATGTTTCGGCGCTGTTTGCCCTGATGGACGAAGTCGGCTTCGAAGCGCGTGGAAAAATCGAGCAGCTGGCGATCGTCGGCGAGCATGCCGTCACGGCCGACCACCGCTTCGAGACGGCGCAGATCACAGCCTTTGGCGTAGGCGCGGTAAAGGCGATTGGCCAGGTCGCGATGGTCTTTACGGGTCTGCCCTTTGCCGATGCCGTGCTGCATCAGGCGCGACAGGCTCGGCAACACATCCACCGGCGGGTAAATCCCTTTCTGCTGGAGCTCGCGCGAGAGGACGATCTGCCCTTCGGTGATGTAACCGGTCAAGTCGGGGATCGGGTGGGTGATGTCGTCTTCCGGCATGGTCACGGTCGGCAGCAGCGTCACCGAGCCCTTGCGTCCGTGGATGCGACCGGCTCGCTCATAGAGAGAGGCCAGGTCGGAATACATGTGGCCGGGATAGCCGCGCCGGCCGGGGAGCTCTTCGCGGGCGGTGGAGATCTCGCGCAGGGCGTCGCAGTAGTTGGTCATGTCGGTAATGATCACCAGTACGTCCATCTCCTGGCGAAAAGCCAGGTCCTCGGCCACGGTCAAGGCCAGCCGCGGTGCCAGCAGGCGTTCGACTACCGGGTCGTCGGCAAGGTTGATGAAAGCGACAAAGCGGTTCTGCATATGTTCGAGGGTTTGACGATAAAACTGGTATTCGAAATGCGTCAGGCCGAGGGCGACGAAGACCAGGGCGAAGGGGCCGCCGTCGGGGAGTCGCGCCTGACGCAGCAGCTGGTCGGTTATTTCCCGTGCAGGCAGGCCGGCACAGGTGAAGATCGGCAGCTTCTGCCCTTTGACCAGGGTATTCAGACCGTCAATGGTCGAGAAACCGGTTTCGATGAATTCCACCGGGTGGGTTCGTGCCACCGGATTGATCGGCGCGCCGATCACCGGCATGCGGAACTCCGGAATAAACATGGGCAGATCGTCAAGCGGCCGGAAAGAGCCGTCAAAGATCCGTCCGAGCACGCCGTCACCGAGCGGTGCCTGCATCACGGCATCGCTGAAGCTGACTGTTGTGTGCCGGGTGTCCAGCCCCTGGGTGCCGCCGAACACCTGGATCAGCACCTGTCCAGCGGAGATTTTAAGGACCTCGCCGGTGAGCGAACGGCCGTCAGGTGTTTCAATCCGCACCAATTCGCCGAGTCTAGCGGCAAAGACCCGTTCGAGGAAGAGCAGCGGGCCGCGGATGGCGCTGACCGAGCGATATTGATGTTCAGCGAGGCGCATCGGCAGCCTCCTTGAGCAGGTCATCGAGCAGGGCGCCGCCATCCAGGGCGGCAGCGAGCCTGTCGTGTTCATCGATCAATGCGGCAAAATGTTCAATTGTGCTTTCTGGCGAGGTGTAGGCATCATCGGTGAAGCTGTTCTGGCAGAGAAAATCGAGACGGATCTTTTCGGCAGTACGCATCAACAGGCGATCACCATCTTGCAGGCCTTCCATGCCGACCACTTCGGCGACCTCGCGCAAGGCGTCCTCGCGCTGCAGGAGATCGCGGCAGTGTGCCTGCAGCTTGGCCCATTCAGCATGCCGTTCGGTAAAATGAGCCAAGGCGGTGTCGCTGTAGAGGGAGAAACTCTGGGTCCAGTTGATCGCCGGAAAGTGCCGACGATGGGCCAGCTGCGTGTCGAGCATGTAAAGTGCGCCGGCGACGCGCAGGCAGGCCTGCGTGACCGGTTCGGCGAAGTCGGCGCCTGGAGGCGAAACGGCCAGGATCATGCTCAGCGATCCTTGCCCGGCGGACAGGGTTTTCACCACCCCGGCCCGTTCGATGAAACCAGACAGTCGTGAACCGAGGTAGGTCGGATAGCCGTCCTCGCCGGGCATTTCCTCGAGAGCCGCGGAAATCTCACGCAGCGCTTCAGCCCAGCGCGACAGGCTGTCGGCAAGGAAAAGTACATCCAGACCCATGTCGCGGTAATATTCCGCCATGGTCACGGCAGTGAAGATCGACGATTCGCGGGCGGCCACCGGCATATTTGAAGTGTTGGCAACAACGATGGTGCGTTCCATGAGCGGTCGCTTGCTGCGCGGATCTTCGAGTTCACCGAACTCGTCGAGCAGGCCGGCCATTTCGTTGCCGCGCTCACCGCAGCCGACATAGACCACTACGTCGACATCGGCGAACTTGGCGATGGTCTGTTCAAGTACGGTCTTGCCGGTACCGAAGCCACCGGGCACGATGGCGACGCCACCCTTGAGCAGCGGAAAAAGAAAGTCAAGGCAGCGCTGACCGGTGATTAGAGGCGCTGCCGGTTGCAGTTTCTGTCGATAGGGGCGCGCCTTGCGTACCGGCCAGCTATGCCAGCCATGCAGCGGCTGCCCGCCAGCGAGCATGGCTGCAGGATGCTCGAGTTGCAGTTTGCCGGTGTATAGCTGTTCCAGAACGCCGGCATGCGGTGACAGCAGCAGGTGATCGATATGACCTTCCTTGACCTTGCCGAAAGTTTCACCAACCCGGATTTGATCTCCTGCTTGACGCTCGGAGCTGAAAGTCCAGGTTCGCGTACAGTCGAGCGGAAACGGGTCTTGCCCGCTGGCAATAAAATCTCCACTGCCTTCCAGAAGTAAAGAGAGCGGGCGCTGCAGGCCATCGAAAATCCCGCCGAGCAGGCCGGGGCCAAGGTGGACGGTCAAGGGACCTTTGGCGGACGTCACTGCTTCGCCGATACCGAGGCCGCGGTTCTCTTCAAAGACCTGCACTGTGGCAATCCTGCCGTCGAGGCGTACGACTTCTCCGGTCAGCCGGTTTGAGCCGACCAAAACGCGATCACCGATTTTCAGATCAGCAAGATCGACACATACCGTGGCGCCACTGATGCTGGTGACTTGACCGTTCATCGCTGCAGCCTCACATGATAGCCAAGCGCTCTTTGTACCAGGCGTTGCAATTCGTCGTTCGGCGAGGAGCGCTTGCCGGCAGGTGCCGGCAAGGTGACCAGAACTCCGGGCCAGCGATTGGTCAGCTCGCGCAACCGCACCTGATCGAGCTTTTCAAGCAGCCGCGTGTCGGCGGCAATCACCCCCACTTCAGCATCGGCACAGGCCTGTTCGATTGTTGACCAGGCCTGTGCCGGGGTCAACGTCTGCTGACGGACTCCGGTGAGGGCAAAGCCGGGCGCACTGTCTTTCATGGTCAGAAACAAGATTTCCTTCATAGCAGCAGAACCTCCTCGAGCAGTTCATCCCGGTCGGCAGAGAGCGCTTGCCTTAATATCTGGTTATGCACCGCCAGTTGAGCCAGCCAGAGATATTCGATGACCACAGCCAACCCCAGCGGATCACGTCCGACTCGCCGCAAAAATCGAGTCAAGCCCTTCAGCAGGCTCTGTTCCATGCCGACAACGTCTGCCGAGGTCAACGGTGTACCGCACAGACGGGTTGTCAGCCTGGCAAGACGGTCACGGTCTTGCGTCGCCCAGATACGCTGCAATCCGCTTGTGGCGAACCGGCCTCCGGCAGTCAATGGCGGCGCCTGCCTGACTTGCCAGCGCCAGAGCTTATGAATCATCAGGCAATTACGCATATCGATCAGATAGCGAAGCGTTGCCTTGAGAATGTCGCTTTCGGCCCTGGCCAGGCCGTGCTGCAGCATGCCGTCGGCAAGCTGTTGCTCAACGCCTCCGGGGCCCTGGTTGCGATAGGCGGCGACCAGTCCGGCGGCAAACGGGTAGTCTTTGCCCAGAGCCTCTTCAAGCTTTTCGATAATGGTTTCGGGCTCAGCTGTCATAGTCACCAAACGTTTCAGCGGTTCGTCCAGCAGGCAATGACCCAGTACAACGGCAGGTGGTGTCTCGCCGGCCAGGGCGTAACGCAGGGCCAGAACCAGGCTGCGCATGGCGAGGAGATCGAGAAAGGGTTCAAGCCGTTTGCGCAGGCGGCTGTTGAGTCGTCGATAAACCCAGAGACTAACGTCTGCAGCCGGTACATCGGTTACGTGGTTGGCAGCCCTCAGATCGATAGCCGCGCGACGACAGCGTAGCCGTGCCAGCAGAGCCTCTTCCGGTAATTCAGCCGGTCGTGTCGGTATAAGCAGTTTCATCGTTGTCCACCTGCTTGCGCAGTTCTCCCAGCAATTTCGGCAGCAGGTCGGGCCAGGCACGCATCAAGCGACACTTAAGTGAATTGTCGATACGAATCATGTCGTCGGCGGTCGTGACGATCAGACCGCCGCCAAGGGCTTCATCGTACTCGCTTTCAGCTGCCGGGAAATCGCAAGCTGCCCGCTTGCTGTCTGCAGGATGAATTCTGCAGGTCGCCCATTCTGCCGACGGCAACTCCGCACACAGTGCTTGCCACAGAGCTGCACGATCGGTGCTTGCCAACTCTGGCAGTATCTGATTAGCCAAAAGCAGCAAACGCTCCTCAAGTGCCGTTTCTGCGTGCAATCGAAGTTTCATGGCCCGGGTCTGGGCATCGAAGTGCATGTTGTTACGCAATGTGCTGATTTCAGTCTGCAGACTGCGATCCGTATCAGCTCTCAATCGCGCCACCTCAGCTTCGATTTCCTTCCGTCGGGTTGCCACCACGGCTTCAGATTTCTGCCAGAAGTCACGAATTTGCGCCTCACCTTCGCGCTGCAGGGCTGTTCTCAACTCTGATTCAGCCATAATCCGACTACATGAGCAGGATCATTGCGGCGACGACAAAACCGAGAATGACCATGGTTTCCGGAATGGCGACCAGGATGATAATAACGCCGGTCAATTCCGGCTTCTCCGCCAGGGTTCCGGCACCGGCAGCGCCAATGCGCGACTGCGCCCAGGCTGTGGCGATGGCTGGCAGGCCGATTGCCAGTGCTGCGGCAAATGCGATCCAAACTTTTTCCATGAGGCTTCTCCTTATTGATGACCCACTTAAGAGGGCCGCTTGTGCCAGGGTTGGAAGCGGCGCCCGCCCAGATCGAGGAACTTACTGAAAAACTCCACGTAATGCAGACGCAGCGAGTGAACAGTGGGGGCAAAGACTCCCAGCAGCAGGTTGAAAGCGTGCAGGATTCCGGCGACCAGAATGCCGACCATGATATCTCCGGTCATGCCGCCCATTCGATTGGCAACCACCGCCAGCAGAACGGAGCTGAAGCCGATAGCCATTATCCGGACGTAGGAAATGATATTGCCCATGGTTTTAAGCAGCTCAAGCGGGGCGAGCAATCCCTCGGCCGCGATCAGTATCGGCATGAGAATGCCGACGCCGATCAGCAGTGGCCTGGTACTCAGCCATGTTTGCGGATAAAGCCAACTCACCAGGGCCAGCACTGTCAGCACGGTTAGCGTGAGCATGGCCAGCTTGAGCAGCGCCTTGCGCGGTTGGTGGCGGCGCAGGTCAGCGAGGACACCGAGGGTAATGCCCAGCAGAATGTGGGCAACGCCGACGGTTAGAGCAAAGACAGCCATCGGCAGGATATCTTTACTGCGGTCGAACCATAAGGGATGCAGGCCAAGCCAGGCTTCTCCGAGGTCGCCGAAGAGTTCACCGTAAAGCAAGCCGAAAAGCAGCGTGTAAAGAGCTGCCGCGCCGAGGACTTTGCCTGTGTCGCTGAGTAACCGCTGTGGAGGAAAGTGCCTGGCAAGGTAAATGGAGATCAGCAGCAGAATCGCGCCGTAGCCGATATCGCCGAGGATCATGCCGAAAAAAACAGGAAAGAAAAGGCCGATCATTGGCGTTGGGTCATAGGAGGAGTACTTTGGTAGAGGCAGTAGACGCGACAGGATTTCAAAAGGGGCAAAATAACCGGGGTTGCGCAGCATGACCGGAATCTGGTCAAGATCTTCTTCAAGTATGGCCAGTTGCTCGAGGACAACCCGGCCGGCAAAAGCCTGATTGAGATCACGGAGCAGGCCGGGAACTTCGGCTTGCTCCATCCACCCCTGGATGATGAAGCAGAGACGGGTCGTATAGGCAGTGGCGGTGGCGCGATAGAGGGTGAGACGTTCCTCCAGCCAGACCAGGGCGCGACGATAAATCGGCCGCCAGCGGCGTGACAGCTCCTGGAACTGCGTTTCGAGCTTGCGACAGTCGGCGGTCGCCGTTTGCAGGCGTACACGTAAAGCTCGGATGCGTTCCGCCAGCGGCAGGTCGGCCAGATCCGCGGGCAAGGACATTTCGGGAACCCGTTCATCAGTCAACGCCTGATGCAGTTCACCGGCTGTCTGCCGATCTGTGGCGACCAATCCGATCAATGCGCCGTCGCTTGTTGTTGTGCTGCTGATGTGGCAGCGGCCTCGCGTGCGTTGCTGCAGCAGTTCTTCGAGAGCCTGCAGCTGCCCGGCATCGCGAACCGTAATACCCAAAAACTCCAGGTTGGAATCGTGCGGCAAGTCAGCCAGCAGGGGCTCCAGTGCCTGCCAGAAAATCAGGTCGCGCTGCAGATCTTCGACCTCGTTACGACAATCAGCCAGAGCATGGCCTTGCTCACGGGCTTTTGCCAGGTGCTGATCGACAAGTTCATCGACAAGGTCCATGACCGGCATAGGTTGTAACGGCGAGATCGAATCGATCGTTGCGGGGAGGAGCTCAAGAAGGGCAGAGACGCGTTCGAAAAGATCCTGAAAGAAGCTGCGTTCCTGCAAATCGTGTTCGTCGAGAACGTGAGCCTGCAGGCGATCATCGCGAGTCAGCTCGACCCGTTCCAGAAGTTGTGGGTCCGGCTGAAAAATGCCACGATTATGCAGCAGATCAAGGGTGGCCAGCAGATCATGTTTGGGGCCGACGATTTCAACTTTGGCCATGCGGATGATCATGGTCACCCCCTGGCAGGATGGCGGCCAGATGTCTTTTTAACGCCTTGTGCAGTCTTGCATCATCAAGGGTTGTCAAGCGCCGGTTCCAGGCGGTTGATGCAGATTCCAGGGCAGCCCCTTTGCTTTGGAACTCTGCCTTTTTCTCGACCAGCATTTGCCGGCGGCGTTCCTCTTCTGCCGTCTGCGCCAAGGCAAAAAAGTCCGCTATGGCTGCCAGCTCACGTTGCTGCCATTCCTCGGCACGCGCGTGCTCCGCAGCGACCTCGGCCTGGATACGTTTCTCCAGCTGAATGATACTTTCCAGCAACCCGTCAGTCATGATCTGCCCTTTGATGATGCGAGTCACTTCATTATATCAGAGTGAAATCACTTTGCAGTGTCGGATACCGCATGGAAACACGTGACCTGATGTGAAAGACATGCTAAATTTGTGCGGGTTGTTTGTGAACTCTGAAATTCAGGTTTAATTCACAATATGGGGATCCCTTTGTCAACAGATGCTCATTTGCTGAAAACACTGGAAAGACGTAACCGGGAGCTTGAAGTTCTCATTGAGATCGGCAAGGCCCTGACGTCGACTATCGACCTTGAGGATGTGCTCTCCTTGATCATGGATCAGGTCAGCCGTTTGCTCAAGACCCAGGCCTGGTCCCTGTTGCTGCGCGACGAGCGCAGTGGCGAGCTGACCTTTGAAATCGCTGTTTCTCCGGCAGCAGCAAAGCTCAAGGGGATGAAAGTCGCTGCCGGTCAGGGTATTGCCGGCTGGGTGGCTGAGCACGGCCAGGCGCTGGTCGTCGCTGACGTCAGTGAAGATGAACGTTTTTCCGACCACTTCGACAAGGCTTCCCTCTTTATCACCCAGTCAGTGCTCTGCGTACCGGTGTGCAGCAAGCATCATGTCCTCGGAGTCATCGAACTGCTAAACGGCCCCAACGAAAAAGTTTTCAAAGAAGCTGACCTGCAGATCCTCTCCACCATTGCCGATTACGCGGCGATCGCCATTGAAAATGCCCGCAACTTCATGCGTATCAATGAACTGGTGATCACCGATGACCTGACCGGGCTTTACAACGGCCGCTATCTGCATATACTTATCGAGGAAGAGATTGAGCGGGTTCATCGTTTCGGCGGCAAGCTTTCGCTGATTTTCATTGATCTCGATTTCTTCAAAAAGGTCAACGACACCTGTGGTCATCTGGTGGGCAGTCGCACCCTTGCAGAGGTTGGCAAACTGATCAAGGACAACATCCGCAAGATCTGCAAACCGGCGCGTTACGGCGGCGACGAGTTCGTTATTGTCCTGCCGAATACCGGCAAAAACGGCGCCATGACTCTGGCCACCAAGCTTTGCGAACTTTTCCGGGCTCATGATTTCCTTGACGACACCGGTGTTGCGTTCAGGATGACTGCCAGCTTCGGTATCGCCACGTATCCAGACGATGCCAAATCCAAGGAAGATCTGATCCGCCTGGCGGATCAGGCGATGTACCGTGTCAAGGAAACCTCCCGAGACGCTGTTCTGTCGACCTGACATCCTTCTCAGTGGAGGTGCTGATGGCTCATCGCACCACTCATCCCAGTTACAGAAAACTGACCAGTCGTCTGAATCTCTATACTCAGGGTGCACCTCCAGCCAAACTCCTGTACCGCGTCATCACGCCGGTCAACTCGACGCACAAGGTCGTGCTCTTGGCGTTGAGGCCGAAGGGGTCCGGGTGCTGACCGCATATACCGCCAAACAAGTCATTGTCGAGGAGAATGAAAAAATCCTGATCTGTGAGCATCAGGAACAGGACGTCAGAATTCCCTTTGACCAGATCCTGGTTGCGGTCGG
>JAVVDT010000050.1:0-12775 GCA_032250875.1 Desulfuromonadales bacterium | reverse complement strand
GTCGCTGGCCTGCAGTCTACGCTTGGCTTCAAATTCACCGCTATTCTGCATGCATGAGCGGAAATTTTCGATAGTTCCCCACACTTCAGCGACGCCTTCATTATGCAGCGCGCTGCACAGCAAAGCGGGGACCTGCCAGTTGCGGCTTTTCGGCTTGAGCATGTGCAAGGCGTTGGCATACTGCTGGCGAGCCAGCTCGGCGCGCGCACGGTTGTCGCCTTCGGCTTTGTTGACAACGATTGCGTCGGCGATCTCCATGACGCCGCGCTTGATCCCCTGCAGCTCGTCTCCGGCATTGGGAATCTGCAGCAGCAGAAAGAAATCGACCATGGAGGCGACGGTAATCTCGGATTGACCGACTCCCACAGTCTCGACGATGATCACATCGTATCCGGCCGCTTCACAGACCAGCATGGTCTCTCGGGTTTTACGCGCCACGCCCCCCAGCGTGTTGCCGGCCGGTGACGGCCGAATGAACGCTTTGGTCTCGCGCGCCAGCTCTTCCATGCGCGTCTTGTCGCCGAGGATGCTGCCACCGGAGAGCTGCGAGGAGGGATCGACGGCCAGCACGGCCACCTTGTGCCCCAGCCGGACCAGATGCATGCCGAAGGCTTCGATAAAAGTGCTTTTGCCGGCTCCCGGTACGCCGGAGATGCCGATACGGATTGAGTGGCCGGTTGCAGGGAGGAGTTCATCAAGCAGCGTGGTCGCCGCCAGGGAATGGTCGAGGTTGCGACTCTCGATCAGGGTGATGGCCTTGGCCAGGGCGCGGACGTTGCCGGCACGCACACCGGCGGCTATATCGTGAAGTTTGATCACAAAAAACCTTTTATGTAACGCGGAGGAGCAGAGAGCATCTAAACAACGTTTACTCAGGTTTAAATCTAAAAGCTTTCATCTCCAAAATCAAATTTGATTTCTTCCGCGACTCAGCGACTCAGCGTTGAATCGCCTTTGGTTATAAACCAAAAAGAGGGCAGACTCGCGCCCGCCCTCTACATATGAGTATCAAATGATTACTTCTGTTTCTCTTCAATCGCATCCAGCGTCTGCGTGGCCGAGGTGACGATCGGCGTGCCGGGGCCGAAGATCCTGGCGGCGCCAGCGGCAAACATTTCCTCATAATCCTGGCGCGGGATGACACCTCCACAGACGATGGCGATATCCTCGGCGCCGAGCTTCTTCAATTCGGCGGCAAGCTGCGGCACGAGGGTTTTGTGCCCGGCGGCCAGGCTGGAAACGCCGACCACATGAACATCGTTCTCCACCGCCATTCTGGCGGCTTCTTCCGGGGTCTGAAAGAGCGGGCCGACATCAACGTCGAAGCCGGCGTCGGCGTAGGCGGTCGCCACCACCTTGGCACCGCGGTCATGGCCGTCCTGGCCCATTTTGGCGATCAGAATGCGCGGTCGCCGGCCCTCCCTGGTTGAGAATTCGTCGATGCGTTTCTTTAACGCGTTAAAGTTTTCGTCGTTACTCACCACGGATCCATAGGCTCCCGAAACCAGTTTGATCTCGGCCTTGTGGCGACCGAAGACTTTTTCCATCGCATCGGAAATCTCGCCGACACTGGCCCTGAATCGAGCCGCCTCTACGCAGAGGCCTAGCAGATTCTCGTTTTCATTTTCGCACGCTGCAGTGATCGCGGCAAGCGCCTTCTGGCAAGCCTGCTCGTCGCGTTCGGCACGCATCTTTTCGAGCCGGGCGATCTGCGACTTGCGCACGGCGGTGTTGTCGACATTGAGGACTTCGATAGGATCTTCTTCGGCGAGCTGATACTTGTTGACGCCGACAATGACATCGCGTCCGCTGTCGATCGCGGCCTGCTTCTTGGCAGCCGATTCTTCGATACGCAGCTTCGGCATGCCGGTTTCGATGGCCTTGGTCATGCCGCCAAGACCTTCAATTTCATCGAGAATCTTCTGGGCCTCGGCAATCAGTGAGGCGGTCAGACTTTCAACATAATAGGAGCCTGCCAGAGGGTCGACGACATTGGTCACCCCGGATTCTTCCTGGATAATCAGCTGGGTATTGCGGGCGATGCGTGCCGAATGATCGGTCGGCAGGGCAATGGCCTCATCAAGCGCGTTAGTGTGCAACGACTGGGTCCCGCCGAGCACCGCAGCCAGCGCTTCGAGAGTCGTGCGCACCACGTTGTTGTAAGGGTCTTGTTCGGTCAAACTCCAGCCGGACGTCTGGCAATGAGTGCGCAACATCAGTGATTTCGGGTTTTTCGGCTCGAATTGCTTCATCATGTGCGACCAGAGATAACGGGCGGCGCGCAGCTTGGCCGCCTCCATGAAGAAGTTCATGCCGATCGCAAAGAAGAACGACAGGCGCGGCGCGAAAGCGTCGACGTCAAGGCCTTTGTTTATAGCGGTTCGAACATACTCGATACCGTCGGCCAGAGTGAAGGCCAGCTCCAGGGCATTGTTTGCACCGGCCTCCTGAATATGGTACCCGGAGATCGAGATGGAGTTGAAACGCGGCATGTACTTGCTGGTATATTCGATGATATCGGCAATGATGCGCATCGACGGCGCCGGCGGATAGATATAGGTGTTGCGAACCATGAACTCCTTGAGAATGTCATTTTGAATCGTGCCGGCCAGCTGCTCCGGAGACACACCCTGCTCTTCGGCGACCACGATATAGTTGGCGAGGATCGGCAACACGGCGCCGTTCATGGTCATCGACACGGACACCTTGTCGAGAGGAATATCGCCAAACAAAATTTTCATATCCTCGACCGAATCGATCGCGACACCGGCCTTGCCGACGTCACCCACCACGCGCGGATGATCGGAGTCGTAGCCGCGATGGGTGGCCAGGTCGAAGGCGACCGAGAGCCCTTGCTGGCCGCCCGCCAGATTGCGCTTATAGAAAGCATTCGATTCTTCCGCAGTGGAGAAACCGGCATACTGACGGACCGTCCAGGGGCGCCCGGTATACATGGTCGCCATCGGTCCGCGTGTAAAAGGCGCCAGCCCTGGCAGGGAGTCAACCGTTTCCAGTTTCTCAAGGTCTGCTGCCGTGTAAAGGGGTTTGACCGTGATGCCTTCGGGGGTCTCCCAGGTGAAGCTGGCGAGGTCATCGGTTTTTCGTTCTTTTTTCGCCAACGTTTCCCAATCGGCGAGAGTCTTCTTATCAAAACAGCTCATGTTGAATCCTTTCAAAATTAGGGGCTGGGGCAGGAGACTGGGGACTGGGGTATCTTTTGATTTTCCAGCCTCCAGCCTCCAGCCCCCAGCCCCCGTTTTTATCTCGTCACGATCGCCAGCACCTGGGTTTCCTCATCGCCGCAATTGAGCAGACGATGTCTGAGTGTCGCGTCGAAGTAGACCGCATCGCCCTCTTCCAGGAGGATGCGCTCGTCTTCGAGGATGATTTCCGCCGTGCCCTTGAGAATCAGCAGAAACTCTTCGCCGTCATGATTGTAAAGGGTTTCTTCATCGGGACGACGGGCAACCGTCACCACGAACGGCTCCATCTTCTTGTTGCGCTTGCGGAACGAGAGGGCCTCGTAAGTATAGCCATGACCGGTACCGGCCACCGAGATCACGCGGCTGACCTCGCGACGATCGGCCTTTCTAACGACCTCATACTTGCAGTCTATTTCCTCTTCTTCAAAAAACAAGCCGATCTTTACATCGAAGAAGCGGGCAATTTTGGAAAGCGTGGCGATCGGCGGAGACACGTTGTTGTTCTCAATCTGGGAGATCAGCGCCGGCGAGAAACCCGTTTCGCGAGCCACTGCCTGCAAAGTCAGCTTGCGAGCCTTGCGCAGTTCCTTGATTTTCGAGCCGATATTGTATTCCACGTCAAGCCTTCTTGGAGAAAAGTAAGCAAGGGTTTAGAGCCTGTAGGCGCCTGCAACGTTTGGTTGGGGCTGTTCTTTATCCAAATCGAAATCGCTATCGGGATCGAAATCGTTCTTGCCGTTGAAGTGTCATTTCTTTTCGATCCCGATTTCGATTTGGATTGTCCCATCGCAACCGAGACAGTCAGAGAACAGCTTCCAGATACGCGGCTGTTGTCGTCCGCTTCTCGCGCTCGATCTCTTTCGGGTCGAGTTCAACGAATTTTTCATCAGGTGTGACCTTGAAGATCGGTTGGCCCTTCTGAACGATGACGCCGTCGCCCCCTTCGATGAGAATCTTATCAATCGTACCGGAGAAGGGTGCAGGAATCTTGTTAAACATCTTCATGACTTCGAGAATGAAAAGCGGTTGGCCCTTTTCAAAATGAGCACCTTCGGTGACGAATTTTGGCATCCCGGGAGCTTCCTGGGCATAGTACATACCGCCACCCGGGGTAACCACCTCATCGGCCTTGGTAGAAGGCGGCGGCACCAGAACCTTCTTCATCGCCGCCTGCAGATCCGAATCATTGAGGTAGTCGGGAATCGTCACTTCAAGATCATCTTCCACTTTGAAAGCATAGAAATCCGTCTTTTCGGCAATCATGAAGAGCATACCGAAGAGCTCATTGCCGATCTCATAGCCAAGATGGGACGCTTGAATATCTTCCCAGGTTTTGGCATCGAAGCCGCCTTGCGGCTTGTCTTTTCTGAGGATGTCATCTAGCTTGACGAACTCTTCTTTCTTCAGACCGAACGTCTCACGCAACGAGGCATAGAAAGCCAGGGCGTTCTGCAGCAGGTCGCGGTCATGGGTCCAGATCACCTCAGCGGCTGGAGCCGCCGCGCGCCAGGTCATATTGAGATATTCATAGGTCTCCTCAACAACCACCAACGGGTTGCGCAGCCAGACCAGCCTGCCCTTCTCGTGCTTGAAGGTCTTGCGGTTGAGGCTCAGCCAGCCGGCAAGCAGATGCGGATCTTCCAGCAACTTCTCCATCGGCCGGGTCAACAGAGTCCCCTTGCGATCGAGGGTTTCGGACACGGCCTTGGCGATTTCACGATCGTCGCTATAGAGCTGGCTGTAATGTTTTTTCATGGCCATGAAGGCAAACACGACATCGAGCTTGCTTGCCTCTTCCTTGAGCTTGCCAACCAGGGTCAGATAAGGCACCACAAAGCGGGTGGTCGGCTTGGCCATGACGTTCTGGCCGAGGAACCAGTTGACCAGGCCGTAGTGAAACTCGAGGTTGGTCGCCAGATCGGTACCGCGCAGCACGGTGCTGCTCAAGACCTTGGAAAGATGTTGATAGCTGGCGAGACGATCCTCGCCCTTGGTCAGCAGCAGGGCGATGTTGGAGTCATAAGCGCCAGCCACGGTATAGCGCATGAACTGGCCGGTGTCCGGGTTGACCATGCAGATGCCCTGGTCATCGCGAACCTCGCCTTCAATCGGCTTCGACCAATAACGGATTACGCCGCCGGCACTCGGTGACAGCGAGCAGTCAGTCGCGTTGAGACGGGCTTCGGCAGCTGCGCCGAAGCGCTGCTGACGCTCGGGACGCGGCAGCTTCTCTTTGTGCCTGGCCAACAGGGCCATGGCTTCAACCAGTGACTCAACGACAAAGAATTCTTTCTTGTTCTTCGGATTGGTGAATTTGAGATTGTAGACCAGCTCTGTCACCCGGTGTTCGACCTGGATGCGGGTATTGACCTCCATGAAGTAGTGGCGGGCACCATCGACAATGCATTCGAAGGTCGATGCCGAATCGAGTCCGACGGCAAGGCCAAAACGCTCCGATTCTTCTTCCATGCGCTTGAGCACAGCCAGGTCGCTTTCCAGGGCCTTGACCTGGGCTTTCTGGTCGGCTTTCTTGGCTTTGGCGATCTCCAGGGCCAGGGCTTCCTGGGTCACCGATACTTCAAGCAATTTTTGTTCGTGCATCTGCAGCGAGCAATCACGGCCACCGAGGGCGATGCACCACTCGCCGTTGCCGAGCAACTGGATCTCGTTGTGGCGGGTCTGTTCGATATTCAGCTCGACAAGAACGTTCTTGTTGTCGCCAACTCCGTTCGCCTTGACTTCGAGCAGAACTTCACGGACCAGCTCCGGTGCCACGGCCGCAGCCTTTTTGATATCGGCATCGGTCGGGTTCTTCTTGACGAGCAGTGAGGCGCCGAGGATGCGCTGCCCCTTGCCACCACCACCGCCGATCGCCTTGAGACGGATACGCGCGCCGGGATAGTTTTTGAACATCTCGATGCACTCGGTTTCGACCTGTGCGCCCAGCTCATCCATGCTGAAAAGATCGATACCCTTTTCGTAGGAGGCCATGAGGATGTGGCCGGCGAGATCAACAAGCTCAAGCTTCTTGTTATCAAGAATTTTTTTATCGCACTTGAGCCCTTCAGCCTTGACCACTGCCAGCAGCGCCGCACGGCTCGGGTGCTTGCTGATCAGGGTACGGGCCGTGACGTTATCGATACCCGGGGTGACCGAAACGTTGACGCTCAACGCGGTCCGTTTGGCTTCGTCTTTCTTGCCGGCTCCCCGCTGGGTCGCCGCGCAAGGACCGATGAATTTCAGACCGGCGTCTTCGATGGCGGCGACAAACTCGTCGTCTTCGGCCATGAATCCATAACCGGCGAAGATCGCGTCGTAGCCATTGTCCTTGGCGATCTGGATGATCTGCCCGATGCGCTCGACGCGCTCCTCCTTGGATGCTCCGGTATAATCCGGCACCCGGTGGACGCGACTGTTATCAGTCAGCATGCGCAGTTCAGGCGACAGCGCATTGGGATAGATGATCGAGTCCTTCTCCGAGAGCAGGATGCCGTAGTGACTGATCCCCATTTCTTCGTAGACGGTCATGGCTTCCAGACGGATCGGGCCACGACAGACAATCAGCGGCTTGAGATCTTCACAAGAGAAAGAGCGGACCCATGCGGAGTCTGACTTGCTCAAGCGACGATCACTGTGGATCAAAGGATTGTTCGTGTAGTAATTATTCTGTGCCATTGCTTTATCTCCAAATCGAAACCTTGATTCGCTTATATCAATAGAATCCCTAGTTATTAATGGAACTCACGCTGGACATCCTGCCAGGATGACGGCTGGTAGTGGCGCAGCAGGAAGTTCATATTCTCACCGAGGACCTTACGCAGATCAGTCGGCATGACCAGTGAGGAGATGGAACCAAGGGCAAGACCCTCTTTGGGATTCATCAGTTCTTTTTCGTAGCGCAGGTTGAGCGCTGCTTCCTGGACCTTAAGCCACTCAGCGGCTTCGGCTTCGGCATCTTTCTTCGCCTCCGGGCCCTCCACGCCGGCGTGGATGCGGGCCTGGGTTCCCTCGGTCACCATCTGCTTGATGGCGCCGCGGATCTTGCGCAGTTCGTCCTTATAGACAAACTCCTTGCCGGCCGGACCCATAACGGCCAGACGGGTCGTCGGCAGGGCCAGCACCAGATCGGCACCGGTCGGGTAGTTATTGTAAGAGGCATAAGCGCCGCCATAGGCGTTGCGCAGGATCAGCAGGATGCGCGGCGTGCGGACATCGACAATCGAATCGAGCATGGAACGGCCCGCCTGGACAATGCCGCGAGCTTCCTGCTCTCGTCCGGGCAGGAATCCGGTCGTGTCTTCCATGAAGATCAACGGGATGTTGTAGATGTTGCAGAAACGCACGAAACGGGCGATCTTGACCGCCGAATCACAGTCGATCTGGCCGGAAGAGACGGCGCTGTTGTTGGCGACAAAGCCGACCACGTTGCCGCCGAGGCGACCGAAGGCGGTGATCGCCTCACGGGCACGATCAGGCTGAAGTTCGAAGTAGTCGCCATGGTCGCAGATCTGCTGAATGATGATCGAGACATCAAACGGGGTATTGAAACCGGTTGGCGAATTGAAGGCCTTCTTGAGCAGAGTGTTGATTTCCCAGGTTTTACGATCGAGCGGATCACTGGTCTTCTGAAATGGCGCCATGCTGAAGTTGTTGTCGGGGACATAGCTGATCAGGCGCATGGCGGTGCGCAACGCGGCGGTTTCATCTGCCACGGTCAGATCAGAAACGCCGGAGGCGCCATGGACCTTGGGTCCTCCGAGTTCTTCAGGAGTAATATCCTCACCGAGCACCGACTTGACAACACCGGGGCCGGTCAGGCCGAAGAAGGTGTCGTTGGGTTGGATGACAAAGCTGCCCTGGCGCGGCAGATAGGAACCGCCGCCGGCATTGAAACCGAACATGCACATGACTGTCGGTACGACGCCGCTGATCTTGCGCAGGGCGGTAAAGGCTTCAGCGTAACCGTCAAGCCCACCGACTCCCGCCGGGACAAATGCACCTGCCGAGTCGTTCATGCCGATCAGCGGCAGTCCCTTCTCGCCGCACATCCTGAACATACGAGCCAGCTTACTGCCGTTAGTTGCATCGACGGAACCTGCACGAACCGTGAAATCGTGGCCGTAAACACCGACATCCCGACCGTTGATGTTGAGTATCCCGGTAACCAGCGAGGCGCCGTCGAGATTCTTGCCCCAGTTCTGGAACAACACGTTTGGTTCTTCCTGGGTCAGGACTTTGAGCCGTTCCCAGACAGTCATGCGCTTCTTGAAATGCTGCTTTTCAATCTGTCCGACGGCTACGGATTTGATCGGACGCTGGATCAGGTCGTAACCTTCCTGCATCACCTCTTCGTAGGCACCGCGTACCCCGGCGACTTCACCAGGGATGGTGAACTCAACTTTTTCAGGTGGATCAAATGGATTCTTCAGTGACGGTTTAATCGATTTTTTGGTCATCTTTGGATTCCTCTATAGGCTGGAGTTTTCGACAAGCAGCAGGTTAATTCTGCGGGCCGACATTTTATATCGATTGTCCTTCAACACCTTAACGTATCCAGAAGTGAAAAACTTTCACAAGCTTTCACAGTAGAATGGGGTTTTATCCACCGCATGGATATAGCCCAAGAACGTGCTGATGTCAATGGAAAGTTCATTTTAGATAAAACCTGTTTACTTATATTAAACACCAGGAAAGAAAGTATATGACATCGACGCAAAACTGCATTTTGCACTGAACACAACCGGCTCGGCACCGGCAAACAGGCATTGACGACTTCGCCAATAAGCCCTGGATTCGACTTACAGTTGACTTCATAAAGAGGATTGCCGCATCATAAGCAGACAATCCCGAACAAGAGGTATTCCTTGCCAAATATATTTTCAGATTTTCCGGTAGGTCTGCAGTTCTGGCCACAGGCCCGACGGCGCTCACGCAACCTGCGAGAGGGCTACAACTTTTCCTTACTGGAAAACTCCAGCGACACCTACCACTTTTCAGTTCTGGCCGATGCATCGCGTATCCAGGCGGCGTTTCATGAATTTGCCACCGGCATACCGGAGGAAGCATTCTTCATCCTTGAGTTCTACACCTCTGAACCGAACGCAAATGATCCAGAACCGCCAGCCCCGAGCATTCACTATTCACCTTATATGCCAGTCGCGGACATCATTGCCGCTATCGAACCTTACTGGGACCGCATGCTGCACGACGGCTTTGTCGGTTTTGGTCTGGCGAACAATCGCTCCAGCCAGGAGATGTTCTACTCGGAAGAAAAGGTCCTGACTTTTTTCACCGATAACCACCTGCGTGTCACCAACCAGATGGCCAAGGTCGGAATTCCTCATCGACAGAACCTCAAGCTGCATACGGAACTGGGCCATGACCACCTGTCACTGTTGTGCCTGGAGCGGGAAAGTCTGCCGGATTGCCTCCAGGGCTTTGGCGACCGAGATCTGGACTACGCTTATTTTTGCCGCGAGATCGTCGACAACCTCGGCATGTATCCGGTTGAAGAGAGCCTTTCGTTTTTCTTTTCTCGCAAGGAGCAGACGCTGATCGAAAAAATTCTTTGCCAATATCCAAACTATGAAGAGTTTGCTGATGACGATTTTGGCGCTTTATTGCTCGACTGGAACGACTTTGTCCAGGAGTGCTGCAGCGGCTTCGAAGGCGACCTGTGGGAGTATCGTATGGGCCTGCAATTACGGGACATGCTGCAGCATGTCATTGCTGCTTGTGACGACCCGCTTAAAAGCCGCATTCTTGAGGTACTCAAGGATCCGGACGAGACCTTCCGCCAGATGCTGATCGTCAACCGCAAACGTCTGGACAACCCCGGCGCCACCTCTGTGGAGGATCATTTCTGGTACAGCGGCGTGATCCGTAATGCAGGCCACGAACTCCGGCGCGACCTGATTCGCGACGGCTGGTATAAACCCTGAAACGGGGGCTGGAGGTAGGGGGCTGGTTTTTGCCAGCCTCCAGCCTCCAGCCTCCAGCCCCCGACCCTATGATTGCCCTACTTGCTGCTGTCCCGGAAGAAACCGAGCTGATCAGAGAATCTGTTCAGGATTTTGCGCAGGAATCCGTCGATGGCATCACACTGATGACCGGCAAAATCGCCGGCCATGACATCTGTCTGGCACACAGCGGTATCGGCAAAGCATCCGCTGCGGCGACCGCGATCACTCTGCTGAGAGACGCTCGCCCTGAGGCTCTCTGGCTGTTCGGTTGTGGTGGCGCATATCCGCGTTGCGGGTTGGCTATCGGCGACCTGGCCCTTGCCAGTGCTGAGATTTTCGGTGACGAGGGCGTTGCGACCGTCAAAGGCTTTGCTGATCTTGCCGAAATGAAGCTGCTGATGCGCCAGACATTTGCCAATACCTGGCCAGTCGACCGCAAACTTCACAGCTGGGCTCATCCACATCTGGCGGAACATGCTGAAAGAGCCGGCAAAGCTCTCTGCAGCGGGCCTTTTGTAACGGTCTCCACCTGTACGGGAACGGCGGCAAAAGCCTGGGAGATTGAATTACGCACGGCTGGCATCTGTGAGAACATGGAAGGGGCAGCGGTCGCACTTGCCTGTCAGCAGATGTCTGTCCCCCTGCTTGAGGTGCGCGGGATTTCCAACCTGGTTGAAGAACGTAACACCCGCCGCTGGAATCTGCCGCTCGGCATGAGCTCGGCACAACAGGCCATCTTAACCCTACTTAAGGCATGGCCCGGTCAAAGACCATGACAAAGCGTTTAAGCCTGGGATACTCACCCTGCCCGAATGACACCTACATTTTCTACGCTCTGACGCATAACAAGATCACGCTTGCCGGGCACACGATTGCAGCGCGTCTGGAGGATGTGGAGACTCTCAACCAGCTGGCGCTTGGCGGACTGCTCGATCTGACGAAAATCTCTTACCACGCTTTCGGCCATCTGCGCGACCGTTACGTGTTGTTGCACAGCGGCAGCGCGCTCGGTCGCGGCTGCGGTCCGCTGCTGATTGCGCCGGCGGCTACCGACATGCACAGCCTGCGCGGCAAACGCATCGCAGTGCCGGGCCAACTGACTACCGCCAACCTGCTGCTGCAACTTTATGGAACGGGTTATGAGGACTTACTGATTGTGCCGTTCGATCAGATTATACCGGCCCTGCAACGCGGCGAGGCTGAGGCCGGTGTCATCATCCACGAATCGCGTTTCACTTATCAGCAGGCGGGCATGTATGAAATTCTTGATCTGGGGGCCTGGTGGGAGGATGAGAGCAGCTTGCCTATTCCGCTTGGTGGGATTCTGGCCCGGCGCGACCTTGGCATCGAAACGATTCAAGCTGTCGATCAGGCAATTCGCAGCAGCCTTGAATACGTGCATCAGCATCCGCAGGAGCCACGGGCCTACATCAAAGAACATGCCCAGGAGCTCGACGATGCGGTGATCGACGCGCACATCAATCTCTACGTCAACGATTTCTCGCTTGATCTCGGCACAGAAGGCAAAGCTGCCGTGGAAACGCTGCTGTGCCGTGCCGAAACCCGCGGCTTGATTCCGAAAAGCAGCGAACCGCTGTTCCTTTCCTGAGACGCATCAGAATCAACCCTTTTACTTTTTACTTTTTACTTTCGGACCTATACCCCAAACAAAGGTCAGTCCATAAATTAACGCAGAGACACGGAGACGCTGTGAAGAATGACCAAGGTGTCCGTCAGTCATATTGCCCTCGAAATGTTTTTTTACTCTGCGTACTCTGCGTCTACGCGTTAAACCTTCTTTTAGGTTATAGAACCGTTTACTTTTGACTTCTTACAACGCCATACGCCTCACGTTCCCAAGTCTAAATGCACCGCCTTGACAAAACGCGCGCCGACCGCCTCGCTGAGCCTGGTCAGAGTCGCCTCGTCAACCGGAGAATCAACGGAAAGCACGACCATGGCCTCACCTCCTCTGCCTCTACGTCCAAGGTTCATGGCGCCGATATTGACCTCGGCCTCGCCAAGGATGGTGCCGATCTTGCCGATCACGCCACGCCGGTCTTCATAAGTCAACACCAGCATATGCCCCTCGGGGGTGAAATCGGTATCAAAATCACGCATCTTGACGATTTTCGGCGTCTCTTCGAACAGGGTGCCGGCAATCGTTCGCTTGCCTTGAGGTGTCTCAAGGGTCAGCGTGATCAGGTTGGAGAAGAATTCCGACTCCGTTGAACGACTCTGTTCAACAATCAGGCCGCGGCGCTCAGCCACCAGGTTGGCGTTGACCATATTGACTTCCTGATCGCTGCAGCGATTGAGCAGTGCCGCCAGTCCGGTCACGGTAATCGGCATGCAGTCATGCGCTGCCAGCTTGCCGGTGTAATGGAATGAAACCTTGCCCGGATTTTCCGGCGCCAGTTGGGAGATAAAATCCCCCAGAATCGCAGCCAATTTCATAAACGGGCGCATCTGGGTCATGAGGTCCGGGTCGAAGCGGGCGATATTGACTGCATTTTCCACCGGTTTGCCATCCAGCAGGTTGAGGATCTCGCGACTGACATCAATTGCCACATTGGTCTGCGCCTCAAAGGTGTTGGCACCGAGGTGCGG
>JAVVDT010000004.1:5000-43648 GCA_032250875.1 Desulfuromonadales bacterium | reverse complement strand
GCAGGAACCGGAGACAGCTTTTCCCGAGCCAGTTCTTCCAGCATGCTGCGATCGATGCGGTAGACAACTTCATCGTCGAGGTTCAGGAACCAACCTGCTTCCGCGTTGGTGGTGATGGAGGTCAGGCGATAGACCTGCTCGGCAAAACGGCGGGTAAAACGACCGCGTAATTGATCAAACTGCTCGACGCGGATTTTGCCATCAACGGGACAGCGGACCTTGCGCTTTGGGACATAGAGAAACGTCCGCTTGCCGCACAGGGGTAGATCTTCAACACGAATCCAGCCGACGCTGTGAACGGGCTGATGATGTACGTCACCGCAGGCGGAGCAGACCGGCCCGACAGGGTCGATCAGGTCGATGTAAAGATGAAGGCTGTCCTCACGATGATCAAGCACTTCGGCGACCTCAAAATTGGGCAAGGCGAGCAGTTTCGTGATAGTGTTTTTCTGCATCGGGTTTCTCCTTCCGGTATGGGTTCTGTCGGGAAACAAAACCTTACCAGAGTGGTTAAACCCGGTGCACCTTTTTATCTGGCAGAAAGCAGCCTGTTATAACGGTTCAACTTTTTTACGAATGAACCAACATTTCACATTTATGTGTTTTCTCAGCCTTTAGTGTCGTTTTTTAGCCATCTTTAGGCTGGCAAATCAAGGTCAGCAGGGAAAATTTTTCATGAAATATGCAATGGTCATAAAAAATTCCGCTCATAACCAGGCCAACAACAAACTCGCCAAAATGGTTATCTTGAGCTTTCTGCTGTTTGTCACATCAGTCACAAGTGCTTTTGCCTGGCCTAGTTCCAGCCAGTGGATTCCGGTGCCCAAAGGTGGCACCGCCATTCAGGATCCGCAAGGTGATGCTCAGGGTGCCAGAAACATTGTTCCTGACGACAACATCACCCCTGCAGCCTATATCTACAACGACGGCATCAATATCTATTTCCGTTTCCGTCTTGATGATGACCCAACCGGTAGCGGTGGCCAAGGATTACTGCAGTCATTCGGCTGGGGATTTGAGATCGACACTGATCAGAACGCAGACGACTACGAGTGGCTGATGATCCTTGACGGTATCTCCAGCCCAGAAGTCATCCGGCTGATGGAAAACACTGTCAAGAGTCAACTCGGCGACCCATCAGATACTGCAGAAGACGTCATCTCACCCTACCCTCTGTCCGGCAATTACCGTATCACTGCTGCCGAAACCTGTTTTGACAGCGGGAAAAATCCGGGCGGTGTCTGCAATGCCTCTAACCAGTACCAGGATTACTTCCTCGACTACAAGCTTCCCTACTCGGTGTTTAAAGCTGCAACCGGCATCACCGACAACACCCTGGTCCGCTTTTTTGTCGGTTCTTCAAGTTCAGCAAACAATCTCACCGAGAACGGTGCCGACCTGGTTGCAGGCTCCGACCTTTACGCAATGGCATCGGACTATGTGACTCCGTTCGGCTTTCTAACGCCAGACCTCGAGTTTTATGACGGCGGGGTTCGCTTCGTTAATGATCTCAATGGTGCTTTTGATAGCTATGTCGCCGCTCCTGGTGATGACATTTTTATTCGTATCGACGATCTCGATCTGAGTTCAGACACAAACCCTGGCGGGACGATTGTCGTGACTGTTACTTCGCCAACGGGTGATTCGGAACGGGTCACGCTCTACGCAACAGGGGTAGCTGGCAAGTATACAGGGACACTTCCCACTGCAACAACTGACAGTGACGGTACCCTGCACATTCTGAGTGGTCAAACAGCAACGGTCACCTATGCCGAAGCAATTGATGCAAGTTTAAATCAAAATGTTACGAGTGGAGACAATACCGACACGATCTACTTCACATCTGCAGGGACCGATATCGCGATCAGCAAATCTGTGGATTTCAACAACCGGACTGTCGGGCAACCTGTTTCCTTCACAATTACCGCCACCAACAATGGTCCGAGCAATGTCAGTGCGCTGACGGTAAATGACCTGATCCCATCTGCATTGGATTACGTAAGTTACACTGCAAGCCAGGGGACCTATGACGAGGTTTCTGGGGACTGGAACATCACAACGAACCTTGCGGCAGGCTCTTCGGAAACCCTGGTGATCAATGCAACGGTCAATCCCAGTGCAACTGGAACGATCATCAATAATGTCAGTTGGTCATCTAGCACACCGACTGACGGTTACTCTGGTAACAACAGCGACGACGCAACTGTATACGTTGGTGGCACTGACATTAAAATCACCAAGGATGTCTCTGATTCCGTACCGGTCAGTGGCGACACAATTACCTTCACGCTGCGCGCCATCAACCTCGGCCCGTCCAATACCAACAGTGTCACGGTCACCGACCTGCTGCCGGCCGGCTTGACGTTTGTCAGCACCACGGCTAGCCAGGGGAGCTACAACAGCACCAGCGGCCTCTGGACTGTCGGTACACTTAACAGCGGTTTCGGTGCCCAACTGATTATTTCCGCAACGGTATCCGGAGCTAATGGCCAGGAGATTACCAACAATGCGGCCTTGACCAACACCAGCCAACCGGACATCAACAGCGCCAACAACACCGCCAACACAACGGTGCAAATCGGCTACACCGATCTTTCCATCGACAAGGTCGCACGCAAACTCACGCCGCCGGCCGGTCCGTCGGGGAAAGCTATCGCCGCGAATATCGGCAATGACGTCGAGTTCACCGTCACGCTGACCAACAACGGCCCGCACACGGCGACCAACATCACCGTACGGGACCTGGTGCCAACCGGCATGACCTTGCTATCTGCCACGCCGAGCGCCGGCAGCTACAACAGTGGCACGGGCGACTGGACTCTGGCCAGCCTGGCTGACGACGCCAGCGCCACCCTCGTTATGCAAGCGAGCGTTAACAGTGGAACCGCAGGCCAGGTTCTTGTCAACGAGGCCAGGATCGTTGCCGTCGACCAGCCGGATCAAAACCCGGGCGATGAAATCGCAACGGCGACGGTTGCGGTGAATGGTACGGATCTGGAGGTAACCAAGGTTGTGACTTCGCCAAATCCGGCCACCCCCTCACCGGGGTCGAATGTCACCTGGACGGTAACAGTGGTCAACAATGGCCCCAACCCCGCCTCCAGCATCGTCATTACGGACCTGCTGCCAGACGGCGTCACTTATGTCAGCCACACTGCTTCTACCGGCACCTACGACGCGGGCAAGCAAAACAGCAACTACCAGTGGGCCATACCAACCCTGACTCTACTCAACCAGGCAACACTGCAGATTGTCACCAGTGTCGATGCCGGCACCGAAGGTGAGACGATCGTCAACAACGCCTTCCTGACCTCGGCCAGCGTGACGGACGCCGACGAATCGAACAACGTCGGCTCCGCCTTTATCGCCGTATCCGGGACCGACCTGCGCATCACCAAGACCGCCACACCTCAGTACCCGAGCATTGGCGACACGGTCACCTATACCCTGACCGCTTACAATGACGGGCCGAACAATGCCGCCGGCGTGGTGGTCAACGATCAACTGCCGCCGGAAGTCTCCTACGTCTCACACAGCGGCGGATCCTATAATCCAACCACCGGTGTCTGGAGTGTCGGAACGCTCAACAGCGGAGCCAACAGCCAGCTGACCATCCAGACCACGGTTCTCAGCGAGGACGATCTGCTGCTGATTACAAACACAGCCGAAATTAGCGCCCCGGGTGTCGGCGACCCCGACCCAAGCAACAATATCGCGACGGCTGACATCAATGTTGGCGCAACGGACCTTTCCATCAGTAAAGATGTTAGCAATCCGACTCCCGCACCGGGCCAATCAATCGATTACACGGTTACTGTCAAAAACTTAAGCGGCAACGACTCCACCGGCGTCGAAATCGAGGACATCCTTCCAGCCGGGGTCACTTATGACAGCCATACCGTATCCCAGGGCGCGTATGCCTTTGGTCTTTGGGTGGTCGGCGACATTGAGAACCTGAGCAGTGCATACAACAGCGCGACCCTGACCATAACGGCAACAGTAGACTCACCGACAGCCGGCATCCCGATTGGAAGCATAATCACCAATACTGCGGACCTTCTGAATGTTGACCAGGTGGATACGGACAGCAGCAACAACAGTAAGAGTGTTGATATCACTCTTGCGGCAACACCAATTATTAGCCTGCAAAAAACCCTTCAGACAGTTTTCGACCCGGTACATGGCTTTACCAATCCGTTCAATATCCCGGGAGCAGTGGTTGAATACACAATCCGCGCTCAAAGCACAGGAAGTGCCGCGACAACCTCTGGCACGGTCATGCTTTCCGACCCGATCCCGGCAAATACGACCATGTATGTCGGCCCTGCCGGAGGGTCAACATCACCTGTCACCTTTACCGATGGCAGCGGGTTGTCGCCCGCACAAACAGACAGCGGACTGACTTATTCGTTTATTGATTTGGAAGACTTGAACGACAACCTGCAGTTCTATGACGGCACCACTTGGGATTACCAACCCACCCCAGACACGGAAGGCTACGACAGTAATGTCCAGCAGTTCCGCATCAATTTCGGTGGCACCATCGATGGTGCGAGCGGGGGCAACAACCCGACTTTTGAAATCACTTTCAGGGTTCGAGTCAAATGAGCAAAACCATGATCTGTATCTCTCGACATATAAAGGGAGTGCTTAAACAGTTCCACAACCTGTTGACGGCCTTCTTTGCGTGCTGTGCCATCTCAATGGTCCTCCCCTTTGAAATTATGGCTGCCGGTGCTCTTGCAGGTTCAGAAATCACGAACCAGGCCATTCTCAGTTATCGCACAGGAGGTTTAAACCAGGAGCTTTCCACATCAACCAGTTTCAGAGTCGACGAACTGGTTGATCTGAATCTTGATGTTCTGGACATTAACCCAAGGATTGTCTTGGCTGGCGACACCAACGTCCCGATTGCCTACCGATTAACCAATGTCGGCAATGGCACAGAAAGCGTCCGGCTTACTTCAGACAATGCCATTACCGGCGACGATTTTAGCCCCATTGCATCCAGTCCATTTTCGATTTACCTCGACGACGGGGACGCCACTTTCGATATCGATCTCGACGCACCCTACGAACCGGGTATCAATGACCCGACACTGGCTTCGGACCAGAGCATCGTCATCTTCGTTTTCAACGACATCCCCACCGGCCTGACAGAGGCTGATACCGGCATCAATGAACTGCGTGCCGAGGCGGTGACCGGATCCGGCACAGCCTGGACTGATCTGGGCCCAAATTCAGGAGATAACAATTCAACGGCGATTCTGGGAGCATCGGGTGGACAAGCCAATGCCTCTGCCAGCTATCTCGTGACGACGGCTTCACTCACCCTGAATAAATCCGCAACCATAAGTGACCCGGATGGAGGTAACAGTCCTGTTCCGGGAGCCGTCATTACATATTCAATTGTCGCCTCGGTTACTGGAACAGGCACTCTCGACAATATTGTCGTCACAGACGTTATCCCCAACAACACCACATACGAACTGAACAGCCTTAGGCTAAACAACGTCTCCTTGTCTGATGAATCCGGTGATGATGCTGGCGACGTCGGGCAGACATCCATAGATACAGTCACAGTGAGCCTCGGCTCAATGGACGAAAACACAACAAACCAAACGATTGAATTCCAGGTCACGATTGATTGACCCCCTATATGCGAAAGGAGCAATGCAATGAAAACCCCAAAAATTCTCACTCTCATGACCCTGATGTTGAGCATTCTCATCCTGCCGGTCCAAGCGCAGGATGAAGGCAAAATTTCCCTTCAATCAATCGCAGAGATCGAAGTGGTTGAGTTGGACAAAGAAGGCAAGGAAGTCATTGTCCGCAAGCCTGCCGCCGAGGTACTACCAGGCAAAATGGTGATTTACACAAACATCATCACCAACGATGGAGCAGAGCCGGCCACCGAACTTCACCTGGACAATCCCATCCCTGAAGACACCATCTATGTTGACGGAAGTGCCACCGGAGAAAATACCGAGATCAGCTTCTCCGTTGATGATGGCAGCAGCTTTGACACGCCGCAGAACCTGACGGTTCTAGATGAAGAAGGCAAGCCGCGCCCAGCCACGGCCGAAGACTATACTCATGTTCGCTGGCAATTCGAAAAGGAACTGCCGGCCCAAAAATCCTATCAAGTCAGCTTTAGAGTTCTCGTGAAATAAACCTTTATCGAAAGGCATAAAACCATGAACAGTTTTGGCAATTTCAACAGATTCGCAATCAGAACAAACATGAAAAAACCTTCTACCGGAATGATGACCAGGAAAAGAATCCGGGGCCGACCTAGTACAAGAGGCCGACCTAGTACAAGAGGCCGACCTAGTACAAGAGGCCGACCTAGTACAAGAGGCCGACCATTTTTGTGAATACAAACATCATAAATATAAAAACAAAATAAGGAGATAACTAATGAACTCAAGAGGAAAGCCAAGAATTACAACGAACTATAAATCACGAAACACAGTCCTTGGAAAGGAGGACCAAACCATGAAGAAAAGACTATCATTCGGCATGATTGCGATCATGCTCACGACAGCGTTTTTGCTGTTGAGTACCACATCGGTGTTTGCCGGTGCCAGCGACACTGTTGCAGGCACAACGATTAACAACAAAGCGGTATTGACCTTCAATGGCACCACTGTTCTGGAAAGTAGCCCTGACACGGGGGGCAATTCGACCATTGGGGCAAACCAAGGCAAAAACACCACCTTTGTCGTTGACCGTAAGGTGAGACCTTTTGTTGAAGTTGAAGCACCAGGAAGCGTCAATGTCTATGCAGGTGGGACAGGATATGTTCTGACCTTTAATGTCATGAACGATGGCAATGACGATGAAATATTCAAGATTTCTTTGGATGCATCAACAGCGGCAAGCAACGCAAGCTTCACTAACCCAGCGACAACGGCACTCTACATTGAGCCAACCGCTGGCATTGGTGAAAGTCTTGACGGCGACGAGGTCGCATTGTCAACCAGCAATTACAACACAGCAACAATGGCACCTGGAGAAATCTACAAGGTCTACCTTGTGGTCGATCATGATGTTGCATCAAGCGCCAACAATGGAGACACGGAAGATTACTTCCTGATTGCTAATGCAACTGTCTCTGAAACAGGTGGCTCTGACACTGCAGACAGCGAAGACGTAGTTTACGCTGACAACTCCGGACCGGCACTTGAAGGTGACAATGGCCTCAGTGGCAGCACCCCGGATGGGAAACATTCTGATAGTGGCCGCTACGTATTCCGCACTGTTGTCCTCAGTATGCAGAAGACGGAGACCCTCTCATTTGATCCATACGGTCTCGACTTTCATCTACCAGGGGTCTATGTGCAATACAACGTTGTCATAACTAACACTACTGGCACTGATCCATCTCCAGCATTCCTAACCGAGTTGAATGATACGATCGGTGGATCAGGTTATACCTTCGGCAATCTAGTTAATCCCACGACAGGTGCAGATCTCGGTTATGCCTTCGACATCACTGTCAATGGTAGTTCAAGAACAATTGACGGGACCCCACAACAGCGTTCAAGGGCAGTGGATACTGACAATGCTGAAGAAGATGGTTCGGGCAACATTACACTCTACTTTGACAGTGCAACAATGACAGCTGCAGGTGGAGGTAAGACAGCAGGTAACGAAATTCTGCCGACAGATGTTGCTAATGGCTATGCCTCTGGTGAACTACGCAACGGCGAATCGATCACAATTAAGTACAATGTCTTGATCGATGGCGCCCTGGACAATGCCCCCGTCACTCCATAGTTCATGACTTCAGGGCAGCGGATGCTGCCGTTGAAGATTGCTCTAACAACAATCTTCAGTGCAGCATCCAGATTTAAACTCTCTCCTCTGTTGATACAACAGAGCCTGAAATCAGGCAGGTGGAGCGGTCTGTTCGCAGATCGTTCCACCCGTCTGCCTGAGCATCCGTGTGCAGTGAAGACTGCAGCACAGGTGTTGAGGCAGGCGTTTGCCGTAGTGTGCCTGGCACTCTGTATGACCTCTGTTCCACTTGCCGCGACACTGCCGGGGACGTTGATCTCCAACACGGCGTCGGCAACCTATGACCTCCCGGGTAGCCTGACCGGCAGCAGCACATCCAACCCGGTCGACATTACAACAACCATACAGAGGACTCCATCTGAGATCAGATTCCTGCAATACGCTCCGGCATTCCCAAGTGGATACCAGGACATTGATATACCAGTTACATATTTCAGTCTCATAGATACTCTTGATCCGGGTTTGACCACAAACCCAGTTGATCAATATGGAACTGAATACACTCTGCCGGCGACCACACCTGTCATCGAGTCAAACATCTTCCATGGCGGTCAGCCGATCATTATTCGCCTGACAGACGTAGACCAAGATACTGACCCTGACAGCCCTGACCAGATACTTGTGACCATTGTCAGCGAAGGGACTCTCGACAAAGAAATCTTACTTCTTGCGGAAGATGGCAATACAGGTGGCACCTTCTACGGTTATATCCTGACAGAACTGAGTAACACCATCGCATTGGACGGCGTGTTGGCTTTACAAACCGGGAGCCAGATCCGGGCTGACTACGTTGATGCTGTCGACGGTACTGACTCATCAACTATCGGCGCACTGGTTGATCCTTTTGGCATTGTCTTCAACAGTATTACGGGAAATCCCGTAGATGGAGCCTATGTCACCCTTTATGATGTAACCAATGGAGATCTACCTGCCACGGATATCCGTGATGACTTTGGCAACCTTGGCTATAACGCAACAGTTCTGACTGGTGATTCAAGCCTTGGCTTCTCGCAAGGTCAGTACCGCTTCCCATTGATTGAACCTGGGCGTAATTATCGTCTGGGAGTTGTTGCTCCAGCAGGTTACATTGATGGGCCATCTTCTGTTCCGCCAAACACTTTACGCAGTCGTTTCGGTAGTCAGTACGTTATCGTTGATGGCGCCTCATTTGGGGTCCCCTTCCCGGTTGATCCTGGCCCGGCTATAAACATTGATATCCCCATTGATCCGGAATCAAGTGGCCTCTGGGTTGAGAAATCAGTCAACAGGGCGGCTGCCTCCATTGGAGACTTCATTGCGTACTCCATTGAAGTCTCCAACTTAAGTAGTACAGATCCAGTCGGCGGAGTATCAGTCGAGGATAGACTACCAGTCGGCTTCCGATATCAACAAAATTCCATACGGATCAATAGCCAGAATGTTGCAGAGCCCACCATTGCATCAAATGGCAGAGATATGGTCATAGTGGTTGGTGACCTGGCGCCAGGAGAAAGTGTACAGATCAAATACGTCGTTGAAATATCGAGTGGCGCACGACTCGGAGACGCAATCAATACAGCGATTGCCTCTGACATCCTTGGTACTCAATCCAATCAGGCGAGTGCACAGGTTGCGGTGCGCGATGAGTTTTTCCGCAACAAAGCATTCATCATGGGCCAGGTCAAGATTGGTTCTTGTGATGAACCAGATATTGGCAAGGAAGGCCTCTCTAATACCCGCATTTACCTGGAGGATGGCACCTATGTCGTCACCGACGAAAATGGCAAATACCACTTTGAAGGGATTGAGCCTGGATTACACGTTGTTCAACTGGACATCAATTCCTTACCGCAGGGACATGAAGCTCTCAATTGTGAAGACAATAACCAATTTGCCAATCGATCCTTCTCGAAATTCATTGATATCCAGGGCGGCAGCATGTGGGTGGCAGACTTCTATGTTGCACCGAAGCCTCCCCCAACAGGGACCCTGACTCTGAAGATGTCAAGCACGTTGGAGGAAAAGACCGTTGCCTATGCCGTCGATATCGAGACATCAGGGGTCGGCACAAACAACAACAGGCTGACCGTTATTCTGCCCAAGCAAACCCAATACATCGTCGGCAGTTCGGTTCGAGACAGCGACCCCATAGAGGACCCATTAATCAACGGGCCAGCAGCCATCTTTAACCTCGACGATCTTGAGGCAGGCCAACAAACCAGGGTAGCTTTCACGGTTGGGGTTGACGCTGATCTCGCTGCCGGCGAGCATCCGACAAAAGCCATGCTACTGTTTGACACGCCGGCAAAATCGAACCAGAAGACACAACTTGTAGAAACTGCGTTTACCGTAAACGAGCGCATAAACAAGCAGCCGAAAGAAGAGAGAGTCACCTCCAACTTCCCGTCTTTCGTGGCAGATGTTCAGGAGCATGACAAAGAGAAGCTCGCTGAGGCTTTACAACGGGCATCTGAAGAAGAGCTCATCAGAGTTGAGATTGCAGGACATACCGACAATGTGCCGATAGCCGATCGAAGTCGCCATATTTTCAGCGACAACCTGGCCCTGTCGGAAGCCCGTGCCAAAAACACCGGCAAATACATTGCTGAACAGGTGGGGATGGCTGCAGAACTCATTGAAACGTCGGGGCACAGCAAAAACATACCCGTCACCCGTAATGAGACAGAGGCTGGTCGTGCAATGAATCGCAGGGCGGAAGTGACCATCCATTCTGAAGAGCAAACCAGATCCATTGAGCTTATGGAGTCGACACCTGTCAGCCAGGCCGAGCAGGTGGCAACACAAGGAGCACACTCTGAAACAGAAGCGGTTATAGAAATTCCCGAACCGCCCGAGGCTTCAGTCAACCCACCGGCATTGACAGCTGAGTGGCTCGATTCTGCCAAACCCGGATATGAGTGGCTGTAGCCGCAGAAAGGCAAGTCTCCAGCCCTGGGCACAACCCAGGTTTTCATAAAACACGACCCAAAACAGAAGGTCGTCCTCCGTAAAGGACAGGCAGATGTCCATCCATTGACATTTGAAGGAATCAAGGTTCGTCGGGACGGCAAGGTCGCCATCAGCCAGTGGCGCGGCATCCCGCTTGAAGTGGGCGATAATCCTTTTACTGTAATACTCAAGGATGCTGCCGGGGCAATCCTCTCCACCCATAATGAAACTGTCCGCCTAACAACGGAGCCTGTTCGGTTTGAGCTCGTAGATGACTATACCTACATGGTTGCCGACGGCATCCATGAGCCCCGCATCGCTATTCGACTTTTTGATAAGGCGGGCTATGCCGTACGAGCGGGCAACGCGGCAGAATACAATGTCAATCCACCGTTCGCAGCGGCCACAAAAGGCAGCAAAAAGGCAGACTTTGCTTCACAACAACCCAGATTCACTGTCGGTAGCGAAGGGATTGCCTTACTGAAGCTGTCTCCGACAACGACGGCCGGAGAAGCAGTTTTCACTATACAGCTCCCCACTGGCAGTCACGAAATTAGGCACTGGGTCAAACCCGCCCCGCGCGACTGGATACTGGTCGGCTTTGCTCAAGGTACGATCGGCTACAACGACCTCTCCGGCAACCAGGTCAGCCTGGAAGAGGCAGATATCGACGAGCATTACTACGATGACGGCCGCGTCAAGTTCTTTGCCAAAGGCGCGGTCAAGGGCGACTGGCTGCTGACCATGGCCTACGATTCCGACAAGCCGGACCTGGACGGTGATAGCCTGCACCAGATCATCGACCCGGACACCTACTATCCGCTGTACGGTGACAGTTCGCAGCAGGGCTACGAAGCGGCCAGCGCCAGCGACATCTACATCAAGTTGGAAAAGGATCAGGCCTATGCGCTTTTCGGAGATATGAGCACGGACCTCAACCAGACAGAACTGGCACAATATAACCGCAATCTCAATGGGTTTAAGGTTGAACAGCAAGCCGACAACTACAGCTTCAAGGCTTTTGCTGCAGAAACCCGTCAAACCTTTGCTAAAGACGAGATTCGAGGGGACGGCACATCAGGGCGTTACCAGCTGTCCAACCAGAATATCGTCATTAACTCTGACCAGATCGTGATCGAAACCCGTGGGCGCCTGCACAGTGAATCAATCATCAAACTGGAAAATCTGTCTCGTCACACGGATTACGAGATCGACTACAACACCGGTACTGTGTATTTCAAGCAGCCAATCCCGAGCAAGGATGAAGATTTCAACCCGATCTACATTGTGGTTCGCTACGAGGTCGAAGGTTCGACCGGCAAGAACTATGTTTATGGCGGTCGGGCTGCAGTCAAACTGATCGATGAGAAAGTTGAAGTTGGCGCAACCTATATCCATGAAGACCAGGGCACAGATAAAGGTGACTTGTACGCCGTCGATTCGACAATTGAGCTGACGGAGAACTTCAAACTGCACGTCGAAGTCGCCAGGACTGAAAAAGAAGATGCTGGCGTGGACGCTCAAGGTGAGGCTTACCTTGTTGAGCTGACCCATGAGTCGCAAAAGACTAAAGGAAAAGCCTACTTCAGAGAACGAGATGAAGGCTTTGGCCTCGGTCAGCTGAATGACAGCGAAGAAGGCATGCGCAAGTACGGTGGCCTTGTCTCACACGATCTAAACAACCATATGACAGCTGGCGCAGAAATCTTCCACGAAGACAACCTCTCGACAGATGCCAAGCGAGATGTCGTGGAAGTTACAGGGACATACAAGGGTGACGGATACCAGCTCCGAGCCGGCGCACGACATGTTGCAGACCAGCCTGAAGACGGCTCCAAGCAACAGAGTACCCAGGCATTGCTCGGAGCAGACTTGAATACCAGCGTCAAAGGGGTCAGGCTCAGTACCGACTTCGAGCAATCACTGGACAATAATAACGAGAGCGAGGCCTACCCGACTCTGCTGCGTGTTGGTGCTGACTACAAGGTCTCCGAACGCATCCGTCTCTTTGCCAACCAGGAATTCACCTGGGGAGATGATAACGACACCGAAGCGACCCGAGCCGGCATCGCTGTAACCCCATGGAAGGGCGGCACGGTTGAAACCAGTGTCGAACAGCAGATCAATGAAAACGGTCAACGCATGTTTGCACTGTTCGGGCTGGACCAATCCTGGAGAGTAAGCAAGCACTGGGCTCTCGATGCCAGCCTCGATCGCAGCCAGACCATCAAACCAGCGACCTCCGACTCGGTGAACGATAATGCTCCGGCTGCACACGGCACTGAGGAGGATTTCACTTCGGTTTCGGTCGGAGCGACCTACAGTGCTGACAAATGGGCCTGGTCCAACCGTATCGAAACCCGCCAGGCTGACAGTGAAAAGAAATACGGAGTAAGCTCCCGTATCGTCGCTGAAGTCACAGAGGGGGTTGCTGTTTCGGCCAAAGCCAGTGTCTACATTAACGAGCCGGAGAATGAACCCAGCAGCAATGATGGGGTCGTTACTCTCGGGATGGCTTATCGTCCCGATGACAGCCGCTGGATTATTCTTGAGAGGTTCGACTTCGAATTTGAGAACGACCCGGATTACCACGGCCGCAGACTGATCAACCACTTGCACGCCAACTGGTATATGAACCGCAAGATCCAGTTCTCGCTCTATTCCGGCATCAAGTATGTTTATGACACCATCGGCGGGCAATCCTATGATGGAGTGACCGACATGCACGCTGCTGAGACCCGCTACAATGTCAACTCACGTTGGGATATCGGTGCACATGCCAGTTGGCTGCATTCATGGAACGGCAACAGTTTTGACTATGCGGCTGGTGTCTCTGTCGGCTATTTGGTTAGAACCAATACCTGGGTCAGCCTTGGCTACAATTTCAAAGGCTTTGAAGATCCTGACTTCAGTGCTGTCCAATATACGGCTGAAGGACCCTACATGCGCTTCCGCATGAAGTTCGATCAGGAATCAGTCCGCGAAGCCGCCGAGTGGTTGAACAAGTAATAGGCTCAAAGACCGCGACATAAGGAACGAGGCAAACAATTCAAGCCTCTAGATCCGCTCCTGTAAATAGTAAAGGGGACACGTATCAAGTACATGTCCCCTTTAATTATCTTATTCGAGCAACACGCTACGCGCGGCGAGCCTAGAGTGATTCCACCTTGTCCTTCAGGTAAGAGGCAACACCTTCGGCGTTCGGCTTCATCCCCTCTTCACCCTTGCTCCACCCGGCCGGGCAGACTTCACCGTACTTCTCGGTGAACTGCAGGGCATCGATCATGCGCAGCATTTCATCGACGTTTCGTCCCAGCGGCAGGTCATTGACAACCTGGTGGTGAACCTTGCCATCCTTGCCGATCAGGAAGGAACCGCGGAAAGCAACACCGGCATCCTCGAACTCGACATCGTAGGCACGGCAGATTGAATGTTTGACATCGGCAACCAGCGGATAGGCAACCGAGCCTATGCCGCCTTCGTCGATCGGGGTGTTGCGCCAGGCCACGTGGGTAAATTGAGAGTCGATCGAGCAACCGATCACCTGGACGTCACGTGTCTCAAACTCCTTGATGCGCTTGGAAAAGGCAATCAGCTCCGTCGGGCAGACAAAGGTAAAATCCAGCGGATAAAAGAAAAGGACAACATATTTGCCATGGTAATCCGAAAGTTTGAACTCGGGATTAATGGAACCATCAGCCATGACGGCTGCTGCAGTAAAGTCGGGGGCCTGCTTTCCTACCAGAACACTCATCAGAAAATCTCCTTTCGTTAACAAAACAATTAGCCACATCAAATTTGCGCACCAGTTTAGCGACTCCAACAAAAGTGTCAAGACATTTATGACCATTTTTGTCTTTTTTCACAGCGGTGTGCTTGTGGGAGCAATTTCTCCTTTGCGGGGATGTTTTAGATGACAGAGCAGGTCCTAGGAAAACGCGTAGATGACTATGTTTACTTCTTCTTGCTGCGGGGATGGGCCTTGTCGTAAACCGACAGCAGTTGATCGACACTGACCTGGGTGTATTTCTGGGTCGTTGAGAGAGAGGCATGGCCGAGCAGTTCCTGGATGGCGCGCAGGTCGGCTCCGCCATCGAGGAGATGGGTCGCGAAGGAATGTCGCAGGGCGTGAGGGCTGATATCTTTTATGATTCCGGCCTTGAGCAAGCGGGTCTTCAAGTTGCGCTGTACGCTGCGCGGGGTCAGCCGACCACCGCGCGCATTGAGGAAAAGAGGTTCATCATCTGCCGGCATTCCCCTCGCTTCAAGATAAGTCACCAAAGCTTCATGGGATTTTCTGCCAATCGGCAGGATGCGTTCCTTGCGCCCCTTGCCGATCACACGCACAAGCCTTTCCCGCAGATCCAGGGCGCCGACATCTAGACTGGTCAACTCGCTGACACGCAAGCCACTGGCATAAAAGAGCTCAACAATAGCGCGATCTCGCAAGTCACTGAGCGTGGTGCCATATCCCCTTTCCATAAGCGCAGCGGCTTCATCAACAGAAAGGGTTTTCGGCAGATAACGGTTAAGCTTGGGGGTCGACAAGCCCTCAGCAGGGTTGCCGGAAAGATGGCCCTCACGCACGAGGTAACGGAAAAATGTACGCAAGGCTGAGAGTTTGCGGGCGATGGAAGTACGCTGGTTGCGCTTATGCAAATCGGCCAGGTAACGACGCAGGAGGAAGCTGTCAATACGCTTCAGATCGGCGCGACCGGCACCGCCATTCTGCTCCATAAAGCTCTGAAATTCAGCGAGGTCACGAAGATAAGCTGCCCTGGTGTGTGGTGACAGGTTACGCTCATCGCACAGATATTTGGAAAAGTCATGAATCCAGTTGTTCACGTCATCACCTTACGATGAAATTACCACAGACAGATAATGATTGCGTAGCTTTATGTTTATTGACGACCTTCATTGCATGAGATAATCTTTGCGATATGGCAACCATTCTCTCATTACTGTTCATCCTTGTAAAATTAACGATTTGCTTGACGGCCCTCGTCGTCCTGCTGAGCTATACCGTTGCCTGGTACGAACGCGCCAATGCCCGTCCCGACCTGATCGAGCGAAGGTTTACCACGCGCGGCGTATGCATCGCCATCTGGTTGCTCGTTCAGGAGACAGGGTGCCTTTTGGTTACCATCCTCCTGCGTCCGCTGGGGTGGTTCGATGCCAAATTGCCTGACAGAATCGAAGATGCCCATCCTCCGGTCATTCTGCTGCACGGCCTGTTTCAGAACCGCAGCTGCCTCACATGGCTGCAATATCGGTTAAAATCTGCCGGCTATCGACAGATTATCAGTATCAACACCCCGCCATGGCGTGACCTTGAAAGCTTGACCGAGGAACTGGCGAAAAGGGTCGATGAACTCAGGATCAGGCTGAAGGTAGAAAAAGTTATCCTGGTAGGGCACTCCATGGGTGGGATTATCGCGAGGAACTACGTTCAGAACCGTGGCGGCGCTGCCAACGTGCTTGGCATGATCACCCTAGGCTCCCCCCACTATGGTTCGAAACTGGCGCCCTTTGCTGTTTCATCGATGGGGAAATCCCTGTTGCCCGGCTCAGAGTTCCTGCTTAATTTCAACAAGGGGGCCTGGCCCCAGGTAACAAAAGCGATTGCCATTTACACCCGTTATGACAACATCGTCCTGCCAGCGGACTATGGCAAAATGGCTGGAGCAAAAATCGTGGAACTGGATGGCATGGGACACACCTCCCTGCTGTTCCACCCCAAGGCATTGCAGGCGGTGGTCGAGGCCGTTGATGAAATAAGCAAATGATAACCCTCGCCGTTCAAAGCCATCACCAGGTGGAAATGGTCGACATCACCCGTGCAGCCAGTCAGGCAATCCGGGATTGCGGCATCACTGATGGTGTGGCTGTCATTTATACCCCCCACACTACGGCAGCGATTACGATCAATGAAAATGCCGATCCCGATGTCAGTCACGACATGGTCATGGCAATCAACAAGATGGTGCCCATGCTAGACGGTTATCGTCACCTCGAAGGCAACAGCGCAGCCCATATCAAAAGCAGCCTGTTCGGAGCCAGCGAAATGCTGATGATCGAAAACGGCAACCTCATCCTCGGCACCTGGCAAGGCCTCTACTTCTGTGAATTTGACGGGCCACGGCAACGCAAGGTCCATATCAAGGTCATCGGCACATGACCCTTCCTGTTTCCCTGCAAGCGCTCTCCGATTATGACCCCGTTCGCATCAAAGACACGCTATACCGCCTGCTGGAACCTCTCGGCGGCATCAACAACTTCATAAAAACGGGCCAGAAGGTTCTGATCAAGCCGAACATGCTGGCCGGGAAGGCTCCTGAGAAGGCGGTAACAACTCATCCGGAAATTGTCCGGCAGGTGATTCTTCTGGCCCAGCAAGCCGGGGGCCGGGTCAGCGTGGGCGATTCACCGGGGCTAGGCAAACCGGAAAGCGTGGCCCGAAAGTGCGGCATTCTCGATGTCATCGAATCAACCGGGGCACACTTCGCGCCGTTCGAAGAGTCGGTTCCAATACACCTGGAGGCAGGCACATTCCATCAACTGGAAGTTGCCAGAGACGCCCTGGAAGCGGACGTCATCATCAACCTGCCAAAGCTCAAGACTCACCAGATGATGGGCTATACCGGAGCGGTCAAGAACCTGTTCGGCCTGGTCGTCGGTGTGCGCAAAGTCCGGCTACATCTGCAAGCCGGAACGGACAAGGCTTTTTTTGCGCTGATGCTTCTTGAACTGGCGGAACGCTTCAAACCGGCCCTATCAATCATGGATGCGATTATCGGCATGGAAGGAAACGGCCCCGGCAGCGGTGATCCGGTAAAGATAGGTGCCATGTTGGCTTCACCGTCTCCGTTGGCACTTGATACCGTTGCCACGGCCATGGTTGGTCTCCCAGCAAAACGGGTATGGACACAGCAGGTCGCCATGCAGACCAACAGACCCGGAGTCGACCTGAAAGATATCGGACTTTACGGCACCCCCCTCTCTTCAATAAACGTTGAGAATTTTCAACCGGCCAAAACATCCGACATCAACTTCGGCCTACCGAAACCGCTGAAGAACCTACTGAAAAATGCCATATCTGCGCAGCCTGAAATCAGCGAGACATGCGAGCGTTGCGGGCACTGCATCACCCACTGCCCTCCCCACGCGATGCAGATGGACAATCGTGGCGTTCAGATTGATTATGGCCGCTGCATTCGTTGTTTCTGTTGCCAGGAGCTATGTCCCCACAATGCAATTTCAACGCGCCAGGGGGTTTTGCTGCGACTGGCTGAGTTCATAAACGGTCATTGACGTCCTTCGGTTCCGATCCTGGCTGTTATAATGGAATTAGACTCGCACGTGGAGACAACGATGAAACCAACCAGAACAATATTGATACTGCTTTTAGCATTGACTCTTTCAGCATGTGCCGGTATCCGGCCTGCGCCACCCGAAGTGCAGTTGGCAGGGTTGGAAATAACAGACGTTTCACTCAGTCATGCAAATTTTCTGGCGACCCTGAAGCTTTTCAATCCAAATAGCGTCAGTATGGATATCAAGGGTCTTCAGTTCACTCTCTTTCTCAATGACACGCGTGTTGCCAAGGGGCTCACTGCCAAATCATTTTCAATCCCGGCGGAAGAATATGGTGAAGCAGCCATTCGCTTATCGAGCAGTTTTCTGGACCTCTTTCAATTAACACGGAGTCTCCAGGGACAGGAAGCCATCTCGTTTCGCATTGCCGGGGAAGTGAAAGTCGGCGGGCTGGGCCTGATCAGTTCATCCATTCCAATAGAGCGGGAAGGCACATTGCCTTTGACCGGGACGCTCAATCAATTAAGATCCAACACCCTGCAGCCGAGCCCGATGGAATCGATTGGCGAACAAATCATCAATAAATAGAAAAAATCCCCCCGAATATACAAAACGCTGTTTTATTATTTTAAAACATCCGCTATATTAAACAAACTTATCATGCTATTGAACCAAGTTTTAATTGAATATGGAGTCATAACATGCTGTTTGTTTGGGATGAAAGCTACAATGTTGGCATCGAAGAAATAGACCAGGATCACAAACGTCTGGTAACCCTGATAAACGACCTCTATGAAGCCATGCAGGACGGCAGCGGCGGAGCGCTGCTACTGCCAATTTTTTCTGCCCTGAGAAACTATACGGAAACGCATTTTGCCAGAGAAGAGCGTTTTATCGTCGAATGTGACGCCCCCGATCAGGAGAGCCACTTTCAGGAGCACAAACAGATGATGGCCAAGCTTGCTGAATTGGAAAGCAGGCATCGAAGCGGCGAAGCGGCAATCTCCCTGCAGACTTTGACTTTCCTCCGCGATTGGCTGAAAAACCACATCTGCGTGGTTGACCAGGCCATGGCAGAACAATTGCGGGAAGACACTCCCAGGCAATCATAAAAAGCGGGGTCACTGAACTAGTGACCCCGCTTGACTTTTATCTCCCGCCCCGTCCCGTTTCAATCTTCGTAAACGAGAACGCGAATCAGTCCACAGGTGTTACCTGCTTCCACGGTCGTTGAATCACTTACCGACAAGACTCTGGAGATACTGTTTTCTGTGATAAACCGGTTGACTCTTGCATCCAGTTCATCAAGTTCACGTTGTGCTTTGAAAGGCTGCAAAGGTTCGCCAAAGGTTTTAACCTTGATCATGACAAACTCCCGTGGCAGTCAGGGATCAGACCTGAACCACCTCTTTGACCTGAGGGAGTTTCTCCGTCAGGGTCCGCTCGATTCCCATTTTCAGCGTCATGGTTGACATCGGGCAGGAACCACAAGCGCCGGTCAGTCTTACACTGACAATGCCATCATCAGTCACATCGACCAATTCGACATCACCACCATCAGCCTGCAACGCAGGACGAATCAACTCCAGGACTTCCTGTACCTGTTCTTTCATCGATTTATTCTCCTTATCAGTTTATGTAGTTAAGAAAGTATACCTGATTTGTATGCTTTCAGTAAACTCGACTCCGGTTATTGTAACAAAAAACCTTGCGAGCGCACCCCGGTCAATAAAAACCTCCGCGAGCTCCGACAACTAGACAAACGGGATCGCGGAAACGGGACGACTGCACAACAACTGAGGGCTGTCGACGTCCTTCCCCTGCACCAGGACTTTAAAGGTCTCGCCCATGCCGGCTTCGGGCATGATCAGGTTCTTCAAAGTTAATCGCAGGGCACGGGCCTCGTGTTCATCTGTAGCGGCGGCCTCCATCTTAACCAGCTCTTCAAAAAAGCCCAACCCCAAGAGGAACCGATACTGCTCTCCGAACCATAGCGTCTCCAACCCGGCTTCACTGCCTGATTTTTGCAACGCCGTAAAGTCGACATGAGCAGTCAGGTCCTTGTCGCCAACCAACTCATAGGGGTTCTCATCAGCCTGATGACGGTGGTAACACATCAGGGTTCCGGACCTTCTATGCGGAGCATAAAGCTCTTCAGCCGGGTAGCCGTAATCAATCGTCATGACAAAACCCTTGTTGATGCGGCTGGCGACCTCATGCATCCAGACTGGCGCAACAAGGTTAACCTCGGCACGATTGCCCTCCACGGGGCCCTTGCCGAGCCAGGTGATATGTCGATTGATGGCATCTGCGGATGGCCGCAGTTCTTCAGCAAAACCACTTGCGGTGTTGACGACGAAGACTTCCTTGATTTGACCATCGTGTTTTTCAACAACATGTACCGGGAACGCATCGACCAGCTCATTGGAGAGAAAACAACCACTATCGATCTGCCAACGGCCTTCATCACACCAGGTCACCCGCGCCGCATGAGCAGCTAACTGAAGGGCCTGGCGGGCACGGTTGTCTGGGCTGACTTCAACGATTATGTAATTCAATCGCTCATAAAGCTGCGGAGCTTCTTCGGCGAGAGCATCGAGAATATCCAGGGCCAGGTGGCCTTCCCCCGCACCCTGTTCAACAACTTGGAATGTTTCGCCACCAAGGAGATCCGCCATTTGCACCAATTGTCTTGAGACCAGGCGACCGAAGAGTGCATGGACGCTGCTCGAGGTAAAGAAATCACCCTCTTTGCCAATACGGTCTCTGGGCACGATGTAATAGCCATACTCCGGATGGTATAGGCACTGCGCCATGAAGTCTGCAAAGGGGATACCACCCCTTTTTTCGATGTCTTTGCGGAGGGATTCTTTCAGGGCTGCTGAATTGGACATTACAATCTCTTCAAAATGTCAGTCAAAATGAAGCGGGGAGTGTAACCTAACCGCTTCTGAATCTCAAGTTAACTCTTCCGGGATTGCCTTCTTGAGGGCCTTTGGGTCATTGGCAAAAAAACCTGTGACACCTGCCCGCATCAATCGTCTGGCCAGTCCAGGATCGTCAACCGTCCAGGCATGCACAGGCAGACCTAGATGTTTGCATGCTGCAACCATGGGGCGTGTGACTGCCGTAGCCCGGGGATGGAAAGCGATGGCACGCAATTGCGCGGCAAGAGCCAAGGCCCTATACCAGTTGCCTTGGTCATACAACACGGCTACCGGGATTTTGTCATTCTGCAAACGAACCTGTGACAAGAGATCGTGGTTAAATGAAGAGACTACCACGTCGGCAGCAGGGAAGCCCGACAACAGATCAAGAACAGCCATACCGGCATCGAAATCCTTGACCTCCAGGTTGAGCCGCACCAACCCGCCGAATGTTTTCAGAACAGACTCAAGCGGCGGTATCGGCTCACCGGCATATACCTTGGAAAACCAGCGTCCGGCATCCAATTGCTGCAGCTCCAACCAGGACGCCTCTGCAATACGACCTTCTCCGTCAGTCGTCCTCGCCAAGGTTTCATCGTGGATAACAACCGGGACACCGTCCTGAGACAGGTGAATATCCAGTTCGATACCATCGACGCCCTGTTCAAGCGCCAAGCCGAATGCGGCCATGGTATTTTCAGGTGCACGGGCCGATGTCCCCCGATGCGCCCAGATGAAAGGACGGGTCATTTCTGTTATGCTTTCACCATGCAAATGCCATCACTTAGTGTAAGGAGCGTCCATGCGCCTCGACCTGCTGATGACCATTCTTGGCATTCTTCTCGTCTTAGCAATGATCCTGACCCTGATCTACGGCAGAGAGCATGGTCGCCACGGCTATGGCAAGGCAGCCCCACCTCCGGGGGAAGATCATCGAAAAGAAACGGCTGCACTTCCCCTTGACAACCCTCACCCTCTTTACTGCGCGCAAAAAGCCTAAGGGCCTCCCTGCAGAACCGGCAACCCCTTCTGTGCCCAGGCGTAGATCCCACCGTAGAGGTTATAGAGTTCAGGGTATCCACGGCGGGCCAGGTAGTTGACAACCTGGGCACTCCTGGAACCGACGGCACAATAGACCAGTATCGGCCTATTCCGGGGCAACTCGGCCAAGCGCTTGACCAGTTGATCGATAGGAATCAGACGGGCGCCATCAAGCCTTGCCTGTTGATATTCACCAAGGGTTCGCACATCAAGCAAAAACAGATCATCACGTTGCTTGACCAGGCTATATGCCGCATCCGGCATGACATTCTGGGCAACGGCCGCCTCAACACAAACCGGCGCTGCAGCCAAAATGCAAATCATACAGATAGCTATAAAACGTTTCATAGCCGTACCTCACTTTAGATTTATCTTGTCTTCTCATTATATTCAACTATCGATATCATTGCACCCGCAAAAAGATTTGTCTTTGCATATGAAAGATGTCATCATATCGACCGCTGCAGGACAGCAACCTTTCAAGGAGGACAGGATGGACCGCAATCTTGCGCTGGAACTGGTCAGAGTAACAGAAGCCGCAGCTCTCGCATGTGGACGCTGGGTCGGCAAAGGCGACAAAATGGCGGCAGACGGGGCGGCGACTGAAGCGATGCGACGCGCGCTCGACTCGATCGAGATTTCCGGAACTGTCGTTATCGGCGAAGGCGAGATGGATGAAGCGCCGATGCTTTATATTGGAGAAGAGCTGGGCAAAGGCAACGGCAAGGATGTTGATATTGCCGTTGACCCCTTGGAAGGGACAAACATCTGCGCGAAAGGGCTCAATGGCTCGATCGCAACGATCGCCCTGGCACCGAGAGGTGGTTTCCTGCATGCACCCGATATGTACATGGAAAAAATCGCTGTAGGCCCGACTGCCAAAGGCGCGATTGATATCAACGCCTCTCCGACCACCAACCTGCAACGTGTCGCCGACGCCAAGAAATGCTATATTGAGGACCTGACCGTTGTTATCCTCGACCGCCCAAGACACGACAAGATCGTCGAAGAAATTCGCAAGGCAGGCGCCAGAATCCACCTGATCACAGATGGCGATGTCGCGCCGGCAATCGCCGCGGCGGTGGAAGGCAGCGGAGTTGATATGCTGCTCGGCATCGGTGGCGCCCCGGAGGGCGTTCTGGCGGCAGCGGCACTGAAATGCATGGGCGGCGATATGCAGGGACGCCTGGTTTTCATGAGCAACGAAGAACGTGATCGTGCTACCAACATGGGCATCCAGGATTTCGAAAAAGTCTACCAATGCGACGAAATGGCAAACGGCGATGTTGTCTTTGCTGCGACGGGAGTCACCAGCGGCGATCTCTTGCGAGGCATCCGCTACTACTCCGGTGGCGCCGAGACACACTCTATTGTCATGCGATCCAGAACCAGGACTATAAGGTTTATCGAAACCAGACACACTTTTGACTTCAAACCGAAATACTGACCGGGGCAAGAAACGGCTTTGGACTTGTCAGACTCATGACAAGTTGATAGTATTGCTTCTGTTTTCAAACATCAGCTGAGGTTGACTTATGGCAATAATTACAATTTCCAGAGAAATGGGCAGTGGAGGCATTCCGATTGCCCACAAGGTTGCCGAGAAGTTGGGTTACGAACTGATCGACGGCGAAACCATCATGGAGAAAGCCAAAGCATATGGCCTCTCTGCAGAAGCCGTTGAGCAAGCAGATGAAAAGCCCCCCCACTTTGTCGACACCCTCGATTCCAAGCAGTTTCTGGATCTTCATCTGATTGAGCTGATCATCCTCGAAGCCGCCCTGAAAGGCAATGTGGTCATTTACGGTCGTGGCGGGCAGGACCTTCTCAAGGAGGTCAGCAGCGTCTTGCGCACCCGGATCATTGCTCCTTTCGAAGACCGTGTTGAGCGCTGGGCGGAAAGAGAATGGCTGGACCCTGACCGCGCCCGCTACCTGGTACGCAAAAGCGACCAGCAAAGGGCCGGCTTCATCAAGTATTACTTTGACCGTGACTGGGAAGACAGCGTTCACTACGACCTGACAATCAACACCCAGCGCCTCTCTGAAGACATGGCCGTTCAGGTCATCTGCGACTGTGTCAAAGATGACAACCTGGAAGGGATCAAGGCCGACAGCAAGAAGATCCTTGCACAGCTGATTCTGCGCAAGCGCGTCGAGATTGCAATTCTCTCCACGGACAACGTAGATCCGTACCTGCTCGAAATTGAAGTCAAGAATGGCGTCATCACCCTTTCAGGGCAAGTGCATTCTAAGGAGGAGAAAAAGGCCGCAGAGAAACAAGCCCGTAACGCAGAAGGGGTTAGCGAGGTCAAGAACAACATCAAGATCGTAGAATATCGCACCAACCCCATCGAGCACTAAAACCAAACACATCATTTTTTTTGAAGCCGGCCAGATTTTGGTCGGCTTCTTTATTTCCTTACTGGCCAGCAATATCCCGCTACACATGCTTGTTCTGCTCCAAGCCAGTGTGCTAGGATTAGGCGCATTCCAGAACACAACTACCAAGGAGAACCACTATGGCCGGACACAGTAAATGGGCCAATATCAAGCACCGCAAGGGCGCCCAGGACGCCAAGCGCGGCAAGATTTTCACCAAAATCATCAAAGAGTTGACCGTAGCAGCACGCATCGGCGGAGGAGACCCCGAGGCCAACCCGAGACTGCGCACGGCAATTGACAAGGCCAAACAGGCCAACATGCCGAAAGACAATGTTGACCGCGCCATCAAGAAGGGCACAGGGGACCTGGATGGTGTTAATTACGAGGAAGGGCTCTTTGAGGGTTACGGCCCTGGCGGAGTCGCCTTGATCGTCGAATTTCTGACTGACAATCGTACCCGCACAGTTGCCGATGTCCGTCACATCTTCAGTAAATACGGCGGCAACCTCGGTGTCAGCGGCTCCGTGGCATTTCTTTTCGATCGCAAGGGGCTCATCTCATTCTCAACCGAAAACGATTTTGAGCAGCTTTTTGAAGCTGCCCTGGAGGCCGGCGCAGAAGACGTCAAGGATGAAGGCGATGCCTACGAAGTGTTTACGGAGCCGGGCGATTTCATCGAAGTCCGCGATGCCATGGCCGAAGCAGGACTGCAATGGGAAACGGCAGAGGTTTCGATGATCCCGCAAAACCAGGTCCAACTCGAAGCCAAGCAGGCCGAAACCATGCTGAAGTTGATGGACGCTCTCGAGGACAATGATGACGTCCAGAACGTTTACGCAAACTTTGACATCTCGGAAGAAGAACTCGCCAAGATAATGTAACAGCACGGCACTGACGCGCGCTTGGGTTGCAGAACTTTGCAACGGCTACTCGCCACAGGCATTTATGAGAATTCTCGGCATTGACCCAGGCACAAATATCACCGGCTATGGCATTATTGATGTCGAAGGGAATCGTCTGCGCCACGTTGATAACGGCATCATCAAAACACGCAGCAGCGATCCGCTGCCGCTGAGACTGAAAACCATCTACGATGGCCTTACAAAAGTCCTGACGGCGTTTACCCCGGACAACGTTAGCGTAGAGCAGGTTTTCTTGGCCAAGAACCCGCGTGCCGCCCTGACGTTGGGGCACGCCCGCGGCACAGCGGTCATTGCAGCGGTTAATCTTGGCATAGAAGTGCATGAGTACTCTGCCCTTCAGGTAAAAAGTGCCGTCGTCGGATATGGCCATGCGGCCAAACAGCAGGTTCAACACATGGTCAAAGCATTATTGAACTTGCCTGAAATCGCCCAGGAAGACGCTGCGGATGCTCTGGCAGTGGCTATCTGCCATGCCAACAGCCGGACAATGCAAAAGGCTGTCAGTCAGTCAAGGAGCTGAACATGCGTGCTTCTCAAACATCAATTTCAGCATACGGATTATTGACATCATGATTGCCCTGCTTCGTGGCACCTTGGCTTACAAGTCTATCGACCATGTCATTATTGATGTCAGTGGCGTCGGCTATCGTCTCTTTATTCCCCTGTCAACCTTCTATTCCCTTCCAGAGACAGGTGAAATCAGCCTTTATACCCACACCCACGTTCGAGAAGACGCCCTATTGCTCTATGGTTTTCTAACCCTTGAGGAAAAAGAGCTGTTCGTAACCTTGATCGGCATCTCCGGCATCGGCCCCAAACTGGCTGTCAACATTCTCTCGCACAGCCCTGTCGCTGAGCTGAAAAACGCCATCGTCACAAGCGATGTCAAGCGGCTCTCCGGACTGCCGGGGATCGGCAAAAAAACGGCCGAGAGATTGGTCCTAGAGTTGAAAGACAAGATCGAACCGGTCGCAGCAGCAACAGGCTGCCAGCCCAGCTCCACCGGCTCCCCATCAGCAAAAGACCTGATTAATGACGTGATTTCAGCCCTGGTCAACCTGGGCTACAAGGAAAACCAGGCACGCAAGGTTCTTGAAAACATGGAACTGGCTCCTGATGTCCCCATGGAAGAGGCCCTGAAAGGAGCGTTGAAAGTTCTGGTTCGCTAACTTTCAATAAAATACTATGGACGAAGAGCGCTTGATAACAGCTCAAACGACAGGTGATGATGGTTCATTTGATGTCTCTCTGCGCCCCAGAGTGCTGACAGAGTACATCGGCCAGAGCAAGGTCAAGGAGAACCTCAAGGTATTCATTGATGCAGCCCGCAGTAGAGGCGAATCTCTGGACCATGTGCTCTTTTACGGCCCCCCTGGTCTGGGGAAAACCACGTTGGCCAACATCATCGCTGCGGAGATGGGCGTCAACATCAAAAGCACCTCCGGGCCGGTCATTGAAAAACCTGGGGACCTCGCTGCAGTACTCACCAACCTGGAGCCTGGCGATGTGCTCTTCATTGATGAGATACACCGACTTTCACCAGTTGTTGAAGAAATCCTCTACCCGGCCATGGAAGACTACCAGCTTGACATCATGATCGGTCAAGGCCCTTCGGCCAGGACCATCAAGTTGGACATCCCTCGCTTCACCCTGGTCGGGGCGACCACCAGGGCCGGCCTACTTTCTTCACCATTGCGGGATCGTTTCGGCGTTTTGAGCCGCCTCGAGTTCTATACCCATGCTGAACTGGCTACGATTGTCACTCGGAGTGCGGGAATCCTTGGTGTTTCCATAAACGCAGAGGGGGCCGCTGAAATCTCTCGCCGCAGTCGGGGCACACCAAGGATTGCCAATCGGCTGTTGCGGCGGGTCCGTGATTTTGCAGAAGTCGACGGAGATGGCACCATCGACAAACCGATGGCCGATCAGGCCCTGGTTCGCCTGGAAGTGGACCAGCAGGGTTTTGACCAGATGGACAGGCTGCTGCTTGAAACGATTATCGACAAATTCAGTGGCGGCCCGGTTGGTCTCGACACTTTGGCGGCTGCCATAGGAGAAGAGAAAGACACCATCGAGGATGTCATTGAGCCTTTCCTTCTCCAGCAGGGGTTCATTAATCGCACCCCCCGGGGACGGGTCGCCACACATCAGGCATACTCCCATCTCGGGCGGATTCCAGGGACGGCAACAGAGACTGGGCCACTGTTCAGGTAATTTTTCTTTGCATCTTTGATTTTCTCTGTCACCACGGGAAATCTTATGCTAGTTTGAAGTCTGGGGGGTGATTCAAGCAACTTGCCCTGCTGACACACCCCGAGGGCCGTCATGGTGACGGCCCTTTGTTATTTCAACTCCCCATAATTTATCAATGGATACAAGTTATCTGCAACAATTTCGCCAACAGCTTGCCGCCTGGATTGAACGGCAAATGGTCAAGCAGCGGCTGCCGTTCCAGCGTCTGGAAATTTGTCCGCGGATTCTTACCGAGCATGGACGCCTCACCCCGGACCTGGTGCTTTGGATCAACCGTGACAGCCAGCTGACAGGCAGCATGATTCTCTTGCCAGTCGCTGTTAACGACCAGGTCATCGCCGAAGCATCCCTAATGGCCAAAGCCCTGGGATTGGGCCACTTTACGATATGGGCCGCCCAAGATGTCACCATCTGGAAAACCACCCCTAACGGAGTCGAAGTCATTCATCGTTATGCGCTGCCTCCGGCGAGCCGTATCCAATCTGAAGACTTCGAATGGACCCTGGAGCAGCTGCTTGAGCAACTGAAAATCCTTTCGATAACCTGTTCACAACCTTCTGCTGAATTCAGCAACTACTACTATGTGAACCTGTGTCTGAGGAACCTCCAGGAACTGGCTCCCGGGCTGACAACAAGCGCTCGTCTTACCGCAGGACATGCCGCTGCAGACGAGTGGGTCAAGCTGGCGCCGGTTGAGAAAGCCTGGCTCAGTCTGTGGCGCATCATTTTCCTGCTATGGCAAAAACGCCTGCCGCCGGGATTGCAGCCGGAAAAACTGGAACAGGCAATCCATTATGCTTTGGCAGATTTCCCTGACGGCAAAGAGTCCATCGACAAGCTTAAAATAATGGCAGATGAACCTCCCCTTGCTGAGCCTGACGCAATACGACTCCACCATCTTGCCGGCAGGCTGAACCAGCTTAACTGGCCAAAAGATATTGAGCAGGCGGTCACATTGATTGAGCTGTTGCTGTCTGAAGTCGCCCACCGATACGGCCTGTCACAGCCTGAGCTTCCCTGGTCAACAGGCGAAAGAACCCTCTGGGTCAATACCCAGCCAAAATGCACAAATCATTGTTCACTGATCGCGCCGCGCGCCTATCTTTGTGGATGGGCACTGAAATCATTGTTAAAGACAGACACCGACCTTGTTCTCGAAGAAAACCTGCAGGCAATTCCTGTAAATCGCAAGTTTACAGATACCGTCGCCGTTCTGAATGAAACTACGCCGGCAGATCGTCATGAGCGTAAAGAGCGCCTGCTCCTGTTGCGCAAGGCCTGGCCTAACAGGCGCTTTGAATTATCGAATCGGGCACCGGTCTGGCTTTGGGATGCTCTTTATCTTGCAGGGACCGCCACGGAGAAACTCACCCTGATGCTGCCTGAAAGCTGGCACATGGCATCCGGGGTCACGGTTTTCTGGTCGGCGCTCCTTGAGGGCTATCAGATTACTGACATATTGTCTGACAGTGAAATGCGACATGTCCTCCGTCTGAGCCAAACGACAACGCCTTCGGCAACGGTAAAGATACATCGCAAAGACTCTTTAATGGAATTATCACGAGAAGATCTGCCTATGCAGCCAGGATCGGTGAACTTCTGGTTAACAGCAGACCTCGAAGTAATCAGGTTCATCAAGGAGCACAACTTCTTACAGGCTGACGAACAATGGACTGACACAGCCCAATGGGGCGCCTACCTATTCCTGCAAACGTCACTTGGCAAATACCTCTGGGATCTCTGCAGTCATCACGCGGAACTGCCAGACCCGGAAGATGTCAACAAAGCTGTCGCTGCTTACGGTGTCCCATTCCCCGATGAACTGTCGCTGGGTGATCTGAGTTTGGCCGGGAAACACGAACGAGGGCAATTGCCTGAAGAAGAAACTCTGGAGAGAGAGTTAGTCAGCATCTATGGTGATCTGCCAATACTTCCGGATCAAGCAGTGCGAGCAACGTCGAAACGGCCAAAGACTCGTCGCAGGCACCAAACTTCTGCACAGGAAATTATCAACAAGGTTTTTCTGGACGGCACCCCCCGCTTCCCTGAACATTACCTGATGGACATTTACCGGCCGGCAATGGAGACACATCCGCTGCAAGGGCCGCTTGAATTTGTTGAAGAATTTTTTGACCGGATATCACTACGCACGCTAGACGGTAAGCTAACCATTGAAGTCTCAGGGAAGCCCCTTGCCGATTCTTTGATCCTTGCCTCATGGTCAGGCGAAAGCTATGTGGATCTACCGCAGGACCCTACAACGCTGGAGCATATTCTTTTCAAATATCGATCAGACCTAAACAGACTCTGGGATAAGCTGACCCGTGAGTGTCGTCGAGTCGAACCACACCGTATGGCCGCCATCAAACTGGCAAAAACCATATGGAGACAACAAGGTCTGCCACCGGACAAGTTGATCTAGCCGCAAGGGCTATTATCAACGGTTAGATAACTGGCCATTTTTTCCAAGCTGTATTATGATTACAAAGTTGATCAATGTAGATTTACAAAGCTCAGTCCGGGTTTAGCTATGAACGTTCTATTACATATCTGTTGTGGCAACTGCGCAATTTATCCGCTTCGCATGCTTCGTGAATCAGGCCATGACGTTGACGGCTACTTTTTCAACCACAATATTCATCCTTACCAGGAATACCGCCGCCGCCTTGAGGCCGTTGAAGAATTTGCGCAGGCAAAAAATCTTCAAGTGTTTTACAAGGACGAATATCTTCTCGAAGATTTCCTGGCACAAGTTGCTTCCGAACCGGCAAACCGCTGCGCATATTGTTATCAATCCCGCCTGAAACAAGCTGCGGAACACGCCGCCACCTCTGGATACGATGCGTTCACCACCAGCTTGCTTTATTCCCGCTATCAGAACCATGAGCTGATCCGCAAGTTCGGCGAAGAGTTAGGGAATTACTACAAGATCGATTTCCTTTATGATGATTTCCGGACTGGCTGGCAGGAAGGCATCAAGGAATCAAAGGCCATGGGACTTTACCGGCAGCAGTATTGTGGCTGCATTTACTCGGAGAAGGACCGCTACCATCCCAGCCGTAACAACTGATGGAACACAACCTCGGCAAACTACTGATTGTGGCCGGACTGCTGATTGCAGGCGTTGGCCTTTACATGACTCTTGGTGGAAAGTTCAACTTGATTGGCAGACTGCCTGGTGACATCCGTATTGAACGAGACCATTTCACTCTATTCTTCCCTCTCGGCACGTGTCTTTTAGTATCAACATTGATTTCCCTTTTCATCTGGTTTATTAAGCGATAATCTTGAGCAAAAACAACCTCTGGAGGGCGTATGCATCCCACTGCATCTAGGACAAGACTCGGTCTGGCTCTTGGTAGCGGTGCAGCCAGAGGCCTTGCCCATATTGGCGTGCTCAAAGTTCTCGAGGACGCCGAAATCCCAATTGACATCATTACAGGAACTTCCATGGGGGCATTCATCGGCGCCATGTACGCTGCCGGTGTGCCCGTAGCCGAAATGGAAAGAGCGGCACTGGAAATCGACTGGATAAAAATGGCCAAACTGCTAGATCCGGTCTTGCCAACCTCCGGGTTGACTGACAGCAACAAGCTGGTTGCCTTCATGGCGCAGTTGCTTCCGGTCCGTGACTTCGACGACCTTCACCATCCTTTCGCCGTAACGGCAACGGACATAAATACAGGTGAAGCAATCATCATCAAACAGGGAGATCTATTAGAAGCGCTCAGAGCCAGCCTCGCCTTCCCCGGAATTTTCTCGCCGGTTCGCTTTGGTCAGCGTTTCCTTGTTGACGGTGGACTATGCAAACCGATTCCCACCGATGTTGCTCGCCATCTAGGCGCAGATAAAATTATCGGCGTCTGCACAATTCCCAAAATAGCCAAACAGACTCCGGAAACTTTTTTGCCGGCGACGCATGGCAGTTCCGAGGCTGTCAGCCGATGGCGCGATTTCTTCAGCCCAAGACGCATTGAACAGGCATTTCGTTCGGCTCTTGGGCAAGAAGCTGACAACGAAATGGCCAACAATCGTAAAACACCAAACATATTCAGAGTTTGCGCACAAAGTGTGGCCATCATGGAGAATGTCATCAACGACTTACATCTCCATCAAAACCCGCACGATTTGATCATCAGGCCACAGCTTGATGGTGTGACGCTGCTTGAATTCAACCGGGCCGCTGAAATCATCGCAGCAGGAGAATCTTCAGCCAAAGCAGCCCTGCCTGACATTCATTATCTTTTGCAAAACGCTTGAAAGCCCCCTTTGCTCTGCTAACATATTGATATAAGTATTTCATTTCACTCAACAAATACGGACAAGGAGGCTACCATGATTGAACTGCTGGAAAAAACCATGCTCACTGCTGTTGGAGCAATGACACTCACTCAGAAAAAAGCCGAAGAACTGGTGAAGGAACTGCGGCAACAACTCAATATCAGCGAGGAGGAGGGCAAGGCTTTTCTACAGAAGATTCAGGATGCTGCAGCCGAGAACCAGAAAAAAATGCAGGAACAGGCACGTGATGAGGTCAAACAACACATTGAACGCATGGGCGCTGTGACGAAAGAGGACTTTGACAAGTTAAAGAAAAAGGTTGCCTCCCTGGAAAGAAAAATAAAGGAGATCAACGAAAGTTGACCCAAGCCCAGCTATGCTGCCTATTCTCCGCGTCAATCGAAATATACGCACAATCCGTCGCTACCGCACTATCCTGGGGGTTCTGATCAAGTACGGGTTCGGCCATTTTGTCGAGCAATTGAATATCGACTACTACCTTGAGCTTGGCAAGCGGATCGTCACCCGCGATCGGATGCCGAAAGAACTGGAGCGTTACAGCCAGCCACAGCGCTTACGTTTGGCCATGGAGGAACTCGGGCCAACCTTCATCAAACTCGGGCAACTGCTTTCAACCCGACCAGATGTTCTCGGACAGGAATATATCCAGGAATTCAGCAAATTACAGGACAAGGTTCCCGCAGTTTCAGTCGAAAAGGTTAAAGAACAAATCCAGCGCGAGCTTGGCTATCCTGCCGATGAGCTTTTTGCCGAGTTTTCGGAGCAACCGCTAGCTGCCGCAAGCATTGCGCAGGTTCATCGCGGCAAGTTGAAAAGTGGCGAAGAGGTTGTATTCAAAGTCCGACGACCGGGCATCACGAAAATCGTTGAAACCGACATTGACGTCCTGATGGGGCTGGCCTACCTGATCGAACAGCATGTCCCGGCAATCGCCCTCTACGACCCGATAGGGCTCGTCAAGGAGTTCCGCCGCAGCATCCTGCGGGAAATGAATTTCACCCGCGAAGGCCGAACCGTCGACCGCTTCGCGGTCAATTTCGCCGACAACCCCACTGTTTACATTCCTAAAATCTACTGGGATTATTCCGGTGAGATCGTCCTGACCTTGGAGTACGTCCCCGGCATAAAAATCTCAAAACTGGATGAACTCAAGGCCGAAGGCTATGACTTGAAGGAAATTGCCCGACGCGGAGCAGATGCCTTCCTCAAGCAGGTCCTGGAGTATGGTCTTTTCCATGCAGACCCCCACCCGGGCAATATCTTCGTCCTGCCGGACCAGGTTATATGCATGCTTGATTACGGCATGATCGGTCGCCTTGGCCAGGATCTTAAAGACCAACTACTCGACCTTTTGCAGGCCTTACTCGAAAAAGATGTTGATCGTATCATTTCCCACTTACTCTATTCGGGAGAATTGACCGACACGGCCGATCTTAAAAACCTCAAGCGAGACCTGAACGACTTCATTGAAGACTATTACGACCTGGTTCTTCAAGACATTAAGATCGGCAGACTATTTTCGGAATTCATTGAAATTCTCACCCACCATCAGATTCACTACCCTCCGGATTATATGATGCTCGCCAAAGCTCTTGTCATCATGGAGGGAGTGGGACGCCAACTGGATCCGGAATTCAACATGATTGCCCACATGCGTCCCTACGTGAATAAATTGATCATTGAGCGTTTCAGCCCGAAGAATATGACGATGCGGGCTAGCAAAATCGCCCAGGACTATACGGCTCTGGCCAAGAACTTGCCGCATGACATCAAGGAATTTCTTAACCGCCTCAACCGCAACCAGTTCAAAATTGACCTGGAGCACCGCGGCCTGGAAAAATTGGTTACTGACCTTGACCGGTCCAGCAACAGGGTCTCATTTGCCTTGGTCATCGGCTCACTCATTGTTGGCTCCTCCCTGGTGATGCAAATCGACAAGGGGCCAATGGTTTTCGGATTTCCCTTGCTTGGTTTATTAGGATATTCGATTGCCGGCCTGCTCGGCCTCTGGCTGGCGGTGGGGATCCTGCGCTCGGGCCGGCTCTAACCGGTGTGGCAACTTATACACACCCGTTGCAATTACAGCTCAGAATCATTACAAAAAACACCCAGCGATCTTTCTATTTCACGTAATTACGGTCACTTATAATGCTTTTTGAGCTTGGCAAGACAATTGCATAGTCTATAGGTTGCAAAACGATCGACTTCTTCAGGAAAGCACCACTGACTATGATCTGCCAAACAACGATTGCCCGACCCACTGCAGTTTCCGGCATAGGTCTACACACCGGCCAGCGTATCAATATGACACTGCGCCCAGCGGACGCAGGCGTCGGCATCGTATTCCATCGCAAGACAGAAGAGCGCACCGTCTCTATTGAGGCGACATCAGCCAACGTCGTAGACACCCGTATGGCAACAGTCATTGGCAAAGGTGATGTACGGGTTTCAACTGTTGAGCACCTGCTCGCCGCGCTTGCCGCCTACGGCGTCGACAACTTGCATATTGATATTGACGGCCCGGAAGTTCCCATCATGGATGGTAGTGCAGCGCCTTTTGCCTCCGTTCTCGAAGAAGCCGGACTGAGCCGCCTTGCACAAAGCCGTAAATTCCTTGCTGTGCGCAAGCCTGTTTCGGTAATCGATGGCGAAAAGCGAGTCAGCATCATCCCATCGCGCTTTTTCCGCATTACGTTTGATATTGCGTTCCAGCATCCGTGCATAGCGCTTCAGCAGCGTTCGGTTAAGATCACGACGTCCAGCTTCCGTAGAGATCTGGCGCCGGCACGCACCTTCGGCTTTCTGAAAGATGTCGAAATGCTTAAATCGGCAGGATTGGCCCGTGGCGGCTCGCTGGAAAACGCCATTGTGGTAGATGACGAGCGCATCCTGAACCCGGAAGGTTTACGCTTTCAAGATGAATTCGTAAGACATAAGATACTTGATGCCATCGGCGATTTAAGCCTGATCGGCTATCCAATCCTTGGCCATGTACGTGCATTCAAAGCAGGTCACGACGTCAACCACCAACTGGTTCAAAAACTTCTTGATACTCCCGAGAGTTGGCAACTTCTGGAATTCAGCGAGGATGACCTTGAAGCCGCACTGCAAATGGCACCGCAAAAGTTTGCCACTGATTTGGCGTTTTCAAAAGCCTAGCACAAACACAATCAACACAATAAAAGGCAGCTCTTTGGAGCTGCCTTTTTTATTGCAACGGCTGCGGGCCCAGTTATGACGCGACAAAGATAACGAAGTGCAAGAGCCCTCCGCTTTCAAAACAGCTTAACTGCCTGACATCAAAGAACAGTTGTGACTTGCAAATTAAGCCCCTTTACGCCTAAAATTGCGCAACAGTGACTTGCCCATGTCAAAACAACAGAAACCAGCCAAATCATCAAATATTCCGAAAACCGAAACGCTCAAGCGCCGCCGGGAATGGTTACTTGCGGCGTTTATCATCGGTTTGGTCGCTATTTCTTTGCGCTACCAGGGGCAACTGTTCGACCTGACAGCAGAAATCCCCCTTTCCGGCAACATCCTGGTCCTTGCCCTGATCAACCTGAACATCCTGCTGATCATCCTTTGCCTGTTCCTGGTTCTGCGTAACATCTTCAAGCTTCTCCTTGAACGGAAACGCGGCATTCCTGGGGCAAAACTGCGCAGCAAACTGGTTCTGGCGTTTATTGCACTCTCACTGATTCCAACCATGCTGCTCTTCTTTGTTTCTGCAGGATTCATAACCAACTCGATAGAAAACTGGTTTAACAGCCAGATCGAGGAATCTCTCAAGGAATCTCTTGAAGTTGCGCAAACCTACTACAAGAACTCGGCCAGCAATGCGCTCTACTACGCGGAACAGATCTCACAGGTTATCAAGGACGAAAAGCTTTTAAATGAAGACAATCTGGCCGTTTTGGAAGAACTGATCCACAAGAAGCAACGCGAATATAATCTTGGTATCGTGGAAGTATTTTCGGCAACACTCGAAGAACTGGTCAGGGCTGTCAACCCCCAGGTTCCGGCAGCAGAGTTTACAGACCCAGACTCTGACAGCATACGTGAAGCATTGCAGGGCAGCCGCTTTACCCGCATCAGCCCAATTGGCAGGGCTGACCTGATTCGAGGTGTTGTCCCGGTCTACTCCAACTGGAACCCCGACGATGTTGTCGGAGTCGTGGTCGTCAATTATTATGTCCCTTATTCACTGGTCAACAAGATGAAGGAGATCAGCACCTCTTTCGACCAATACAAAAGCACAAAACTCCTGAAAGGAAAAATCCAGAAAGGGTATGTCCTTTTCCTTTTACTGATTGCCCTGGTCATAATTTTCCTGGCGACCTGGGCCGGTTTTTACCTGGCCCGTGGGATCACCGAACCGATTCACGACCTGGCAGTTGCAACCAACCGTGTTGCATCAGGAGATTTAAACGTAACCCTGGACAGCTACAGTGACGACGAAGTCGGTTCTCTGGTTGAAGCCTTTAACACCATGACCGCCGACTTGCGCAAAAGCCAGAAAACTATTCGACGCGCCAATCGTGAGTTGCAGGCATCAAACCTCGAACTGGAACAGCGCCGCCGCTATATGGAGATTGTCCTCGCCAACGTAACGGCGGGAGTCATCTCTATCGACAGCCGGGGCGATGTTACAACGATCAACAAGTCTGCCGAAAAACTTCTTGGCCTGAAAACTAAGAATATTATCGGCCGGAATTTCAGGGACATTGTCACCCCCGACTATCTGCCGATGATCAAGGGGATCCTCAAAGAGCTCATCGGTTCCGGCAAAGACTCCATTCGAAAACAGATATCTCTCGCCCAGGGTGACACCAAGGTCGTATTACTGGTCAACGTCACCACTTTGAAAGATGAAAAAAATGAGTTCATGGGTACGGTTGTCGTCTTTGACGACTTGACCCAGTTACTCAAAGCACAACGCATGGCGGCCTGGCGTGAGGTTGCACGAAGGATCGCGCACGAGATCAAGAACCCACTGACGCCAATCCAACTTTCGGCGCAACGTCTAAGGCGCCGCTACCTTGACCGGTTCGATGCAGATGACTCAGTCTTCGAAGAGTGTACTGCCATGATCATCAAGCAGGTCGACGACTTAAAAAACCTGGTCAACGAATTTTCCAGCTTTGCCCGCATGCCGGCGAGCAACCCGACGCCAAACAACCTGAACGATGTCCTTAACGAATCACTGGTTCTTTTTCAGGAAGGGCATAAGGATATTGAATTCAAGTTGAACATTGACACCAGTTTGCCAACCTTCAGCCTTGACAGGGAACAGATCAAGCGAGTCATTATCAATTTACTCGACAACGCGGTTGCTGCGGTGAACGGCAATGGCCAGATTGGGATTGAAACTTCATTCAACAAAGACCTGGAGATCGCTACCCTTAAAATCAGTGACAACGGCTGCGGCATTCCTGCCGAAGATAAGCCGCGGCTCTTTGAACCCTACTTCTCTACCAAGAAGTCCGGCACCGGATTAGGACTGGCTATTGTCTCGACAATCATTTCCGACCATAATGGCTACATTCGCGTCCGTGACAACGAACCCAAGGGGACTCATTTCATTGTTGAGTTGCCAATTGCATCCGATACGGAACAAGCTTAGCTGTCCCGCATAATGAGGAAACATGCAATCGATTCTAATCGTAGATGATGAAAAAAGTATTCGTGAGAGCCTTACCGGAATCTTGCAGGATGAAGGCTTCTCTCCTGTCTCGGTTGAAAGTGGCGAAGCGGCTATCGACAAAGTCAGTGAAGACAAGCCCGACCTCATCCTGCTCGACATCTGGATGCCCGGCATGGACGGCATGGAGACCTTAACCAAGATCCGTGACATTTACCCTGACCAACTTGTCGTCATGATGAGTGGCCACGGGACCATTGAAACTGCTGTGAAAGCCACCAAGCTCGGTGCATACGATTTTATTGAGAAACCGCTATCCCTGGAAAAAGTACTGCTATGTATCCAAAATGCCGTCAAAGTAGGTCAACTGGTCGAGGAAAACCGTGAGCTGAAGGCACAAATCGGCAAAGAGCATGAAATGATCGGCAACAGCACGGTGATCAGGGAGTTGAAAAACCAGATCAGGGTTGCAGCTCCCACATCGGGCTGGATTCTTATCAGTGGAGAGAATGGTACGGGCAAAGAGCTCGTAGCCAGGGCAATCCACTACAACTCTCATAGAAAGGGCAAACCCTTTGTCGAGGTGAATTGCGCAGCGATCCCTGAGGAGTTGATTGAATCGGAACTCTTTGGTCACGAGAAAGGGTCATTTACCGGAGCGACAGCTCAGCGACGTGGTAAATTTGACCAGGCTCACCAGGGAACCCTGTTCCTGGATGAAATCGGCGACATGAGCCTGAAAACCCAGGCCAAGGTGCTGCGCATCCTTCAAGAACATAAATTTGAGCGGGTTGGTGGTAACAAAACCATTGAGGTAGACGTTCGCGTCATTGCCGCAACAAACAAGGACCTGGAAAAAGAAATCGCTGAAGGGAACTTTCGGGAAGACCTTTATTACCGACTCAACGTCATTCCCTTCTATGTCCCCCCGCTGCGCGAAAGACAAACAGATATACCGGAGCTCGCAAATCATTTCCTGGAGTACTTCTGCAGCAAGGAAAGTCGAGAAACCAAGTCACTTGATGACGGTGCGATGGAAGCCATCAGGAGCTACTCCTGGCCAGGCAATGTCAGAGAGCTAAAGAATCTGATTGAGCGCCTTGTGATCATGTCTCCTGGCAACACGATA
>JAVVDT010000049.1:0-13149 GCA_032250875.1 Desulfuromonadales bacterium | reverse complement strand
ACCGCGTAAAGGATAAAGTAGACGACAAAGATAATCAGGCTGATGACAATGCCCAGAGAGAAGCCGGCGTTGCGGCCGCGTTGCAGCGCGAACGGAATACCGACCAAAACCATGATGACCGGCACGGCAGTTCGGGCAAAACGCATGTGCATTTCCACCTGATACGCTTTCGGATTGTATCCCTCGTTTTGCAGCTTTTCCGTTAAATGAAGCAGCTCACCGACAGTCAGATCTTCCGGTCGGTCCCAGAGTTGCAGCATCTCCTCCGGCTGCCGCTTGAGATCGATCAGCAACTCTGTTTGCCGTTCAAAAGATGCAACCGCCCTGGTCTCGGGGATAAAGTTCCAGATGACAGCATTCTTGAGTTGCCACTGGCCATTGTTCTCATGTTCTGCTTTCTCTGCCTGGATGCGCTTGACCGGCATGAATGCGTCATTGAACTCCACTATGGTTATACCAAGAACAACACTCCTTGCCGGGAAGGCATGGTTGATACTGACAATTCGGTTGCCGTTACGGAAATAGAGGTCTTCACTGGAGGCTTCCTGCGAAGGCTGACCAGTGATTTCGGTGCGCTTGATATAATTCGATTCGCGCGACGACCAGGGAATCAACCAGAGGTTGGCAAAAATCAGGAGTAAGACCAGTGTCAGGCTGCCCAGAAAGAGCGGACGGCTGATTCGGCTGAGACTGATGCCACCACAGAGCATGGCGGTCAGCTGATTTGACCTGGAGAACCCGCCGATCGTCGCAAATGTTGCAAGCAGTACGGCCATCGGCAAGGTATTGGCGATGATGACCGGAAAGTGAAGCAGTGGATAGAGCAGGTAGTACTTCAACTCGGCCTGATGCTCTATAAAATCATCGACATTTTCCACAAACTCAACCAGGCTGTAGAGCGAGACCAGAATCAGCAGCACCAGAGCCAGGTTCCTGGCAAAAGTATTTAAGATATAGCGGTCAAGAGTCGACATGCTTGCGAGCTCGTTTCTGCAGAGTGAGCAGTGACTGATCAAACCAGAAGACCAGAAGGTTTGGTTGCTCCAACGCAGACTGACGGAGGAAGAAAATCCCTAAACCTGCCAGCAGTAGATGGGAGACCCAGAAGGTCAGCCAGGGTGGGGTTGCAGCATCCTTGGTTAGAGTCAGAGCCATCGAGAGCATGAAATAGTAGCCAAGAAAAATAATCAGACCCACGACAAAACCGCCGCTGCGACCTGAACGCTGGCTTTGCATGCTGAAAGGCAGCCCGAATAAAACAAAAAGCAGTGGCGCCAGCGGTGAGGTCAACCGCAAATGGAGCTCCGCCTGCAGTTCCTGAACCCTTGCAGGCTCCGCTTTGCTTGAAAGCTCGCTCCAGAGTTTGCCGATAGGCATCTCTTTGGGTTTGGATTGTCTTCGTGCTTGCAGACTGTCCATTGCCGATATCTTTGGCTGTACATCGTAATTGCTAAAGTGAATCAACTGGTAGTTGTCGGCGGATTTGGTCTGCTGGCGGTGGATGACACCATCATGCAGGCGGATCGTTACGGTTTCTGATATATCGTCTGTCAGAATATTGCCGCTGTCTGCAAAGACCCAGGACGTTGATTCCGGCTTCTTCTCAACAATAAACAGTCCATGCATCTGATTTGAACGGTCGTCAATTTCATTCGCGTAGAGGACCAGATCATTGAACTGGCTCATAAACACGCGCGGTTGGAAACCGAGGGCTGCTTTTTGTCGCACAATTTCAAAGCTCTTGGTTGCAAAAGCACGATAACCCCAGGGCTTGATCCAGATGTTGGTTGCACCGGTGAGCAAGACAAAGACAAGCGCCAGGGCAAAGACCGGGATAGAGATGCTTGTCAGGCCGATACCTGCCGATTTGAGCGCCACAATTTCACTGTCGGCGGACATGCGTCCCAAACCGATCATGATGCCCATAAGAAAGGCGAGTGGCAGTGATATAGAGAAGAACGTTGGTACTAAGGTTGCCAGCAGAACCAGGATGTCCGACAGAGCAACCCCTTTATTGATAATCAGGTCGACCAGCTTGGTTGCCCGTCCCAGCACCATGACCATGGTGAAGATCACGATGCAGAGCAGGGTGGGCGAGAGGATTTCCCTGAGGATATAGCGGTTGATTTGAGTTCCAAGCATAATCACGTATAGTAGTACAGTCATAAAGGGCTTGTAAACGTTGTTCGTAGCGAAAAAGCCCTTGCTTTGAGTGGGGTCGCATGTTATATGGATGAGCTGTTCAATACACACGCTTTCTGACCCGGACCGGGTGCCTGACATAGTGTCGGGTCGGTTGCAGGGGATGACGGAGGCGGCGGCAAAACCTAACCGATAAGGAGTTCGTAGATGTCTCAGATTACCATGAAGCAGTTGTTGGAGGCCGGCGTACATTTCGGCCACCAGACCCGTCGTTGGAACCCCAAAATGAAGCCTTATATTTTCGGGGCTCGCAATGGGATCTATATCATTGACCTGCAGAAAACTGTGCGTTATTTCAGAAGTGCTTACAGTTTTATCCGCGACGTTACCGAGAATGGCGACAAAATTCTGTTCGTAGGGACCAAGAAGCAAGCTCAGGATTCCATCATGGAAGAAGCTATCCGGGCTGACCAGTACTATGTTAACAACCGTTGGCTGGGTGGTATGCTCACTAATTTTTCCACCATCAAACGGAGTATCGACCGTCTCAAGAAGATTGAGGTTATGTCTGAAGATGGTACTTACGAATTGCTGCTCAAGAAAGAAGTCCTGCAGCTCGACCGGGAAAAAGCCAAACTTGAAAAAACCCTCGGTGGCATCAAAAACATGACACGACTGCCGGCAGCTGTGTTTATTGTTGATCCCAATAAAGAAGAAATCGCTGTCAAGGAGGCCCGCAAGCTCGGGATTCCGGTCGTTGCTGTTGTTGACACCAACTGCGACCCAGAGGGGATTGATTATATTATCCCCGGCAATGACGATGCGATTCGTGCCCTTCGGCTTTTTTCATCCAAAATGGCGGAAGCATGCCTCGAAGGTGCTGCTGCACGTCAGGAAAAATTGCGCAACGATGCCGAAGGTGCCGATCAGGAAGAGCCGACTGAACAGGTTGAACAGGCGAAGCCGATTGTTAAAGAAGGTCCGGAAACCATTATTGTCGAGAAGCCTAAAGCGGTTCCCGTAGAGACACCGGTAGAAGCTCCAGTAGATGCCTCTGCAGAGACGGACGCACCGGCAAAGGCTTAACCTGACAAAAATTAATCGACAAGCTAAAGGCGGTCTGCATTGCAGCCGCCTTTTTCTCAGACAATCTAGTACCCGGTAACCTATAGGATTTCGCAAGATTGCGCAGGGATTTGGCGGGTCAGCAAGGCGCGTCTTCAGCTGCCCAGCCGTAGCTACTCAGCTGAAGGCGCAACGCCGCTGACGCGGCAAAGAACAAGCAAGATGCGATAGTTTATGGGTTTCAGGCTACTAACGACTCAATGCAGAATAGTAATTTAGAGGAGGTTTTACCGTGGCAACGATTACAGCAAAGATGGTAGGTGACCTGCGAGCCAAAACCGGCGCCGGAATGATGGATTGCAAAAAAGCCTTGAGTGAGGCTGACGGTGATATGGAGCAGGCCATTGACCTGCTGCGCAAAAAGGGTCTCTCCGCGGCGGCCAAGAAGTCTGGTCGGATCGCGGCAGAAGGAATGATCGCCGCAGCCGGTAGCGACAATAGTGGTGCTCTGGTCGAAGTCAATTCGGAAACTGACTTTGTTGCCAAGAACGATCTTTTTCAGGCCTTTGTCAATGGCGTCGCCGAAGTGGTTCTGACGCAGAATCCTGCTGATGTTGAAGCATTGAAAACCCTTGATTTCCCTGGTACCGGTCGTAATGTTGGCGATGAGTTGACCCATCAGATCGCGACCATTGGTGAAAACATGAATGTGCGCCGTTTTGCTCGTCTGGAAAGTCATTCGGGCGTTACCGCTTCTTATGTTCACGGAGCAGGCAAGATCGGCGTTCTGGTGCAACTGGATTCCGACAAGGCGGCCGATCCCAAGGTCGCTGAAACGGCACGCCTGCTGGCTATGCATGTCGCTGCCGCTAATCCTCAATACCTGAGTCGCGACGATGTTCCTGCGGAAGTTGTCGAGCGCGAAAAAGACATTATGCGGGCCAAGGCACTTGAAAGCGGCAAACCGGAAAATATTGTCGATAAAATCATTGAAGGGCAGGTCAATAAGTTTTTCGGTGAAACCTGCCTGCTAGAACAGGTCTATGTGATTGATACAGATCGGAAGGTTGCCGATGTTGTCGAGTCTTTGGCCAGGGAGATCGGTGGCCAGGTCACTCTCGCTGCCTATGCCCGTTTCCAGCTTGGTGAAGGTATTGAGAAGAAAGAAGATGATTTTGCGGCTGAAGTTGCCTCGATGACCAAGTAAACTGATCGACAACCTGTCGGAGGACAGCCCGACAGGTTGCTCGCTGCAAATTCTGGAGAAACCATGGCAGAAAAACCCTGTTACAAGCGGATATTGCTCAAACTTAGTGGCGAAGCTTTGGCCGGACAGTTAGGCTATGGTATCGACCCGGATATTATCAGGGGAATCGCCAGGGAAATCCGCGAGGTTGTTGACCTCGGTCTGGAGATCGCCATTGTTGTCGGCGGCGGTAATATTTTCCGTGGTGTTGCTGCGTCTTCCGTGGGCATGGACCGGGCCAGTGCCGATTACATGGGGATGCTGGCCACTGTTATGAATAGCCTCGCTCTGCAGGATGCCCTGGAAAAAGCTGGTGTCATTACCAGAGTCCAGTCTGCGATTGAAATGCAGGAGATTGCCGAACCATACATCCGTCGCAGGGCAGTTCGTCACCTTGAAAAGGGGCGCGTCGTCATCTTTGGTGCCGGGACCGGCAACCCATTCTTTACTACTGATACCGCTGCCAGTTTGCGCGCTGTCGAAATAGGTGCTGAGATCATTCTCAAAGCGACCAAAGTTGATGGCGTGTACAATGCCGACCCCAACACTGATAAAGATGCGGTAAAATATCATCAATTGACTTACCTGGATGTGCTCAAACAGGGTCTGAAGGTTATGGATTCAACAGCAACATCCTTGTGCATGGATAATGACCTGCCGATTCTCGTGTTTGATCTGACCCGCACCGGCAACATCAAACGAGTTGTCTGCGGCGAGCAGATCGGAACCATTGTCAGAGGAGAATGATACCATGATTGCTGATATCAAGGCCAAGACCAGTGCCGGTATGGTTAAAGCGCTGGAATCCTTTAAACGCGACCTGAGCAAAGTCAGGACCGGACGCGCCTCGCTTGCACTGCTCGATGATGTCCGCGTCGATTATTACGGCACACCGACCCCGCTTAACCAGGTTGCTGCTCTGGCCGTGCCGGAACCGCGGCTGATCACGATTCAACCGTGGGAAAAGAGCCTGGCCGGCGACATTGAAAAGGCCATTCTCAAGGCCGATCTCGGCTTGAATCCCTCTTCCGATGGTCAGCTTATCCGGTTGATTTTTCCGCCGTTGACCGAGGATCGTCGCAAGGAGATGGTCAAGCAGGTTAAACGCCTGGGTGAAGAAGCCAAAATAGCGGTCCGCAACGCCCGCCGCGAAGGCAATGACGCTTTGAAAAAGCTCGAGAAAGACAAAGACATTACCGAAGATGAGTTGAAACGAGGCGAGAAAGAAATTCAGGACCTGACGGATGACTATGTTGCGCGCGTTGACAAAGTGATTGCGGAGAAGGAAAAAGATCTGATGGAAATCTGACTCTCTGCAGGACATTGTTACTGAGTCTCTATATAATGCAAAAAGATTACAGAAAGTGCATGGCCTAAAGATTCTGTGTTAAGTTCTTCACGGTCGTCGCACTTTCTGTTTCAGAACGAAGTGTTTAAGGGCGCTGCATCTGGTGATTGCCCTCCATGTCCTGACCGTGATATTTTAACCGTTATTCCTCCATCCTGGAACCTCTTGTTATGCAGATACCAATACACCTTGCAATTATCATGGATGGCAATGGCCGCTGGGCTGAGCAGCGTCACCTCCCGCGTATCCTGGGACATCGTAAAGGTGTGGAATCGGTTCAGACCATCGTTGATGAATGTATGGAGTTGGGAATCCGTTACCTGACTCTGTATGCGTTCAGTTCCGAGAACTGGGGGCGCCCTCAAGAAGAAGTTGAAGCACTGATGGGATTGCTGGGAACCTTTCTGAAAAAGGAATTGAGTCAACTTCAGAAACGGGGTATCCGGCTCATGGCGATAGGAGAGCTGGATCGTCTGCCAGGAACAATCAGCAAGATCCTCAAAGACATCATAAAAAAAACCGCCGACAATGACCGTATGGTTCTCAACCTGGCGCTCTCTTACGGATCACGTAATGAATTGACCCGGGCTATGCAGATACTCGGTCGCGAGATTGCCGGCGGCAGGTTGAAGGCCGAAGATCTAACTGAAGCTGATATAGACGCTGCACTCGATACCCATGCGATCCCTGACCCGGACCTGTTGATCAGGACCAGTGGCGAGATGCGCATCAGTAACTTTTTACTCTGGCAGGTGGCTTATTCGGAGCTTTATTTTACTGAAGCCCTCTGGCCGGACTTCTCTCGCGATCAGTTGCTCCAGGCGATCGAAGAGTACAGCCGTCGCCAAAGACGTTTCGGTCTCACCGGCGCACAACTGCGCGATAGTAAACTCCGCGACAGGGAGGGCCGTCATTAAACAACGAATCATTACCGCGCTGATTGCCCTTCCATTATTGATTCTCTGCATCCGTTACTCCAGTCAGGGCGTGTTTGCCGGCCTGCTGTTTGTTGTCAGCGCTTTCGCCTTGCGTGAATTTTACCGGATGGCTCTGCCGAAGCAGCGTCGTCTGGAAAATTCTCTTGCCGTTGCTGCCGGTATCCTCTGCAGCGCAGGAGTGGTCTATGCTCCCAGCGCTGCTTTTCTGCTGATGAGCATGGTTCTGCCATGCTTTGCTCTTGCTCTGGTTTATCTCTTTCATTTTCAGGATATGCAGACAGTCATTCGCGACCTGGCAATCAGCCTGCTCGGCTTGCTGTATATCCCGCTTTTATTGTCTCATGCTGCTCTTCTGCGTGTTTTGCCCGCCGGGCGCGACTGGATCTTCCTGGTTTTATTGGTGGTTATGGCAAGCGATACTCTGGCTTATTTCGTTGGCAGGCAATGGGGACGGCACCGTCTCTATGAAGCCGTCAGCCCGAAAAAGACCATCGAGGGCTCTCTTGCCGGTCTTTGCGGCGGTGTGCTCGGAGCAGCCATCAGCAAACTCTGGTTCTTTGCGGAACTGAGCAGTGTTGATGTGCTTCTCATTGGTATCGGTGTCGGCGCCTTCAGCCAACTCGGTGACCTTTTTGAGTCCCTGCTGAAGCGGAGTTTTGGTGTGAAAGATTCAGGAGACCTCGTCCCTGGGCACGGTGGTCTGCTCGATCGTCTCGACAGCCTGTTGTTCGCTTTCCCCGTGACCTATTATTATGCAATGTGGGTGTTTGCATGAAACGCCTGGCCATTCTTGGCTCCACGGGTTCCATCGGTGTGAAGACTCTGGAAATCGTTGCCGAGCACCCGCGCCGCTTTCAGATCGTAGCACTGACCGCGGGAAGCAACCTGGCTTTGCTCGAAGAACAAATTCTACGCTTTAATCCAGAGATTGTCGCTGTAGCGAACCATGGAAATGCACAACGTCTGCAGGAGCGCATCGGTGCCGGTGGTCCCCGTGTCCTTTGTGGCAAAGATGGTCTTATTGCGTGTGCCGCCGGATCACCTGCCGATATGGTTGTATCGGCAATTGTCGGTGCGGCCGGACTCGAACCGACCCTTGCAGCGATTGAAGCGGGCAGGGATGTCGCTCTTGCCAACAAAGAAACCCTTGTCATAGCTGGCGAGTTGATTATGGCTGCCGTCGCCAGGTCGGGTTGCCGGCTCTTTCCGGTTGACAGCGAGCATTCTGCGATATTTCAATCTCTCGAAGGTCACCGGAAAATAGATGTGCGGCGTTTGATTCTGACCGCATCCGGCGGACCGTTTCGCAACTGGTCACTCGATGACCTGCAGGCAGTGACACCGCATGACGCTCTGGCTCACCCTAACTGGACCATGGGTCGTAAGATCACGATCGATTCGGCAACCATGATGAACAAGGGACTGGAGGTCATTGAGGCTCACTGGCTTTTCGACGTTCCAGTAGATAATATCGCCGTGCATATCCACCCTGAAAGTATCGTTCATTCCATGGTAGAGTATGTTGACGGTGCGCTGATTGCGCAGCTCGGCATTCCGGATATGAAAACGCCGATCGCCTATGCCCTGACCTATCCTGAGAGGTTGACCCTGAGTTTGCCCGCTCTTGATCTCTGTCGACTCAGTCAACTGAGTTTCGCTGCACCCGATAGTCAATGTTTTCCCTGTCTCGGTCTTGCCTACGACGCCATACGCCGGGGAGGTACAATGCCTGCTGTGTTGAACGCTGCAAACGAACTTGCCGTGGAAGCCTTCCTGCAGGGAAAGATCGCTTTTCTTGATATACCCCGGATTATCGGTAAAGTTGTGGCGATGCATACCAATACGAAGGCGTCCAGTCTGGAGCCGATTCTTGCTGCCGATACATGGGCGCGCCAGGCTTCTCAAGACGTTATTTACGAAATCCAAGGAGTATCTTACGCGTGATCACTATTGCAGCCGGCATTGTCATGCTGGGCATCCTGGTGTTTGTCCACGAACTCGGACATTTCTGTGTTGCCAAGTTATGCGGTGTCAAAGTCCTTAAATTTTCGCTTGGTTTTGGCCCCCGTCTGGTTTCCCATAAGCGAGGCGAGACAGAGTATATGATCTGTGCCATTCCACTCGGCGGTTATGTGCAGATGCTCGGTGAGGGTGTTGGCGAGCAGGGGGAAAATACCGAAATTGATGCCGAGGAGGAAACGCGATCCTTTGCTAAAAAATCGATTCCCCGACGGATGGCAATAGTCGCCGCTGGCCCGATCATGAATCTTATTTTGCCGTTCATGATCCTGCCGCTTGCCTATCTTATTGGTATCAACCTGCCTGCTTACCTGGAAGATCCGCCTTGTATCGGATACATTGTCCCGGGATCAGAGGCTGACCAAGCCGGTTTCCGTAAGGGCGACTGTATCACGAAGATCAGCGGCATGGAGGTGAAGACCTGGAATGACACAGGGCCGGCCCTGGTGAATAGTGCAGGGAAGCCGATCGTCTTTACCCTGGAGCGTTCTGATGGTACGGAAAACCTGGTTATTGACTCAGAAAACGGGGCTCTGGAAGGCCTGCAGTCAATCGGCCTGCTTCCGGGTCAGGATGCCGTCATCGGCGGTCTGGCGCCCGCAATGCCGGCGGCTGAAGCCGGATTCAAAGAAGGTGACAGAATTCTTTCTATCGGCGGCCGTGAGATCGTTTCATGGTATGAACTTAAAGACGCCATCCAGGAGGTCGGTGGACAGCCGGTAGCAGTTGTTGTTGAGCGTGATATGCAGCAACTCACTATTGAACTTGTACCGGAAAAAGCGGATGGCAGCGATGGTTATCTGATTGGGGTTGCTCCGCATTATGAGACAAACTTTAAACGTTTTCCCTTTGGCGAAGCCGTTGTCGCCGGAGCTGAACGCAGCATGGACTTGATTGAGCTGACTCTGGTCTTTATACAGAAACTGTTTGCCGGACATGTTTCGACCAGCAATATCGGCGGCCCTATCACAGTCGTGCAGATTGCCGGACAGGCCGCACAGACAGATATCTCAAGCATCCTGAGTGTCCTGGCTTTCCTGAGCATCCAGTTGGGGATTCTCAACCTTCTGCCGATTCCGATTCTTGACGGTGGACATCTGTTCTTTTATACCTTTGAATTGGTATTCCGGCGGCCACTCTCCCTGAGAGCCCGCGAATGGGCGCAGCAGATCGGTCTTATCCTGCTGATTCTGCTGATGGTCCTGGCTTTTTATAACGATATTATCCGCTTGCTGGGAAGCTGACGTGCCACCAATTCTTCTGACGATTCAGACCGCCACACCCGCCGGTAGTCTGGCCATCTCCGATGGCGAGCGCCTCATTGCGGAAATCAATCTGGATATCCGCAGAACGCCGACGGATTGGCTGTTGCAATCGATTGAAGACCTGCTTGACAAAACTGATCTTGGAAAGCGAGATCTGGACGCGATCGGCGTGGTACGAGGTCCTGGCTCTTTCACTGGTCTGCGCGTTGGACTGGCGACAGCCAAAGGATTGTCGCTGGCTGGTAACTGTCCATTGCTTGGCATATCCTCTTTGCAATGCCTCGCCATGCAACTTCCTTTTACAAGCCTGCCGGTCTGTGTCATGCTGGATGCTCGCAAGCAGGAAGTCTATGCTGCCATCTACAACTGGGAAGCCGGCTTCCCGCATCCTGTTGTTGAAGAGAGAGTGGTCAAACCTGAAATGCTTTTGACCGATATCTCCGGCGAGACATTGTTCGTCGGTAATGGCGCTCTTGTCTATCGATCGCTGATAGTCAGGCAACTTGCAGGAAGGGCGCATTTCGCTCCGGTTTTTTTGAACTTGCCAAGAGCTGGCGCCGCAGCAGCTATTGCCCTGTCAGAATGGCAAGCTGGACGCCTGTTTTCCTCCGACGAATTGATGCCAACTTATCTGCGACCGTCTGAGGCGGAGCTTAATTTTACAACAAAGAAAAAATAAGGGAATTCTTGTTGACAACCCAGTATCACGTTCGTTATTTTTTAGTGACAATCTGTTTCCCCATCCTTTAATTTCAGGAGGTGCTCATGGCAGAAACTGACCACGACTTGATCCAGCGTTTGAGTGAAGAAAGCCCCCGCTTCCGCAAATTACACGAAGAACACCTACTCTTTGAGAAGAAGCTCCAGGAATATGAAGATATGACTTATCTCTCGGATGAGACAGATCTTGAACGTAAGAAAATCCAGAAGCTGAAGTTGGCCGGGAAAGACGAGATGGAGGCCATGCTTCGGGATTTCCGTCAATAGAGGATGCAGGTTTAACCAAACAGGGGTTTGAATAACCCCCCTTGATTTACGCCGGGCCACTTTTGTCATTCATGGCATGAGAGTGGTTCGGTTTTTTCTTTTTACCCTTTACCTTACAGGGGTTCGGCAGGTATAAAGGCCGATACCAAAAAAGACTAAAAAGAACAGTGTTTGTTTAAGCAGCCTGTCGGACTATCCATGAAGGCTGCCAGGAGAATAAAGATAATGACACAGAAACGCAGCAGTGCCATCACCCAGGGGTTTGAACGTACACCGCATCGCGCTTTGCTGAAAGGAACGGGTGTCCCACAGCAGCAGATGAACAAGCCTTTTATCGGAATTGCTTCTTCTTTCACAGATCTGATCCCCGGCCATACCGGCATGCGCGATCTTGAACGTTTCATCGAAAAAGGTGTCCATACCGGAGGAGGTCACTCTTTTATTTTCGGCATCCCCGGTGTCTGCGATGGTATCGCCATGGGGCATCGTGGCATGCACTATTCCTTGCCGACCCGTGAATTGATTGCCGATATGGTCGAGTCAATTGCTGAAGCACATCGCCTTGACGGTCTGGTGCTCCTGACCAACTGCGACAAGATTACTCCCGGCATGTTGATGGCGGCCGCTCGTCTCGATATCCCCTGTATCGTTGTCACTGCCGGACCGATGATGACCGGTGCCGGTCGCGAGAATCGCAAGTTCTCATTTGTAACCGATACCTTTGAAGCCATGGCCCAGTATAAAGCCGGTGTCATTGACGAACAGGAATTGATGGCTTGCGAGGACAAAGCCTGCCCGACTGCCGGTTCCTGCCAGGGTCTGTTTACAGCCAACACCATGGCAATTCTTACTGAGACGCTCGGCATGAGTCTGGTCGGGTGTGGAACCGCGTTGGCCGTTTCCTCTTTGAAGCGGCGGATCGCCTTTGCCAGCGGTGAGCGCATCGTGGAACTGGTCCAGCAACAGATAACACCTCGACAGATCATGACTCGTGAAGCCTTTGAGAATGCCATCCGGGTAGATCTCGCCCTTGGCGGATCCAGCAATACCGTGCTGCATCTGTTATCCATCGCTCATGAAGCTGGCGTTGACTTGCCCCTGGAAGAGTTTGACCGGCTTGGCAGGGAAACGCCGCAGTTGGCTTCGATGAATCCTGGTGGCAAGCATTTCATGGAAGACCTTGATACCGCAGGCGGCGTTCCGGGTGTGCTGTATCAGTTGCGTGAGCTGATCAAGGACAATCCAACCCTGACTGGACCATCTGTCATGGAAATTGTATCAAGTATCGCCGCGGTGGATGAAGAGGTGATCCATTCGGTGGCAAACCCGGTGCGTGCCGAGGGTGGTCTGGCTATTCTGTTTGGCAATCTCGCTCCGCTTGGTTCGGTAGTCAAACAATCCGGCGTTTCTGAAAAAATGATGAATTTTGAAGGCCGGGCCCGTTGTTTCGATTCGGAAGAAGCAGCCATGCAAGCTCTCATGGGCGGTGAGGTGGTTGCCGGCGATCTGGTGGTTATCCGTTATGAGGGACCCAAAGGTGGTCCCGGAATGCGGGAGATGCTTGCCCCGACTGCGACCTTAATGGGTCTCGGTCTGGGCGACAGTGTCGCCCTGATCACCGATGGTCGTTTCTCCGGTGGCACCCGAGGCCCCTGTATCGGCCATATTTCTCCGGAGGCCGCAGAAGGCGGACCAATTGCCCTGATTGTCGATGGTGACCGTGTCCGACTTGATATCCCGAACCGCAAACTGGAACTGCTGGTCGATGAAGAAGAACTTGCCCGCCGCAAGGCTGCCTGGGAGGCCCCCGAAGCCAAAATCAAGACGGGCTGGCTGGCTCGTTATGCCAAGGTTGTGACTTCGGCAAACACCGGCGCTGTGTGCAAGGCGTAAGCTTGGTAAGACTGTTGAAGTGGGCTGCGCCCGTTGAAGTGGGCTTCGCCCGTTGAAGTGGGCTTCGCCCGTTGAAGTGGGCTTCGCCTGTTCTTTTGCTTTACAAACGCTTCAACGATGCCGCAGGCATCAATTCAACGCACGCAGTGCAATTAAACGGGCGCAGCCCAATTCAACGCACGAAGTGTAATTCAACGCACGAAGTGTAATTCAACGCACGAAGTGTAATTCAACGCACGAAGTGTA
>JAVVDT010000048.1:0-13240 GCA_032250875.1 Desulfuromonadales bacterium | reverse complement strand
TCATCCAGGCCGTCGGGCTGACTTTCGGGACGCTTTTTGCGCTTCTGTTTGCCTATAAGACGAAACTGATTCAGGCGACCGAGAATTTCAGACTGGGTGTTGTCGCTGCAACAGGTGGTATTGCTCTGGTGTATCTGGTCAGTATCATCGGCGGGATGTTTGGCTGGCATATGCCGCTGATTCACGAATCAGGGCCAATGGGCATACTGTTCAGTCTGTTTGTCGTTGTTATTGCTGCCCTGAACCTGGTCCTCGATTTCGATTTTATCGAACGGGGTGATGGCGTGGCGCCCCGCTACATGGAATGGTATGCGGCATTCGGTCTGATTCTGACCCTGGCCTGGCTCTATCTGGAATTATTGCGTCTGCTGTCTAAACTGCGCGATCGATAGTATATGACAGGGTTTTTCGTTTCCTTGTCATGGATGCCGGGTCGCGATCATCCGCACAGCTCCTTAATCCTTCGAGTAAATTTGCTGAGGATACGCAGAAATTGCACTGTCCATCGCCTGTCCGTTTGATCCTTCTGGCGCTCAACCATGATGAATGGAAAAAGGTTACAAGAACCTGTTTATCCCTTCCAAGCCTTGTAAAGCCCCACAAGGCAGTGAAATATGTCCACCGGAGATGTGTGCCTCTCGCGGGTTGATCCGAATAACCGTCGCATCGTGTCGATGACCGATCTGCTCGCTCATGTAGCGGATGGTAGGAATTGCTGTGCCAGCGCCCATCTCGAGTACCACGATCGATTCGTGCTGATGCTGGGCAAGAAAACTGTCGAAACGCATCTCCTGACCGCGGGTCCGATTGGAAAGCCAGGAGTAATCGCCAAACATAAGGATATTCGGGCGGGCCGGCTGATTGCAATAGTGGCACTGGGGGACGTGTAGCGCACGCATGTTGTCGAAGTCGACCGGAATCGTTTCGTCATTGTCCCAGATAGCATTACAGCAGGGGGTGAGACATTGCAGATGATGGATTGACCCGTGCACCTCGAGGGTTTGATCTTCCCGGTAACCGGCTTTCTGAAACTGACCATCAACATTGGAAGTGACCACAAAACTGTCCTGACCGAATTCTGCGGCCCAATCCTGAACTATTTGGAAGCCGCGATGTGGTTCAGTCTCTCGGTACAGGTTAGTGCGGTGACCATAGAACCCCCAGCCGAAGGCCGGATCACCTTCGAAGTTCGCCGGGTTGGCGGCATCGATGAAATTAATGCCGAGGCGCTCATACATCGGGTAGGCAACCCAGAAACCACGGGCACCGCGGAAGTCGGGAAGGCCAGAGTCAACTCCCATGCCGGCACCAGCAGTGATTACCACTGCTTTGGCGGAACGTAATGCCTCTGCTGCCTTTTCGAAAGTCTTTTGAAGGCTCATGTTATCCTCCGTATATCTTGACAATGAACACAGGGCGCGAAAACACAACAAAAGAATCCTTCATCATGTTTTTTTGATCCCGATCTCCACTATTTTCGGCTTGAGCAAATCAATCACAACCTGTGGAGTCACACTGATCAGAAATCCGCGTTTGCCACCATTGAGGTAGATGAGGGGCAGGGCGGAAATTGTCGCCTCCATATAAACAGGCATCTGCTTGCGGGTAGCAAAAGGCGAGGTGCCGCCGACCTGGTAACCGCTGTGCTTGAGTGCTGTCTCCGGATTGCAGGGTGCGATCTGCTTGAAGCCAATGGTCCTGGCAAGTTCCTTGGTTGAAACTTCAAGATCACCGTGCATCAAGACAATCAATGGCTGATGCCGTTCATTCTCCATGATCAGGGTTTTGATGACATGGTGTTCGTCGACACCCAGTTCTCTGGCCGAAACAGTAGTGCCGCCGCGTTCTTCATAGGTATACAGATGCGGGGTGAAGTCAATTCCGGCCTGTTTGAGCAGGCGAGTCGCCGGGGTCACAGGAATTTTGCCTTTAGCCATGATTATTTCCGAACTTTAACAAGCCCAAAATTTTCGGACCCCCAGGGGTCATCAAGAGACGAAATAAACACTTGCAAGGTAATGCTAACATCAAAATATCCAGCTGACGATCATCATCAAAAGGCTTCCTGCCGTGACAACAACGCATGCTGCTCCCAGGACATTGAAAAATGTGCGCAGGGTCTGTCGGCCTCGAACACCGATCGGCATTACCAGGCCGAGCAGGACTCCGCCAATAGCACCACCGAGGTGACCTGCGTTGTCGGCGCCGATCAGCAGGCCGAATACAAAGGCGATTGCCGCCCAGCGCAACATGTAGTTGCGGTAATTGTGCGCCGCGGTGCCACCAACACGGTGGTAGTAGGAGATGGCAAAGCCGATCAGGCCAAACAGCGACCCCGAGGCGCCGACCACAGGAACCCACTGTTTGATGTAGAGAATCTGCCAGGCAAAACCGGCGAAAGTGGCGGTTAGTGCCGTCAATACGTAGAGGATGATGAAGCGAGTCGTACCAATCTCATCTTCGACCAGTGGACCGATCTGATAGAGAACCATCATATTGAAGCCGAGATGGATGAGTCCGCCATGGGCGAACGCGTAAGTAATGCAGCGCCACCATTCGCCTTCGGCAAGGACCAGCGGCCAATATTGCGCCCCTGAATGTATCAACAGGTAACCACTGGGATTTAACAAAGTCGAAAATCCCAGTCCACCACTGATCCCCTGAATAACCATCAGGCCGTAAAGTAACAGGTTGATGGCAATGAGAATTTTGGTGGCCGACCAGCTGCCGGTGGAGGTCTCACCTCGCAGTATGCCATGAAGGCTACGCTCCCATCGCATCATCCGCCACTGCCAGCGTGTGCCATTCATACCAAGTCGGTCAAAAAATCTTTTCCAGTCCATGCAAAGCCTCAGTCAGAATTATTATGCAAAGTCGCGCTTATTATTCAATTATCTCTCAGTGGTTACCAGCTTGAGTGCCAGAATGACAAACACCGTACCGGCGATCCGATTCATAACGCGTTGTGCGCGAGTTGATCGGTTGAGCCAGTCCCCCAGTGTGCCGCCGATAAGGGCAATCGTACCGAAAACCAGAATTGTTGCCACGATAAATATGCTGCCGAGTGCAACCATCTGCAGGCTTATGGAGCCTCGTTGCGGCTCGGCGAATTGCGGTAGAAAGGCCAGAAAAAAGATCGATACCTTCGGATTGGTGACGTTCATGATGATGCCTCTCCGGTAGAGTGTGCCCAGGCTTTTCTGCTGATTGTCCTGTAAGCGAATCTGCTCGGTTGAGGCATGAAATATTTGCCATGCAAGGTAGAGCAGATAGGCGGCACCAATCCCTTTCAAGAGCGTAAACGCAAAAGCTGACGCCTGAAAGATGGCAGCAACGCCGAAAGCGACGGCTCCGGTATGGACAAGCAATCCGGTGCACAAACCAAGCATGACAACCAATCCGGAAAACTTGCCATGCAGGGCGGATTGGGTCAAAACAAAAACGTTGTCCGGTCCTGGTGCAATAGCCAGTAATACGGAAGCAAGAAAAAAGGCGCTGAAGACTTCTGTCGAGAGCATGATTGATTGCCGTTATTCTATAATTGTAGCGTTTCGAGCGCTCGATCAATCCAATTGTTACCAGAGTCGATAATGGTATATCAGGACGCAGTAGTACTGTAAAGAGCGAGAGAAAAGTTAGAGACTTGTATGGACATATAAAACCGTAGCGAAATAGCGCAATAAATTTGCTAAATGGTCGTATCTTGACTAATATTTACGTTTACAAATATTCGGGAGTGGCAATGTTGAAAGCGTTGGAAACGACAATCTTTATACTTTTTCTTTGGGTGGCCCCACTTTGTGCCGATCAGGGGATTGATCCCATCACGATGTCTGACAAGGAGACCGCTGAGCACATTGAGATGATGTTGCAAAACCGCAGCAGCCTCGCGGCTGGGTCGGTCGGCGTCTCCAAATTGCTTTCACACGAAGAAATTTTCAATCTCTATCAAGAAAAGATGTTTCTGCCGATCTGGCTCGATGGGTTGCAGTTAAAGGTGGAAGCACAGACGTTGCTGGAGAACCTTCGCAATGCAGGAACGCACGGTTTATGCGGCAACGATTATCTGTTGACGGAGCTGGAGTCACTGATTCGTGTCCAGATGGATTTCGCGGAACATCATCTGCCACTAACCCCTGGTAATCGCGCCATTCTCGATCTCTTCCTTTCCCAGGCCTTTTTGACATACGCAACACACATGATAGAAGGGCAGGTTGATCCAGCCCTGGCTCATGTAGACTGGCGAGCCCGTCGCCGTAAGGCGGACCTGATCAAACTTCTGGACTATGCGATTGAAAACGGTCGAATGTCACAGGTGCTTGAAGACATGGTTCCTCCTCACCAGGGATATCGACGATTGATTGAGGCCCTTGTCAAATACCAGACTATCGCTGCTTTTGGCGGCTGGCCGGAGATTCCACCCGGTCCGACAATCAAACCTGGTGATTACGACGAAAGAGTGCCCCTGCTCAGGCATCTTCTACTGAAGACAGGCGATCTTGTGCAGACGACCGCATATGATGATGAATATGATCAGACTACGCAGGAGGCGATTCGCCGCTTTCAGATCAGGCACGGATTGGTCGATGATGGTGTCGTTGGATTAAAAACTCTGGAGAGATTGAATGTCTCGGTCGAGGAGCGCATTCGACAGATTGAGCTGAATCTGGAACGTTGGCGCTGGATGCCGAAAAGTCTTGGAGAGCGGCATATACGGGTTAATATCGCCGATTTTTCTCTGGAAGTCGTTGAAGCTGACGAGATTGTCATGCAAATGCAGGTGATTGTCGGTACGCAATATCGTAAAACACCGGTGTTCTCCGCACCGATGACCTATGTGGAGTTCGCTCCTTACTGGACGGTGCCGCCGACGATCCTCAGAGAAGACAAATTGCCTCAAATCAGAAATAACCCTGATTACCTGGAAGAGAAACATTTCCGCATTATTTCCTGGACAGGCGAGGATGTGACAACATCTCTGCGGGACCTTGATTGGAAGGCTGTCAAAGCCTCCCGTTTTCCAGGAATGTTACGCATGGAACCAGGACCCTGGAACCCGTTGGGCCGTGTCAAGTTCATGTTTCCCAACAAATTCAATGTTTATCTGCATGACACCAACGAGACAGGCCTCTTCGATAATAATATCCGGTCTTTCAGCTCCGGTTGTATCAGGGTCAAGCGACCTCGAGACCTCGCCAGTTATCTTCTCGAAAAGAAACTCGGTCCGGAGAGACTCAGGACGCTTTTCGCGGCGACTGCCCCGGTACGGGTTCCGATTGAACACTTGATGGTGCATATCCAGTATTGGACGGCATGGGTCGACCAGGACGATCTGATTCACTTCCGTCCGGATATCTACTTCCGTGATCTCGATCTTGATATCGCTTTGAGAGAGCCAGCCTATCGGGTCATGGACCAGTTGAAAGCCAGCGGCGAAACCCGTTTGGCAGACGGGCAATCGTCTGGCTTGTCGGACTATCCATAAACTTTTTTGCTCTAACCTGAATCCGTGAGGAGTGAAGGGTGAAGAGTGAGGAGAAAAACCAAAGGCCCGGTTTCCGCCTGAAGATTTACGCCTCACCTGCTGAGGTCTGCAAAATGGCCTGAAATCGGCAGAGCCAAATCAAGCTCACGGATTCAGCTCTAAGTGACTTCAGCGTACTGCAGAAAGGTTTTCTCCGGTGAATGGATTTTTTGTTTGAGAAGAAGTTCGTTGAGCTCCGGCGCGCTGTAATAAAGTGCCTGGAGCGCACGCCCCTGCTGCATCCAGAAGCCGAATTGCGGGATAAAGGTGTTGTGTTTGATCGTATGATCAATGGTCAGTCCGGCAACGACCAGGATATTGCGTTCGCCGCTGTCGAAGGAATCGGTCAGATAAGCGGCCAGGCGGTGGAATTGCCGCCAGGTGTTGATGTCGGCCATCCGGCGGTGCGGGTAGTTGGTAGTGACGATGTCCGGCATGAAGTCGAAGACAGAAGCTTCAAGCAGAGTGTCCGGGTTGTGGTTTTCTACGTTAAGACGTTTGGTGAAGTAGAAGGTGCTCGGGTCGAGCAGTTTGCCGATCGAGATGGCTTCGCCGGTAATGTCGGCCAGAGCGTGCTGGTAACGTTTTACAAATTCCGGGTTCAGGCGATAGACCTTGCCATGGCTGGCGTCATACAAGGGCTCCCCATCGACGAGCCGCTCAAGCTGCAGATGCAGGTGCGGATGGTCGTGCTCATCGGTGCTCTTGCGTAGTAGATACTTGTAGGGAATCTCGATTTTCAGTCCGCCGGGGCCGTGGAACAGATTGATCAGGGTCGAGGCACGATGGTATAGCACCAGATAGGGGTTCATTAATCGGTGCATCATACCGCAGCAGGGCACTGTCATGCCGTGGACGCGCTCGACAAAGCCTATACCGTGTTCCTCGGTGCCGCCGATGTGACTGCCGCCGAGGATTACCAGATCGCGGCCATGATGCGAGGCAGGGATTAAACGGGTCGGATCGATCAGGGCGCCGACACGACCAAGATTGAAGACCGGACAGTCGTATACATAACCGAACAGGCTTTTCTTGATCTTCTGGCTTTCATCCGAGCATTGCCAGACCACCGGCAGAGTTCCCGAGAAACCCGCTTCGTCTGAGAGGCTGCGCATGCGGCCGAACAGAGGCATCAATTCCATGGGAGCCTGGCTGAGGAGTGTAACTTCAGGGGGCGAAATTGGCATGGTCTGTCTCCTGGTAGACATTTCTGAGAGGCATCAATGTAACATTGTTCTAAAAATTTTGGTAAATGAAAATGTCATTGAAAATTTAATGACTTTAGTTTGACGGAAATAAAGGAGAACTCGCTCAAGTTGCAAGTGCAACATTTTTTAGGAGATGATGTTGCCTGTGGGAAAATTGATCATTTTTAGGCCGAAAACTGGATTTAAGACCATCCGGAAGTTCCAGATGGCCACTCGTTAAACATTTTTTTTGTTATCAGCTATAGAATGTTTTTAACGCTATTTCAGTCACTTCCTTGCATATTGTACGGCTGTTATTGTGTCATTCCAGTACGTTGTTTGATTTTTCCTTGACAGGAGAATTGGTCTTGCTTATTTTATTGACCATTATTTGTAAATTTTAATTGCCGGTCACTGATAAAGCTAAACCATTCGTGAGGATGGGACGGAAAGCCACGGGTCTTAGGTAAAAAAGACAGCCGGGTTGCCGAAGGACTATTAGCCTTCGCAGCCCGGCTTTTTTATTGAGTGTTCATCCGTAAGCATTGGATTGCACACATGCAGTTTTCGATCTGGAAACGGATTTTTCCGGTCGTAAACTATTTATTTTTAAGAGGGAAATCCGGATGAAGAAGACTATGGCTTTTGCTGCCTGTTGGCTACCTGCTTTGATACAATCCGGAAACATCTGTAACGGCCCGGATCGGGCACCTCTATTCCCAATACAAATTTAATTCAAGCGACTACGTTGATAAGCTGAGATCTTCAACGATGAGGTTATGCGACCCGCAGGCAGCTATCTTCTAGTCAGGGCGCATATCAGCTGTGAGCCATCATAATATGCAAGGAGGAGACAGCTCAAATCCGGATATTGTTGTAATGAAACTACAATGAAGGAATGTTTTGCGGTCAAGGGTATTGCATGGCCGCTTTTAGGGGGAGGTCGGGTGACATCTATGTTGTACCGATAAGAAAGATTCCACACATGTAATGTAATGGCCGCCCAGGCGGCAATGCTGCGCAGGGTTGGAGGGACCCGGAGGCGATGGAGGGGATGTTATGTGGTGCTAAAGGAGGGATGTGGAATCTTTCTGCCCCATTTTATGTGATCTCATATTTGTGAGATTTTATTCTGGCCCGCCCGAAACGGTGGGCCAATTTTTTAAGCCCTAGCAGTCTGTCGAACTATCCTTGAGTCCGCTGCAAATCCAGCTGTTGGGCCCATATTTCAACTCCTTTTTGGTCCATAGCTACGGCTATGAACCTGCAAATGAGTTAAAATCTGTTGATTTTATCTTAAACCAATTCCATCAACATCGCATATCTGCTATAAGCAAACACAGAATCTGCTTATACTCTCTCGGGTGATGCGAGTCGGTTTCCATAACCCAATGGTCATCTTATATTTTATCGCCCATCGCCGTTTCAACATATGATCGATTTCCACTCTCACATACTTCCTGCCATAGATGATGGTGCTGTCAGCATTGACGAATCGATCGCCATGGCGCAAGCGTTGACGGCTTTCGGCTATCAGTCAGTCTGTTGCACGCCGCACTGCATCAAGGGCTACTACGATCTGACCCCGCAAAAGGTGCGCGAAGCAACGCTGAGACTACAGGCCGATCTCGATAATGCTGACATCTGCCTGGAACTCTGGCCCGGCATGGAATACATGCTCGATGAGTGCTTCGCCGAATTTGCTGATGATCTGCTACCGCTTGGCGATACACGTCTGATTCTCTGCGAAGCTCCGCAGCAGGCCCACTCCGGGATTGTTCAGGAAAGTCTAAAGCTCATCATTGAAAAGGGCTTTGTACCACTGGTTGCGCATCCGGAGCGGATTCAATATTTCTATGAAATGTTGCAACCCAGCGACGCGGGGCGCGAGGCGAATATTGAAGAAAAACCGCAAAAAACAAAGAGCATCTTGCAGAAGCTCTGGCCGTTCGCGTCCCGTGTCCCGCGGCTCTCATCCTGGGATTTTGACGTTCCGAGTATCGAGCCCCCTGAAGGGGTCATATTCCAGGCTAATCTAGGCAGCTTCACTGGCTTCTACGGCGAACTTGTCCAGCGCCGCGCCTATGAATTTCTCAAGCGAGGTGTTTACTCTGCCCTCGCCAGTGATCTGCATGATGGCAACTCGGCAGTAAAAATTCTCGTGGGTGATAAGTTTGATACCAACCCTTTGTTGAAAAAGCTTTCGGAATGGGATGGCATAACAAAAAATCCGGGTAAAAACGAAAACGGCGGCTTTGGCACAGGGCAGGGCGAGCTTTTTTAATCATTCTGCGGGCTTCGCTGAGAGTCTTGACTAATTCCAGTTAATATCCCTTCGGAAACTTTGCATAAATGCGTTTTCGGTCTGGGAGCAGTACATTTTTTTGAGGAAAACCAGCCAGGAGCATGAAGATGAGACATTATGACAGCATAAAAAGAGTGCTCGTAACCGGCGGCGCCGGTTTCCTCGGCTCGCATCTCTGTGAGCGGCTGTTGGCAGAAGGTCATGACGTGCTCTGCGTAGACAATTATTTCACCGGACGGCGAGCCAATATCGCCCACCTGCTCGACAATCCAAACTTCGAGGTCATGCGCCACGATATAACTTTCCCTCTCTATGTCGAGGTCGACGAGATCTACAACCTGGCCTGCCCTGCAGCACCGATCCATTACCAGTATGACCCGGTGCAGACGACCAAGGTCAGTGTACACGGTGCAATCAATGTGCTCGGACTGGCCAAGCGCACCAAGGCGAAAGTATTCCAGGCCTCTACCAGTGAGGTCTACGGCGACCCCAGCGTCCACCCGCAGAGGGAGGACTACTGGGGCAATGTCAACCCTATCGGTATCCGCTCCTGCTACGACGAAGGCAAGCGCTGCGCCGAAACCTTGTTTTTCGACTACCATCGTCAAAATGGTGTGCGCATCAAGGTGGCACGTATCTTCAATACCTACGGCCCGCGTATGCACATCAACGATGGTCGGGTGGTCTCAAATTTTGTGGTCCAGGCATTACGCGGTGAAGACATCACCATTTACGGTGACGGTGGCCAGTCCCGTTCCTTTTGCTACTATAGCGACTTGATTGAAGGCTTCATCCGCCTGATGGCGACTGATGACGATATCGTCGGCCCCATGAACCTCGGTAATCCTGTTGAGTTTACCATCAAGCAACTTGCTGAGATTATCATTGAAATGGTTGGTCAGAGGTCCAGGCTGATCTTCAAACCATTGCCGAGTGATGATCCGAGACAAAGGCAACCGGACATTTCTTTCGCCCGGCAAGCCCTGGGATGGAGCCCGCAAATAGCGTTGCGTGATGGCCTGACAAAGACGATCGAATATTTTGAGAAGTCTCTGCAAAAAACGTGAAAGATACGGGAGCCTGTCGGTGTATCCGAGCCGAATACGCAGCCGGTTCATGGATAGCCCGTACAGCCTCCCGGCTTGCTTCCTTTTTAATTTGACTTAATACGACTCAGTTATATATAAGTGTCGCTGTTAAGTCCTTAAAATTCAGAGGTATTGTCTGGCTTGGACACCCGTACGCGGAATCAGACCCTGGTTTGCTGTGTGTCCACCCGGGAAACATTGAACGGCAGAAATACTGTTTCCAGAAGAAAGCCGGTGGTCTGATTTTGTCTTATCATCTGTTCTGTATTATGCAACAGTTTGTTTTATGGGAGGATTGCAATGAAAAGAAGCGTTTTGTTTCTGATTGTGCTGATGGGGGTTTTTCTGCTGTCCGCTTGTACCCGCTATGAAAACTATGCCGCCGGTACTGCGCTCGATATCAATGATACGGCCGCCGGTGTGATAGAAGCCGAAAACGTTTCGGTCGCGGCACCCATAGACGATAGTCCGGAGATTACCGAATATATTATCGGCCCGGGCGATGTCATCTCGGTGCATGTCCCCGGCATGGTTGAAAATACTGCCCGCGTCAGTTACGCCGGCAATGAAGCTGGCGGTTTTCGCGTCAATACCGATGGCAGTATCTTTCTGCCTCACGTTGGCAGGGTCGAAGTTGCCGGCCTCTCGGTCACCCAGTTACAGGAAAAATTGATCGGAATCTTCAAAGAATTCATCAAGAATCCGATCCTCACCGTTGAGATTATCGAGTTCAAGTCGCAACCTGTTTATCTGCTCGGTCAGTTTAACCGGCCTGGTCTTTTTTACCTTGATCGCCCCACCGAGTTGCTGCATGGCCTTGCTCTTGGCGGCGGTCTCAAATCTGACGCGAATATGCGTGGTGCCCGCATGGTGCGCAATGACCGCATCCAGCCGGTCGATATCTATGAACTGCTGCACCGCAACGACCTGTCGCAGAATATCCAGCTGCATTCCGGTGATACCATCTATGTGCCGGGCAACGAAGATCAGCGCGTTTTCGTTTTCGGCGCGGTTGGCAAATCCGGTATGGTGCCGATGGTTAATGGCCGCCTCGACCTGATTCAGGCTTTATCCCAGGCCAGCCTCGAACAGAAACCCTACAATCAGACCCAGGTCCGCATCATCCGTTCCCTCTCGCCCACCAGGGGCCAGCTGATGGTGGTTGATCTCAGCAAGGTCATGAACGGTCTGGCCATGCCGATGTCGCTGATGGATGGCGATATCATCTATGTGCCGAAAACGACCATGGGCGGCTGGAACGAAGCGATTCAGGAGCTTCTGCCGAGCTTGCAGCTCATCAGTGGGGTCCTGCAGCCCTTTGTACAAATTCAGTATCTGAAAGATAATACTCGTTAGGAACCTGTCGGAGAATCCTGATTACTTCGATTCTATCCTCCGTATCTCCGTTGTCCTTGTAACGTAAAGGCGCACTAGTGCCCTGTAACCTATAGGATTTCGCAAGATTGCGCAGGAATTTGGCGGGTCAGCAAGGCGCGCCTTTAGCTTACCAGCCGTAGCTACTCAGCTGAAGGCGCAACGCCGCTGACGCGGCAAAGAACAAGCAAGATGCGAAAGATTATGGGTTACAGGGTACTAGGGTAGAAAACTGCCGCAAGCAGACAAGCTGTCCGGTGTTGTAACAAAGCATCTGTCAGGAGATTGTCTACCGTATCGATAAATACGAATCAGCTGACTGCCTGGTCGGACCCGCACAAAAAAATTCAACTTGTTCAGAAAATGCTCCAAACCTATCTCTTGAAGAGGTCTTCAGAACCACCATTTAAAAGGTAAATCATCTAATACGCCCTCGTCTTTCGCTTATACTGATTTGAGAGAAGCCATATCGATGGAGAAGCGGTATTTAACATCCGATTTAAGCAGCCTCTCATAGGCTTCATTGACCTTTTGGATCGGAATGACCTCGACATCGGAGACGATATTGTGCTCGCCGCAGAAATCAAGCATCTCCTGAGTCTCCTTGATACCGCCGATGAGCGAACCGGACAGGCTTTTGCGACCGAAGAGCAGGGCGAAAGCGGAGACGCTCAGCGGTTTCTCCGGTGCGCCGACCAGGGTGATGTTGCCGTCGAGGCCGAGCATATTGAGATAGGCGTTGATGTCGTGGTCGGCGGCAATCGTGTCGAGGATAAAGTCGAAGCTGCCAGCGTGTTGTTGCATCTGTTTTGCGTCGGTCGAGATGATCACCTCGTGGGCACCGAGGCGTAGGGCATCTTCTTTTTTCCCCGGTGAGGTGGTGAAGACCACGACGTGAGCGCCGAAAGCCCGGGTGAACTTGACTCCCATGTGGCCCAGTCCGCCGAGGCCGACCACGCCGACCTTTTTCCCCTGAATGTTGCCCCAGCGACGGATCGGCGAGTAGGTGGTGATCCCGGCACAGAGCAGCGGTGCCGCCCCGGCCAAATCGAGGTTGCCCGGGATCCGCAGGACGAAGTTTTCGTCAACGGTAACGCTTTCCGAGTAGCCGCCGTAGGTGACTCCACCGAGATGCTTGTCGGGTGAGTTGTAGGTAAAGGTCGCAGCCGGGCAGAACTGCTCGACGTTTGCCTGACAATGGGGGCAGGACTGGTCCGAATCGACCAGACAGCCGACACCGACCAGGTCGCCGGTCTTAAATCCGGTTACAGTCTCGCCGACTTCTGTCACGCGGCCGACAATCTCGTGCCCAGGCACACAGGGATAGGTGGTCGGCATGACGCTGTTCCACTCGTTGCGTACAGTGTGGAGGTCGGAATGGCAGATGCCGCAAAAAAGGATCTCGATCTGCACATCGCGTTCGGTCGTCTCGCGGCGCTCGATCGAATCGAGAGCCAGGGGTGCGGTTGCGGCTGCAGCGGAATAGGCTTTTGATTTAAACATAATTTATTCTCCGGTTTGTGTGATGCTCAACAGATTTGTTCATTGCTAGCTGTGTCGAAGAAGGTGAGGGGCCTCGAACGTTTTTGGATGCTTTTGCTCATCCAAAGACTAGCGCAGGACTGGCCACCCGTCAAACTCCAGGGTTGGACCAAGGCATCGGGAACACTCTTTTTAATTGTCACGATGCCTGCCATATGTGGCGGCATTGTCGAATTTGACAGATTCTGTTAGAGCCTTTTACTCCTCTGAGTTCCCCTCC
>JAVVDT010000047.1:0-13499 GCA_032250875.1 Desulfuromonadales bacterium | reverse complement strand
CCACCAAGCAGTCCCCAGAGTCTGTTTGCCGGCGATCAGCATATTCCCCCAGGATGGTGTTGGCGGTTGTACACCGATGCCGAGAAACGAGAGGGCGCTCTCCGTCAAAATGGCTCCGGCGACACCGAGCGTTGCAGAAACCAGCACCGGCGACATGGCATTCGGCAGAATATGGCGAAATATAATGCGGGCATCCCGTGCACCGATCGCCTGCGCGGCAAGAACAAAGTCACGCTCTCTCAGCGAAAGGAATTCGGCACGCACCAACCGCGCCACTCCCATCCAGCTGGTCAGACCTATGATAATCATAATGTTCCAGATAGAGGGTTTCAGGAAAGCGATGACTGCGAGGATCAGGAAGAACGTCGGGAAACACAGCATGATATCGACAAAGCGCATGATCAAAGAGTCAATCCAGCGGCCATAATATCCAGCCATAGCGCCGAGTAGAATACCGATAAAAGTGGCGATGCCGACAGCAACAAAGCCGACCAGCAATGAAATTCTGGCGCCATAGAGAATCCTGACGAGAACGTCGCGTCCCAGATCATCCGTACCAAGGGGAAATGCAAGGCTCGGTGATTGCAGTCGATGAGCGATATCTATAGCGCCGGGATCGCGGCCGATCATCGAAGCCAGCAAGGCAAGAAGAAACATGACCAGCACGATTGCTGCGCCAGCCATGGCCATGCGGTTGCGTCTTAGACGTTGCCAGAGAACTTCACGGAAAAATGCAGACATTTACACCTCTGAACGCAAAAACAATTCGTTCGATGGGTTTCGCGTCCTGCCTCGACATTACATTAATTCATCCAGATCTTTATAATCAATAACGCCACGGTCAAGAAGGATGCGAACTAAATTCTCATAGCGGTTTTCCAACTGCTTCAAGGCAGCCGTCGAGAGGCCATCGGTATGCACAACTGGATTCGGCGGATTTAGCCGCGAAGCAATCTGCCCGGATGGCTCGACAAGATCCTCCAAAGCAAAATCAAGTTCTTCCTGATCATCAATTTCAGTACCGTAATGCCTGTCAATTGCCGAACTGATAGCCTCTGCAGAAGCCAGGGCGGGCTTAATGCGACAGCCGGTCATAAATTGCAACGAGTCTGTTACCATGAGGTTGGTAGGATCGGTTAAAGCTACGACCAGATGTATGGTACCACCAATTTCTCTTCTCTCCACCGGCAACGCATGAAATTCGCGGGCTTTTTCGACAGGAATGTAAGCCAGGATATCTTCGCGGATCTTACGTCCGAAAAGCTCGATCCGGGGCAGGTCAAACTGCTGGGCAAGAAAGTTCTGCAATTTATCTTCCGAGAGATAACCTAGCCTGATCAGCGATTCGCCGAAACGGCCTCCCCAGTGACGCTGATAAGACAGTGCCGAATTCAGCTGGAAATCATCGATGATACCTGCTTGCTTGAGGATTTCTCCCAGCTTGAGATTTTTCACCAAAGCAACCTCCATGCAGCAAAAAAGATAACCTCAAAAATGATTCCGTTTGACAAAAACAGCGGGTAAATTAAACAGGCTGACAAATTTTGCGGCCGGCCTCTCTCTTCAGTGCACTTCTTGGTGCCTTGCGAGCTTATTTGGTCATAGAACCGTAAAGCTCTTGCCTCTTCGCACCACTAAATCAAAGTCGCCCGATGCCAAAGTATTCAAAACCATCCTCTTTCAAATTGTTCGGGTCGTACTGGTTGCGGCCATCAAAAACAATCGGTTGTTTCATCATTTCTTTCATGGCACGAAAATCCGGATGACGAAACGGTTTCCATTCTGTCACAAGAACTAAAGCATCAACCTTATCCAGAGCTTCATACTGGTGACGAACGAGTGTCACATGATTACTTTCAAACCAGTGCAGCGGCAGTTCATTGCGTGCCGTCTCGAGTGCTTCCGGGTCATAAGCTTTGACGTGGGCACCTGCTGCGATCAATTCACCTAAAATGACAATTGCCGGGGCTTCACGGATATCATCTGTGCCAGGCTTGAATGCAAGCCCCCACAGGCCAAAGGTCAATCCTGAAAGGTCTTCACCGAAACGGGCGGTAATTTTTCGGAAAAGCACATGTTTCTGATCTTCATTACGCTCATGTACCGCATGCAGTACCAGGGACTGGTAGTCATTTTCTCCGGCCATATGGATCAGTGCGCGCACATCTTTGGGAAAGCATGAGCCGCCGTAGCCGCAACCGGGATAAATGAACGAGTAGCCGATACGACTGTCGGAACCGATGCCGAGACGCACATTCTCGACATCGACGCCAAGTCGGTCACACAAGTTGGCAATCTCGTTCATAAAAGAGATCTTGGTGGCCAACATGGCGTTACCTGCATATTTGGTCATTTCAGCGTCCTTGATGCCCATAAACAGGAGACGATCATGATTGCGGCTGAAATCCTTATAGAGCTCACGCATGACCTCTCGGGAACGATCAGACTCGACACCGATAACGATGCGGTCCGGCTTCATGAAATCGTCAACCGCGGCGCCCTCTTTGAGAAATTCCGGATTGCTGACTACATCGAACGCGATATCAGCGCCACGCATTGCCAGCTGTTGGCTCACCGCGGCCTTGACCTTTTCTGCTGTACCGACCGGCACGGTGGATTTTGTAACGACGACAGTATAGCCGGAGAGATTCGCTCCAATTTCACACGCGACAGCCAGCACGTGTTTCAAATCAGCGGAACCGTCCTCGCCAGGTGGAGTCCCGACTGCAATAAAAACAATGGCGGAATCTGTGATGGCTTCGGCAAGCGACGTAGTGAAAGACAAACGTCCATCTTTTCTATTGCGCTGCACGATCGCCTTAAGTCCCGGTTCGTAGATCGGCATCCAGCCCTCGTTGATTTTAGCCACTTTTCCGGCATCGATATCGACGCAGACCACGCGATGACCCATTTCGGCAAAGCAAGCCCCCGAGACAAGGCCAACATACCCGGTTCCAACAACTGCCAATTTCATAATGACCCCTTACACGGATAATTTAGTGACAACACCGCAGTCGTTGCGGAATCAGTTCATATTGTCGCAAGACTCAACAAAGTCCAACAAGTCGCTCTATTACGGTTACTTCGTCACGCGTCACGCGTTACGCGTTACGAGTTTTTTCTCCCACTCCCAGGCCGTGCGCAGAATAACTTCCAGATCATTGAAGCGTGGCTGCCATCCGAGTTCCCTACGGATTTTTTCACAACCAGCGATCAGTTGGGCTGGATCACCTTCACGACGTCCTGTCTCGACAACTGGGAAATCGATTCCCGTCACCTTCTTGGCCATGGCGATGACGTCGTTCACTGAAAAGCCGCTACCGTAGCCACAGTTAAAGATTTGCGATGAACGGCCGGCAGTAAGATAGCGCAAAGCGTCCAGATGTGCCAGAGCCAGATCCGCCACATGGATATAATCACGTACACAGGTGCCATCCGCGGTCGCATAATCAGTGCCGAACACCTGCAGTTTCGGGAAAATGCCCAGAGCCGTCTTCAACGCCCGGGTAATCAGATGCGTCGGGTTGGCATAGTCCTGGCCAAGCCGCGTCTCGGGATCAGCACCGGCGACATTGAAGTATCGCAGGGCGACGTAGCGAAAGTCGGCATTCGCTTCGGCCAGATCAGCCAGAAAGCGCTCGGTCATCATCTTGGAAGCACCGTAAGGATTGATCGGCTGCAAGGGGGCCGTTTCAGTCACCGGCAATTGGGTTGGATTGCCATAAACAGCGGCGGTCGACGAGAAAATCATCTGTCCGATGCCGGCAGAGCGCAGCGTTTCGAGAAGATTCAGCGCATTGACCGAGTTGTTGCGATAATACTTGAGGGGATTGGTGACACTCTCTCCGACCTCGATCGAAGCAGCAAAGTGCAACACCGCAGCCGGCTTGAATTCCGACAGGGTCTTTGCCAGAAGAGCCTTGTCGGCCAGGTCTCCAACCACCAGCTCACCGGAGAGGACGGCGTCCCGGTTGCCGGTCGACAGGTTGTCATAGGTCAAGACATCATAACCGGCCTCATCGAGGGCCAGCACAACATGACTGCCGATATATCCCGCCCCGCCGGTGACAACAACACGGGTTGGTTGAGACGGCCTACTCATAGCCGAACTCCTTCATCATGCGCCCGGAGCTGGTCCAGTTCTTCTGCACCCTGACGAAAAGCTCGAGATGCACCTTGACGCCCAACATGCGTTCCATCTCTTTACGGGCAGATTGGCCGATCTGGCGAATCATCGTACCGCCCTTGCCGACCAGAATACCCTTGTGCGAATCACGCTCAACATTGATCACCGCGCTGATGCCGATCATGTTGCGTGCAGGGTTTTCCTCAAACCTCTCGACCACGATAGCGACGCCGTAAGGCACTTCATCCTTGGTGCGCATCAGGATCTGTTCACGAATCATTTCGGCGACGATAAAACGTTCCGGAACATCTGTCAGCTGATCCTCGGGATAATAACGCGGACCTTCAGGAAGCAAAGCGGGAATTTCACCCATTAACGTCTCAACCCCGGCACCCTTCAAAGCTGAAACCGGAACAATCGAAGCAAAAGGACAGATTTTGCGATAGGCGTCGATCAACGGCAACAGCTTATCCTTGTGAATGGTATCAATTTTGTTGATAACCAGTAAAACCGGATTTTTGCTCTTTTCAAGGAGACGGGGAATCATCGGATCCGTATCAACCGGGCGATCCGCTTCGACCAGCCAGAGGACCACATCCACATCCAGGCAGGCCGAGCGGGCCTGGTCCACCATGTAGCGATTCAGAGGGGAACGCGCCTCATGAATCCCCGGGGTATCGACAAACAGCACCTGAGCATCATCTGTATTCAGGATTCCCAGAATACGATTGCGGGTGGTTTGTGGTTTGGGCGAGGTAATCGCAATCTTCTGTCCGACAATGCGGTTTAAAAGGGTCGACTTGCCGACGTTCGGCCGGCCGATAATAGCCACAAACCCTGATCGAAATATATGTTTCTCAGTCATATCGCCCTCCCTGGGCAGACAGTTCGATGAATGATAGATCACGGCCGGGCATACGCAAAAAACCTCGCTCAACCGTTTTATCGGCCGTTACACAAACTGCCGGGCTGATCTTTTTAAGCCAATCACGATTCTCATTGCGATGTCCCATGACATCACTCAGATCGTGGGGATTCACACAGAATTTTTTACTGTATAAGCCGGCATGGCCCAATGCCCGCCGCCAAAGCCGTGAGCGAACCAATTGCCCGAAAGCGGGATGATAAGGTCCAGCGAGAAGATTGTCATCCAATTGCGGATCAGCCTGCAACCCCAGGCGAATGACCGGTATCTCAACCTGATGACAACTCAGTAGCATATCAGCACAGAGATTTACCGTTTCGTCAAGCGTCCAGGCTTGGTAACCGCCGGATTTCCAGAGATCAGCCAGCTCTGTACCATCAATCACAACCGTCGGGTAGATCCTTAAGAATGACGGCTTGAGGTCCAATGCCTGCTGCAACGAATGCAAGGCTTCAACGGCGTCGCCACCAGGCAGGCCCGGCATCAACTGCACACCGACGTGCAATCCGGCATCCAGGCAGCGGCGAACGGCAGAGATGCTGTCAACAGCGGCATGGCCTCGCCCGGCTGTTTTCAGAACGGAGTCACTGAAACTCTGGCAACCGATTTCGACAGTGGTAACGCCAGAGGCTCGCAGGCGGGCAATGCATCGATCATCGAGCGCATCCGGACGGGTTGAAATCCGGATTCCGGCAACTTGTCCAAAAGCAACAAAACGTCCGGCCATTGTCAGGTACTGATTCTGCTGGATTGACGGCAGCAGTGTGAAGGTGCCTCCATAAAAAGCAATTTCGCCGTCGCCATTCAATGGCAGAGCCTCTTCGAAAAAGCCTTCGACACTCTCTAAATCGGCAACAACAGACTGGCTGATGGAGCGATTCTGGGCACAGAAAAGGCAGCGATGCGGACATCCTGCATGCGCAATAAATACCGGATAAATCCTCACAAATGTTCGTCCAATAGCAACAAGGTCGCTTGCGCGGCAGCCTGCTCGGCACTTTTTTTGGTGCTTCCCCGTCCCGAACCGTAGACGCAACCATCGATCATCACATCGACACGATAAAGACGCTCATGGGCCGGCCCGGTGGTTTCGATTAAGGTATAGACAGGTAACTCGCGCTGGGTGCTTTGCATGAGCTCTTGCAAACGACTTTTAAAGTCCTGCCCGTCATCTATTGAAGCCTGCTGCAACAGAGGTACAAATAAAGGCATGATTGACGCTTGGGCAGCCCCAAAACCACCATCAGTAAAGATGGCGCCAAACAAAGCCTCAAGGGCATCAGCCAGTAAACTGGGTTTATCGCGACCGCCGCTGTTTTCTTCACCTCTGCCAAGCAGCAAGGCCGAGCCGATATCCAGAGATCTGGCCAGACGAGCCAGACATGGCAGTGCAACAACTTCGGCCCGGATGCGGGTCAGATCACCTTCATGAGAGTCTGGCAGCGATTCCATCAGGTATTGGCTGATAACCAGATCGAGTACTGCATCACCGAGAAATTCCAGCCGTTCATTATCAGGTAGCACGTCAGAGTGAGACTCGTTGGCATAAGATCTGTGCGTCATTGCCTCTGCAAGAAGAGCGTGATTGCGAAAGGAGTAACCCAGGCTCTCCTGCAATTTTTGCCAGTTTTCTTTTACTGCTTTGGCCGATAATTTCATGAACGAGCCATATTGTTAAGGTTAATGTTCCAGGCTGGTTAATCGCAGACTTACCGCACAAAAGTCAGTCATGTTACACTACTTGATCACATATATCAATTGCGCCAAACCATGGAAACATTATAGTATGTCATTTGGTCTAAAACCTTGCAGTGGTTACTTGAATATCCACACAAATCACTGATTTTTATCTGTTTTATTTCCCTTTTATGGCATTAGACAGATAACCGCAGCGCGCATAGCCTCTGTTGTAAAGAGCTTCCCAGGAGAGCCGCATGACTTTTGACCGGATCCTCGGCCATGACCGACAAAAAGAAATTCTGCACAGGGCCCTGGCCAACGGTCGTCTTGCACACGCCTATCTCTTTTCCGGGCCGGACGGCATCGGCAAACGGCTTATGGCGCTAGCGCTGGCGCGTGCAATCGTCTGCCACGAACAACGTGGCTGCGGCCATTGCCTGGCTTGTCGCAAAATTGACCATCAGAATCACCCCGACCTGCACATCCTTGAACCGGACGGCAACTCCATCAAGATTGAGCAAATCCGGGCTTTTCAACGAGAGTTGAATCTCAAGCCGCTCGAAGCTCCGCGCAAAATCTGTTTGATCGAGCAAGCAGATGCTATGACGGTAGGCGCAGCAAATGCTCTGCTCAAGACCCTGGAAGAGCCTCGCGGCGACACGCTGCTGATGCTTTTGAGTTCACAACCAAACCGTCTGCTCGAGACGATACGCTCCCGTTGCCAGCCATTGCCTTTTACCAGACATCCGAACAGCCGGATTCAGGCAGAACTCGAGAAGCAGCTTGGCATCGAATCGACGGAATCTCATGTTCTGGCTGCCCTTTCGGAGGGCAGTTTCAAAAAAGCCTTCGGCAAAGATCGTGAACTTTACCTGGAGCAGCGCCGGGAACTGCTAAAAACCTTGACGGGGCTATCCCCAGGAAGTATCTTGCCAATTCTGGATTTTGCCGAGCAGTTGGCAACGGACAAGGCCATTCTTCCAGACATTCTGGAGATTTTTCAGGCTTTTTACCGTGACGTCCTGATGTTCCTGCAAGGACGCGGCGACGATGAACTGGTCAACCTGGATCTCAAGGACAAAGTCCGCCGTGTTTCAGCCCGTGAGAGTGTCGCGACAATTCTCGCCAAGCTGGATGCGTTGATCGACGTCCGTCGTCAGCTGGATCGCAATGTCAACTCTCAACTGGCCATGGAGGTCCTCCTCCTGAAACTGGCAGCATGAACTTGGCATTAATCACGGCACTTATTTTACACAAATAACTGATAGAGAACTCATGATACGTATCGTTCCACTCAAATTCCAGCAAGCTGGTCGACAATACGACTTCAACGCACTAACCCTGGAACTTAAGGCCGGCGACAAAGTGATTGTAGAAACCGATCGCGGCCGGGCCATGGCCACAGTTGTCATCCCTCCACGCGAGATACAGGAAAGTGAAGCACCGGAAGGGTTGAAAAGCATTCTGCGGATTGCCACAGAAGAAGATCTTGCCCTGGCAGAAACCAATGCGGCGCGAGAGAAGACCGCCCATCGATTCTGCAAAGAACGCATTCACGAACGCAAACTGGAGATGAAGCTGGTTCGTGCTGAATACGCTTTTGACGGGTCGAAGATCATCTTCTTTTTTACCGCTGACGGTCGTATCGATTTCCGTGAGCTGGTCAAAGACCTCGCCCATCATTTCCACACGCGGATCGAAATGCGTCAGATCGGGGTGCGCGATGAAGCAAAGCTGGTCGGAGGCCTCGGTATCTGTGGTCGTGAGCTCTGCTGCTGCAGTTTTCTCACACAGTTCAGCCCGGTTTCCGTAAAAATGGCCAAAGAACAGGGCTTGGCTCTGAATCCGACCAAGATTTCCGGACAATGCGGCCGTCTGCTTTGTTGCCTTGGCTATGAATACGAGACCTACGGCGAACTCAAAAAAGGCATGCCGAAGTGCGGCAAAAAAGTCATGTGGGAGAATCGTGAATGTGAAGTCACCTCACAGGATGTCCTGCAACAGAAAGTGACTTTGCGCGACCGGGAAGGCACCTGCTGCCGCGTGACCATGGAAGAGCTCCGGACAGGCCAGCCCAGCCCGCCGGCGGCGCAGGAAAACCCTGATGAAGAGACACATGCAAGCCGACTGACCAAGGACAGACCACAGAGACAGCAGCAGCAACCCCGCAAGCAGGGAGAGAAAGGACAGCAGCCCCAAAGGCAAGCCGATAAAGGGCAACAACCTCGCAAGCAAGCCAGCAAAGGGCAGCAGCCGCAAAAACAAATCAACAAAAGACAACAGCCCGCGGATAAAGCGGTTGAAGATAAACCAAGGACTGTCGAAGTGCAACCCGAACGGGCTCAAGGTGAAGCAACCGACAGCAAGAGTCAAACCAGTCGCAAGCGGCGCAGCAGACGCAGACCTCGCAGTGGTCGCAAGCCAGCCCCGAGCAAGCAGGGAGAATAGTTCATGTCGGACGACAAACGTTTTTACCTGACAACCCCGATTTATTACGTTAATGACGTTCCCCACATCGGCCATGCTTACACAACCCTGGCCTGTGATGCGCTGGCACGTTACAAGCGTGCTCGCGGCTACGAAGTCAGTTTCTTGACCGGCACTGATGAGCATGGCCAAAAAGTTGAGAAAGCAGCTCATGCCAAGGGAGAGACACCTCTGGAACTGGCAGACCGTGTCGTCAAGCGTTTTCAGTCTCTCTGGGAGAAACTGAACATTTCGAATACCGATTTTATCCGTACCTCCCAGGAACGCCATAAGCTGGCCGTTCAAGAAATCTTTCGCAAGATTGAAACGCAAGGCGATATCTATCTTGGTGAATATGAAGACTGGTATTGTACTCCCTGCGAAACATTCTGGACTGAAACCAATCTGCTCGACGGCAACTGCCCTGACTGTGGTCGGCCGACCGACAAGCTTAAGGAAGAGTCCTATTTTTTCCGTATGAGCAAGTTCCAGGAAAAACTTCTGGCACACATCGAAGATAACCCTGATTTCATTCAGCCGAAAAGCCGGCGCAACGAGATTCTCAGCTTTATTCGCGAAGGCTTGCGCGATCTGTCAATTTCGCGTACGACGTTTTCCTGGGGAATCCCGGTACCAGGCAACGACAAGCATGTCATTTACGTCTGGTTCGATGCTCTGACCAACTATATCAGCGCTCTCGGCTACCCGCATGACAGCGAGGACAATTTCAAGAAATTCTGGCCTTGTGATGTTCATGTCATAGGCAAGGACATCCTGCGCTTCCACACTGTCTACTGGCCGACATTTTTGATGGCGGCCGGCATTCCCTTGCCTAAAAAGGTTTTCGCACACGGCTGGTGGACGGTCGAAGGGCAGAAGATGAGCAAAAGCCTGGCCAATGTGGTCGAACCGAACATGCTCATCGACAAGTATGGAGTCGATGCCATCCGCTACTTCCTGCTGCGCGAAGTCCCGTTTGGCCTGGATGGCGATTTCTCCCACAGCGCCCTTGTAAACCGCATCAATTCGGATTTGGCCAACGATCTCGGCAACCTGGTCAGCCGCTCTACGGCAATGCTCAGCAAATACTTTAACGGTGAGCTGACAATGCCTGGAGAGACAAATGAAATCGATACGATTTTGCAGGAAAAATTCATTCGCCAGATCAGCGTAATTGACGATCAGATGGAGACTCTTGCCTTCAACAAAGCCTTGCAATCAATCTGGGAACTGGTCAGCGCTGCCAACAAATATATCGACGACTCCGCTCCCTGGACCCTGGCTAAAGATGCCGATCAGCGCGAACGTCTCGGCACAGTTATGTATAACCTGCTCGAAGCCGTGCGTCTGATCGGTCTGCTCGTTACCCCCTTCATGCCTGAAACTGGTGCAAAAATCTGCAATATCCTCGGTATCGACCCGGATGACCAGCAGCTGGACAATCATGACAAGTGGGGCTTGCTGCAACCTGGCACCAAGGTCGAAAAAGCCGTTCCTCTCTTCCCAAGAATTGAAGCCGAATAACCGAAACGCGGGACGAGCGATGCGAAAAGCTTTTAACTTTCTCGTCCCGCGTCCCGCGCTTTGCGTTATGGAATTTTCTCATGAAAAAAATAAAGACCCTGCTCGTTGACTCTCACGCCCACCTCGATTCAAAACCCTATACAACCGATCTGGATACCGTCATTGAACGAGCTCGAGAGAGTGGGGTCGGCCATATCCTGACCGTCGGCTGCGATCTGGAAAGTTCACGCGCCAGCGTTGATTTAGCGGTACGTTATGCCAATGTCTATGCCAGTGTCGGTATTCATCCTCACGATGCCAGCACTGTGACCGATGAAACCATCGAAGAATTGACCCGGATGATCGAATCAGTCGACAAGATTGTTGCCGTTGGCGAAACCGGGCTCGACTTCTATCGGGATCGCTCGCCGCGAGACAGGCAACAGGCCTCTTTTCGCCGGCACATCCAGTTGGCCAAAGATACTGGCAAGCCCCTGATCATCCATGACCGCGATGCCCATGATGATGTTGTCCGTATTATGCAGGAAGAGCATGCCGCCGAAATCGGCGGTGTGCTGCACTGTTTCTCCGGCGACCTGATCATGGCACGCAAATGCGTGGAGATGGGTTTCTACATTTCCTTCGCCGGGCCTTTGACTTATCCTAAAAACGATGCACTGCGCGCTGTCGCCCAGGCGCTGCCGATCGACGTCATGCTGGTCGAAACCGACTGCCCATATCTTTCACCACAGACCTGGCGCGGCAAACGTTGCGAACCCGCATATGTGAGGGCGACCGCAGAAAAGCTTGCCGAACTCAAAGGTTTGACGCTTGAAGACGTCGCCCGCATCACCAGCCTCAATGCCTGGCGGCTGTTCGGCATTGGCGAGATCGACCAGAGTACACGCATCGCCTATGTGATCCGCAACAGCCTGTATCTCAACATTACCAACCGCTGCACAAACAGCTGTACCTTCTGTGCTAAGTTTCATGATTTCACGGTCAAAGGCCATCAACTCTGCCTGGAGCGTGAACCTGGTATCGATGAGGTCATGACCGCCATAGGTGATCCCTCAAGCTATGACGAAGTCGTTTTTTGCGGTTACGGTGAGCCGTTGATCCGCCTCGACCTGGTCAAAGCGGTCGCCAGCTATTTGAAGCAGAAAAACATCACCGTGCGCATTAACACCGATGGTCAGGCCAACCTGGTCCACGGTCGCAATATCCTTCCTGAACTTTCGGGCCTGGTTGACTCGATCAGCGTTTCGCTGAATGCTCCCGATGCGGCAACTTACCAGCAGATCTGCCGTTCAGAATTCGGCGAGCAAGGATACGACGCACTCAAGGACTTCCTTGTTGAGGCGAAGAAATACATCCCGTCCGTCACGGCAACCGCTGTCACCCTGCCGGGGATAGACATTGAGGCATGCCGCAAGGTTGCCGAGGAACTGCAGGTGGAGTTTCGTGAAAGGGTTTACAACGAAGTCGGATAGAGCATTGGTCGAGACTTAAAACGGAATTGTGGAATAACGATTAGCAGAATCGCTGCCTTCGTGCGTTAATTCACTTCATTTTCCATCATTTCAGATTCCAATACATAATCGTTTTACACACCCTCAGGCTCCTATCTGACGTTCTGTTTTTCAGGGGGCTATATAAGTCGTCTTCACTATTGTGAAAAATTCACGGGCATATGTTCCCTGTTCCCGCTGGCCATAACTGGAGCCCTTACGTCCACCGAACGGGACATGGTAATCGACACCAGCGGTCGGCAGGTTGACCATGACCATGCCAGCCTCGGACCTGCGCTTGAAATCGCCAGCATACTTCAGTGATGTGGTACATATTCCGGAAGTAAGCCCGAACGGTGTGTCATTGGCGATGGTGAGGGCCTCATCATAATTTTTGGCCCTGATGATTGTTGCCACTGGGCCGAAGATTTCCTCGCGATTTATACGCATGTCGTTGTTTGTCTCGGTAAAGAGCGCAGGCGACAGATAGTAACCGGGAGTTTCCCGGTTTAAAAGTTCTCCCCCGCAAACCAGCCTGGCACCTTCTTCTTTTCCTGCTTGCAGATAATCCAGGTCGGTTTCAAGCTGGGCCTGGCTCGCAACCGGGCCGATTTGTGTCTCTTCATTTAAAGCATTGTCAACCTTGAGAGCGCGGACGCGCTCAATGACCTTTTCAACAAAGACATCATAAATCGCGCTGGTTACGATCAATCGACTCGAAGCGGTACAACGTTGACCAGTACTGAAATAAGCACCATCTACGGCTACATTGACCGCGATCTCAAGGTTTGCATCATCAAGAACAACCAGTGGATTCTTGCCGCCCATTTCAAGCTGGACCCTGCCACCACGGCTTGCAACCTTACCCAGAATATTTCGGCCGATCGTATCGGAGCCGGTGAAGGTCACGGCATCGACTTTCGGTGAGTTAACAATCGTTTCCCCTACTTTTGATCCTGAACCCATTATCAGATTGAAGACTCCGTCAGGCATGCCGGATCGAGAAATAATTTCGGCCAGGGCCCATGCTGAACCCGGCACTAAATCGGCTGGTTTGAATATCACACAGTTACCAAATGCGAGCGCCGGAGCGATCTTCCAGGCTGGTATTGCAATCGGAAAATTCCATGGTGCAATCACTCCGACCACGCCGACCGGCTCTCGTGTCACCTCTACTTCGACTCCAGGCCGCACCGATGGAATGATATCTCCGGTAAGACGTACAGCTTCACCGGCAAAAAACTTAAAAAGCATGCCGGCGCGAATCACTTCGCCGGTGGCTTCTTTC
>JAVVDT010000046.1:0-13532 GCA_032250875.1 Desulfuromonadales bacterium | reverse complement strand
CTACCACCACTGAGCTGTCGTCAGTGCGGAAAAGAGCTCGAACATTATCGCATGATTCTGCCGCCGCCTCGCAAGCCCGAATTCATGGCGCGAGCGGGATAGGCAATAGAAGCGAACACTGACAATTTGTTGCCCCGAAGTATGGACCCCAAGCCGTTTGCTCAGTGTGCTTTTCCAGGCGAACAGGCACAGGTGCGCCCAATGCATGAAAATCATGGTGAATTGATGGAAAAACCTGCATCATTTTACCCGGAGTTTTCGTATAAAACACTCCGCCGGAGCAACAAACGCCCATATCCGCATCAGCCATGCCCAGATATGGCTTTTTGATCCCACCTGTCTGAAAACCAATCCCCTATTATAAAAGAGCGTGCCAAATTTCGGGCTTCATGAACAATGGATTGAGACGACGCCTTCGGGTCGTGTCAATCCTTATTGGTTGTACGCTGCCCTTGAAAATGAAGTCGAGCACTGCTTTGTTCTGCACGGCCGTTTAGCAAAAAAGCAGCGAACGACGGTGTTGGCTGAACTGGAAGCTCTGGACCAGTCATCCCCGAGAGTGCTCCTTGCTACGGGCAGACTGATTGGCGAGGGATTCGATCATCCGCCCCTCGATACATTGGTTCTGGCAATGCCGATTTCCTGGAAAGGGACTCTGCAACAATATGCCGGTCGGTTGCATCGTGATCACGCCGACAAGCATGACGTGCGCATTTACGATTACGTTGAAAGCGACCAGCCGCAACTCGCCCGGATGTGGGACAAGCGCTTACGCGGCTATCGGGCGATGGGTTATCTAATCCGACAGCTAAATGCGGTTACCGGAGAGCATTATTTTATATATTAAAAAAGAAAGTTTTTGAAATCAGTTCAATGCGGCAATAGCAACCAGTCGCTGCCAAAGCAAAGGCAAGCGCTCCTGGCTTGCGCGGTCTGGAGGCAGATGACCCGAAAGAGCCTCTCGAAATCCTTCTGCGGCTATAAGTCCTGAAATTGTCCCGGCAATATATTCTTTCAGCTCAGCATCAATCACCGAAAGCTCAGCCAAAATCCCAACGCGCCCGTCAATAACCGTCACAATATCTTCCAAGTCGTGACTCCCCCAATAATCATCATTCCCGCGCCCGAAAAAAGCCTCCAATTTCGTGGCAATAAAATGAACGGGGGTAACAAGCCGAATAGCAAGGGCTTCGTTTAGCGAAACGGTTTCTGCATAATTGATGGCATCAGAGTACCAGCGATTGCTGAAACCCAGAATGCTTTCGTCCGTCGGCATAACATCGAGAGTGATCCCATCGAGTTTCCAGCGACAGGTCACCTCTTCGTCAATCTCTTGGGTGCAGCCAAGTTCCCGCAACCGCTCTTCCAGCTGCCAATATTCGTTCCGCGACAGCACCTCGACGATCACATCGACATCATGCGTAACCCGCACATCAGGTGCCGCCTCATCGGTGATGAACAATGCCGTCGTGCAGCCACCAAGGAAAATCAGCCGATCAAGCAAAGGCTCCAACCGCCTGGCAACCAGACAGAGCATCTGGAGATTGATGTCTTTAACCGCTACCATGCTCCCCCCAAACGCTTCCGCAACTCAGCAATCGCCATCTCCCTCTCCCGGGCCTTGCCGCCACGAATGGCATCAACCAGGACAAGCAACTCGTAGAGCCTCTGATCTGCAAGAGCGGCCTGGGGCGAGGAACGATAAAGGGGAGAAAAAGAATAGCCACGCACCTCCCCCGCTGAATACGGCCAGACGGGAGGAGGTTCATCACTCGCTAAAATCATCCCTTTCAGCGGTTCCGCTGCATATCCGGTCGGCACGCCACGCGTCAACTCCCCTCTCTCGGCAACAAACACATACTTCAGACCATGTACAAGGAATTCCTCGACGGCCTTCAAAGCGGGCTTTGGATTTTTCCCTCCAACAAAATCCGCCACCAAAAGGTTAGCCGCCAAACAACGCTTCACCCCTGCATTGATTTCAGATGCGCTCATCGATAACTCACTGGCCAGTTGCACATAGCTCCAGGAGTGATCCTCCATTGCAACAAGCTTGAGCACAACCAATATGTCTTGTGGTTTTAAGTTCATGACCATATTCTATTCGCGAATCGCGAATGGCGCAAGAAAATTTTCCCGCCAAGAATTTGTCGTAAATATTGCTTCAGAAAAAGATCCTGGAGGGGTAGATTTCGGGGTCAAGTTACTTTTAAGACATTAATAAACCTATGCAGATCGAAGCGTTAAACAATTTATTCGATTCCGGCCTTCGACCATCAAAAAGAAATAGCTCTCGATTCGTCGGGGGCTTTTTCTTTGTCCATTCCAGTCCAGATGTGTCACATAAAATCCACACCCAACCTCCAATCGAATCTGGCGCAGGGAATGGTTTCTGTGCATAACGCTGTCGGAATTTTCCCAGACACGGAGGGAGGAACTGATTCAGAAGCCGGAGCTGACACGGGTCGAACGCTATGTACTGAAGTGCTATCTCATAGCCAAAGAGGGGGAACGCATCCGGACCAGCGACATTATCACCCGAGTCAAACATTACCTCAACGCACCCGTCAGCGCGAAACAGGTTCAGCGGATTCGTGCTGTGTCTGCGCCTGAGAAAAGTGCGGCAAAAAGCCATGCGTCTGCAACAAGGTCAAGGTCAAGCTGGCTGACGCTAAGGAACGCAAGATTCAGCACATGATGACGACCTTCTGGAGCCCGGATGGTAAGCCGATGTCGGCAGCTCAGTTCATCGATCAGCTTTACGGTGAGCATCCCGGCACTGTTTATGGATGAAGACGAGCTCCGGGCACTCTGGGGTCAACCGAATACGCGCAAAGCCTTACTGGACGGTTTAGCCGAGAAAGGCTTTGGCTCCATGCAGCTTGCCGAGGCCAGAACGATGATCGATGCTGAGGACAGCGACGCGTTTGACGTGCTGGCGTACATCGCATTTACCTTGCAGCCGATCAGCCGCGAGGAACGAGTCCAGACCCACAAGAACGGCATCCTTACTCACTTCAAGGACAAGCAGCAGGCTTTCCTGGAGTTCTTTCTCGGAGAGTACATAAAGGAAGGCGTAGGCGAACTGGAGCCCTCAAAACTCCCTGGGCTTCTGGAGCTCAAGTACGGCAATACCTACGATGCCGCTGAGCAGCTAGTACCCTGTAACCCATAATCTTTCGCATCTTGCTTGTTCTTTGCCGCGTCAGCGGCGTTGCGCCTTCAGCTGAGTAGCTACGGCTGGTAAGCTAAAGGCGCGCCTTGCTGACCCGCCAAATTCCTGCGCAATCTTGCGAAATCCTATAGGTTACAGGGCACTAGGTGGTGCGTCGGTTATTCGAGAGACGTTCATTGGGTTCCAGCGTCATCTGTATGCGAAAGAGGTCATGGAATAGAAGTCCATCAAAAGAAACGAAAAGATAGTGACACAGGAATAAGGCCTGAATGCTGAAGATACTCAGATTTGAGAAACTGCTGAACGTGCCAGGGAAAATCTATTGCGGCTCGGCCGATTTGATTTTCTTGATATGGAGCAATAGGGGGCTGTCATGACCATTGACCGAACAACAGAATACCTGCTCAGTCTACTCAACGAACTGCGCAAACTCCCCCACGAAACCGAGTGGTTGGTCCCCGCTGATATCTTCGAATACGGCAGTTCTTTGCCCATCGTGAGCTAAGAGAGATGGATAAAGAGGATCGTATCCGGGTCTGTTATCTTCATGCCTGTTTGAAATATGTGCAGCGCGATTTCATGACCAATACCACTCTGCGAGAGCGGTTCGGGATTGAAGACAAAAACAGTGCGACTGCTTCGCGAATTATCTGGGATGGGATTTCTGTTGATCTCATTCGTTGTCATGATGAAACCGTAGGGAACAAAGCCAGAAAGTCCCTTCCTTGGTGGGCATGATGGTGGGGCAAAATTTGTTTGACTGTTGTTTGATAGAAGCCGGCAAGTAAATCCGATAGAAACCTTTTTTCTTGTGTATTCTGTAACTTAGGTCTCTACAATTTGCTTGATAGTTCTTTGATACAAAAAAACCATTTCCGAGCACATTCGCAATATTTCTAGAGAAGGAGAACTGGACGAGCATGTGGTCGTCCGGAAATTCCGGACAACCACTCGACACGGTGCCATGCCGGCAAGATCAGCCATGAGATGGCGCTTGAAAGGTCAGCTCTGGAATATGATAAATTCCGGCGATCCCAGGGATAGTATATTCAATTGGTACCAACACCGCTTCTTCTCCCCTCGCCCTTGGCACGCCTCGCAAGAACTATAGCACCGGATCCTCCAGAAACAGGCATCATAGGGGTCTCAAGCATCGTCCTTTCCCTGACAAAGATTTCAATTGGCCGAATCATTTGGCCGACACCTTGACGTCTTTACATTTGATGCCGTAATGTGACCACGTGCACAACACCAATAGATCTCTATAAAGGAAAAGAACAATGTCCGAGCCCCTGAAAGTCCCCAAAACAATGCAGCCGGTCTTTGCCGAAGTAAGCCAGCGCATTGACGAGTTCTGTCGCAAACATCTGAACGAGGAATATGCCCTCGTCTCCCGGGAACTGGCCGCGACGCTCTGCCGCAAGCGCCCCTCGCCGCTGCTCAAGGGGAAACCCGCGCAGTGGGCCTGCGCCTGCGTCTATGTCATCGGCAGCACCAACTTTCTACACGACAAAACACAAGACCCTCACATGCCGCTCAAGCAACTCTGCGAACTGTTCGGCATCGGCAAGAGCACGGCGACGACCAAGGCCAGGAGCATTCAGGACGCCCTGAACATCACCCCGCTCGATCCACGCTGGACTCTGCCGAGCAAACTCTACGACAACCCGCTGGTCTGGATGGTTATGGTTGATGGTTTTATGGTCGATATCCGCAAGGCGCCGCTGGAGCTTCAGGAAGAAGCCGTCCGGCTGGGTCTGATTCCTTTTGTACCGGCTGATAAAATATGAAAAAACCGAAGAGAAAACGGACTGCCGCCGAAAAGGCTGCGAGGAAGCGGCGGCGTGAGGGATACATGAGCATCTTCATCGGCGGGAAGCAGAAACGCGTCAAACGGCCGCCCACCGTCGAGGGAATGGATGTCGATGAGTTCATCCGCAGGAATGCCGACCCCATCTGGTTGCATCAGAACGAAATGTGGGAGGTGCTCCAGGAGAGCGAAAATGCTGAAGGGGAGGTCCGTTGGCATGACTTATGGCACCATCGAAGAGGCTTTTCTTTTCGTCAGCAGCGCTGCACCTTTTGAATGCAACGCCGTGGTCCACCGCAAAACAGGGGAAACGTTTTATGCCTCGCTCATGGCCGGTTACGATGAATTGCCCGATGACCTGGACGAGAGCGATGATTATATCGGCATCCCCCACAAGAACGACCTCGACCTGGGCAAACCTCTGGTTATGGACTTTGTCCGCAGCCGGTGTCCGGAAGAGATCGACCGGGTACTGATGATATTCAGCCGCCGGGGGGCTTACGGGAAGTTCAAAGATCTTTTGGAGCAGAAGGCCCTGCTGGACGAGTGGTACGTCTTCGAACAACAGCGGACTCGCCAGGCCTTGCTGCATTGGTGCGAAGAAAACAGCAGCGAGTTGGAATGACGCAATGAGGTGTTTATGAGCAATATCGGTCGTAACGAGCCCTGCCCCTGCGGCAGCGGCAAGAAATACAAAAAGTGCTGTCTGGACAAAGACCAGACGGAACAACGCGCCCAGCGTGAAGCGCAGAAGCTTTTGCCTCCGGCAAGCGCTGACGCATGGCGGGAGGAGCCGGACGCGTGGGACGAGGCGCAAGAGTGGGAAGAAGACCCCTACATGGATGAGCTTTATTCCCGCTTTGACACCGCCGACTTCGCTGAGCGTCTTGACATGTTCCGGGAGATGATAAGCCAGAATCAAGGCACGGAGGGTGATCTGTTCGATATCTTTGCCGTGCTGCAGGAATCGGCAACCGATGACACGGCGCGCCGGGAACTGAACAACATCCTTGTCGAACTGCGCCGCCAACGCCCTGACTGCTGGGAAGAGAATCTCGGATTTTACGTCCATTCTTTTCTGGCCAATGCCCTGGCAGCGGGTAACACCAGCAATATCGACGCTTATTTTCTGGAGGCATCCCGGCAACCCGCCCGTCATATTGATTACTATAGCCAGACCATCGACCTGCTGGCCTATCATGGTCGGCACCGGGAATTAACCGAGGGGTTGTGCCTGGCTCTGCCAGAGGTCAGAAAGGCAGATGGCCTGATGTCCTGGGTGGCGGATGATATCGCCTCGCGATTGATCGATTGCGAGATTCTGAGCTGGATGGAGGCGGACCCAACCGGAACGGATGTCACGGCGCTGCAACGGATTGGTGAGGAGATCATGCCCAATATCGACTCTGAGAGCCTGCGCACCTACGCCGAGCACCTGGTCGGGCGCCAGAGATTTTCTCCGGTGAACCTGCGAGACGAGAAGAACCGTCTCGACCTTAAGCAGATATCCTTTCTGACCGCGGCCTTCGTCGGCTATCTGATCCGGGAGTGCGGTGTGGCCGGGATAACCGCCCTGCTGGCGGGCCGGGAGCTCTGCCATTACTTCGCCAGGCGTGAGGCCGGCGACCTGAAGCCTGTCAAACGCTCGCGGTTTGCGGCCAAACAGAGCAGCGCAAAAAAGCACAAAGGAGCCTCGGCTCATGTTCTGTTCCCCGACCCGGATACCCTGGATCGCTTTATCGCCAGTCAGCTCCATCTCCTCAGCTGCGCCGACCATGCGGTGACGGTCCTGGCCCTGAGCCTGCCGGCTTTGAGTGACTTTCTTGCCGGACAGAACCTGCTCGACCCCGACGCTGACGAAGAGCATCTGGCTCTTTTGACACCCGCGATTCGTACCCTGATCCAGATCTTCGAAAAGAATTCCGACGATCCCACCTTGGCTCCGGCACTGCGGGAAGCATGGGCGGACATCAGCTGAGCAGGCATCGTTGCCTTTACAGGTTGAGGGCTGGGGAGATGTGACAGCATGATCTATGACACCAATTATATTCCGAATAGCGAACAACAAAGAGGTTTTCCATGAGCAATATCGGTCGCAACGAACCCTGCCCCTGCGGCAGCGGCAAGAAATACAAGAAATGCTGCCTTCTGAAAAAGGATGAATTCGCATCCCGCCAGCGCGACAAAAACAGCTCAATATCCCGTGCACTGGACTGGCTGTCGACCAGATATCCCGAGGCGGTGGCGGAGGCGGTGCATGACGATTTTTTCGGCGATCCCAATGAGGAGGAGATGCAAGCCATCAATGAGCTGCCGCCGCATCTGCAGGAGATGCTGCAGGTCAATATCGGCGAATGGATGCTGGCCGATGCTCATCTGGAGATTGACGGCGAACGCAAGCCGGTTCACGAGCTGCTTCTCGGTCCCGGCGGGCCACTGCTCTCCGCGGCCGGCCGGGACTGGCTGCGCCGGCTGAGCGAGAACATGCTGGGGCTTTACGAGGTCCGCGAAAGCCGCCCCGATGAGGGTCTGCGGCTGCATGACCTGCTGCGCCCCAAGCAACCGGATACCTGGGTTGCCGAGCGCAGCGCCTCACAATCCCTGGTGCGCGGCGACATTTTCGGCGCGCGGCTGGTCGCGCAGGATGACGGCTGGGTCCTTTCAGGAGCGGTCTATCCCTTCAGCCGCGACGACGGCCTGGCCTGCCGGGACGAAATTCTCTACGAGATGACGGGAACCGACTGGGCTTCCGAGATCGCCCGCGAGGTCATCGGCGGGCAGATCGGTCTGCACTGGCTGGATACCCTGATCACCCCGCTGCCACTGCCTGAACTGGTGGATGCTTCGAGCGGGGAACCGATTCTCGGCACCACCGACCGCTATCTGGTCAGCGATCGGGCGGCACTGGCGGCACTGCTGGCAGAACAGCCGGACGTTGACGGTGAGAGCGATGAGGAATGGGTGCGGATTGCCGAACTGGGCGATGGCCGCAGCCGGATTCAGGCGTCACTGACCCTGACCAAAAAGGATATTCTGGAGGTGTTCTGCCGCACCCGCAAGCTGGCTGATGAAAGTCGCGCCTGGCTGGAACGGATCGCCGGTCAGACCCTGCGCCACCAGAGTCGCGAACTGGTCGATCCCCGCTCCCCCAAAGCGCTGGAAGCCGCAGCACCGACTGCACCTCCAGACATTCCGCCGGAAGTCATGGCGACCATTGTGCATGATTATCTACGCCAACATTACGCCAACTGGGTCGACGAGAAGATTCCGGCGCTCGGCAACAAAACACCGCGTCAGGCCATCCGCAGCGCCAAAGGGCGCCAGGCAGTCATCGAACTGCTGGAGTCGTACGAGCACCTCGAAGCACGCCGGGCCCGGGATCAGGGTGGACAACCGTTTGACTTCGGCTTTCTGTGGGAACAGCTTGACCTGCAGCGGAATCTCTGACGAGCAGTCGGAGATACAGATACATCAAACCATGAAGGAGTTCGTTGCATGACACTCAAGGCCATCAAGGGGGCCTGCACCCTCTGCGAAAAAGAGTACACTCGTTCGGGCATGGGCAAACACCTGGCCAGCTGCCTGACGAAACAACCGGCAGAATCCATTATGGATGATGAGCGTGTCAGTCTGCACCTGCAGGTGACGACTCGTTATCCCTCGGGCTACTGGCTGCATCTGCAGGTGGATGAGCGGACGACCTTCAAGACGCTGGATACGTTTTTACGCAAGCTCTGGCTGGAGTGCTGCGGCCATATGAGCCAGTTTTTCGTTGGCCGGCAAATCATCGGTATGCACGGACGGCTGGTCACGTCGCTGAGGACGGGATACGAAATTGATTATGACTACGACATGGGCGACACCACGCAGCTGCGGATCAAGGTTCTCGGTAGATATCAGGGGCTGGCACCCGGCGGGAAAGCGATAACTATCCTGGCGCGCAATCATCCGCCGGAGATTCCCTGCGATGCCTGCGACCGGCATCCCGCTGTGAGTATCTGCCCCGAATGCAATTGGGAGGGTGAAGGCTGGCTTTGCCGGAAGTGCGCAACCCAGCACAGTTGCGGCGATGAAGTCGATTATCTACCGATCCCCAACTCGCCACGCGCTGGAGTCTGTGGGTACACCGGTGCATGAGCCAAGTTATCCGTCCAGAGCCTCAAACACGCAGCTGGAAAAAGTTCGGGGTAGACCTTAATCCAACATGCTACACATGTACGGAAGTCATCCGTACCACTTGACACCGCCCCGGAAGACATCTATAGTTCACCCAAAGGTACGGAAACAATCCGTACAAAAAAGGAGAACTCCCATGGCGACCGCACGTCTTGACATGAGACTTGATTCGGAAATCAAGGAAAAGGCCGAGAAGGCTTCTGCCCTGCTTGGAATGCGCAGTCTCACAGAGTATGTCGTGCACCTCATGGATGAAGATGCCTCCAGAGTCATTGCACAACATGAAAGCATCACGGTAAGCGACGATGTCTTTGATCGCTTCATGCACGCCTGCGAGAACGCGAAACAGCCCAACAAGGCCCTGCGCGAGGCCCTCACCTTCACCCGCAAGCAAGGCATCAAGTGAGCTGGGCAAAGGAATTCGTTGAGCTTGACAAAAAAGTCCATGACCGCAGTTCGTTTGACAGCGGCAAGGACGAGCTGAACGATTTCATCAAAACCAAAGCAGCAAAGCATATGGCGGCTGGAATCAGCAGAACAATGGTGCTGCCAGCCGCATCTCCTTTGCCTGACGGCAAATACCCCATTTGCAGCTTTTATTCGATTGCTCCGAGCCAGATTGAAAGACAGACGCTCCCGGCAGCACTTGTCAAAAAACTTCCGCACTACCCTGTCCCGGTCTTCCTGATCGCTCAACTTGCCGTGCATGCAGAAATCAAGGGGCAAGGTCTGGGCAAGATCACACTGATTGAAGCACTGGAGCATCTCTGGAGCGTCCATGCCCACATGAGAGCTTATGCAGTGGGTGTCGATTGCCTCAACCAGGCGGCCCAGGATTTTTACACAAAATTCGGCTTTGAGGTCCTGTGCGACAACAACGGCAGGACCAGAATGTTTATGCCGATGAGTACGGTGAGCCAACTCTTTGCCTCTTATGCGGACACGTTGAAAACCGTGCTGATCAGATATGCTGTATAGCCGAGGTAACAGGCCACCAGCAGTGCGCCTTCAAGGCGATTGATACGCCCCGGGCCCCGGAAACCGTAGCCGAAGACGAACAGCGACAGGGTCAGAGCGGCCATCACCAGCAGATCGCGGTTGAAGACCTCCGACCCCACGGCCAGCGGATGAATCGCACCGGCGATACCGACCACCGCCAGGGTGTTGAACAGGTTGGAGCCGAGGACATTGCCGAAGGCGATATCATGCTCCCCTTTGCGGGTGGCGATGATCGACGAGGCGAGTTCCGGCAAAGAGGTGCCGATGGCGACGACAGTCAGGCCGATGATCAAATCGCTGACGCCGAAACCGTGCGCAATCTCCACCGAGCCCCAGACCAAGATACGGGAACTGACAACCAGCAGAGTCAGGCCGACCACTAACCAGAAGAAGGCTCGACCGACCGGCACAGCGCGCGCCGCCATCTCACGCTCCACCTCATGGCCCAGAGTATCGGGTTTTTTTCGCAGACCCTGCCAGATGGTCCAGCTCAACAGCCCGGCGAACAGCGTCAGCAGAGCCACGGCATCGAACCGGGTGATTGCGCCATCCCGGAGTTGCCACGCCGCCAGGGCCGTCACACCCGTGAGGATCGGCAGCTCCTTGCGCAGCACCTGGGAATGAACGGCGATGGGGCTGATCAAGGCCGTCACCCCCAGGATCAGGGCGATGTTGGTGATGTTCGAGCCGTAGGCGTTACCCAGCGCGATGCCCGGATTACCCTGCGACGCGGCCAGCGCCGACACTACCATCTCCGGTGCTGAGGTACCGAATCCGACAATCACCATGCCGATCAGCAGCGGCGGCATGCCGAAATGACGGGCGGTGGAGGCCGAGCCTTCGACAAAACGGTCGGCGCTCCAGACGAGAAGCGCCAAACCGAAAATTATGGCAATAAAGGCAAGGGTCATACCGTTCCTGCTCTCACTTAGATTCTTCCAGATATTTTTCAAATCTGCGGCACATACGCTCAAAGGCTTTCAGTTCAGCCTGGGTCATCTGGTTGTAATGATCGGGCAGAATGCCGTCATCGGCTACCGATTCGCGAAGCTTCACCAGTGGGTCGTCCTGGTACTCTTCATACAGTGAAACCTGGCGGATGATCGTGCCGCCAAGCGACCAGAGGTGGTCACGATACTGGGCGAAGGTCTTTCGGGACAATCCCTCGTCATAAAGCGCCTGCAGAAAACCGGCAAACCAGGGCAACAGCTTCCTGCCGTAGGCGAGATCTTCCGCAACGCCCATCCAGCTCTTCGGCCAGCTGTCGAAATCCGGTGTCCAGGCGCGAAAACTCTCTGCGTCACTGTTTCTGATCATATTCACATTACCTTACCTGGAGCAAACAGCTCCCGACCGCAACTCAGCTTCCAGTCTCGATATTCCCCGTAACCCATTGAAAACAAGAAGCTTCACATAGGAAGTCAAGTCACGCCCTAAGTTCCCATCCGGGAAGCAACTTTTCTCCCCCGATTTCCAAGCTCCGGACGAGGATGCTGGGTTTGCAGCAAAAGTGGATACCAAGGGCCTTGCCACAACCATGGTCCTGTTTCTCCGTACATCCGGTTCGATTCCGAAAACGGGACTCGAATTGACCTACCTACCCGGCAGTTCCGTGCCGCGACTCATGATTTCGATATAGCCCGCATAACTGAACAGGCGGTTGCGTTTCTGAGCGGTCAGTTCCTTCACAATACCGAGCTGCTCCAGATGGCCGAGCGCCTTGTTGACTGTTGCCGGGGTGACACCTGTCTTCTCCACCAACGAGCCCGAGGTGGCAATGGGATGCTCCATCAGCGCCCGATGGACCTGCAGGGTGGAGGCCGCTGCCCGGCCGAGGCCGCTAATCTTGTCGCGGTCCTGGTTCGACAGGTCCAGGAGCTGCTGCGCTGCCTCGACCGCCTGGGTGGCGGTGACAATGACCGCCTCGGCAAAGAAATCGAGCCAGGCTTCCCAGTCGCCGGTCATACGCACGTTGTTGAGCAGCTCGTAGTAATACTGACGATGCGTTTTGAAATAGAGGCTGAGGTAGAGCATCGGCTCCCGCAGCACCTTCTGCTCGCACAGGAGCAGTGCGATCAGCAGACGTCCCAAACGGCCATTGCCGTCCAGAAACGGGTGGATCGTCTCGAACTGCACATGCGCCAGCGCCGCTTTGAGCAACACCGGAGTCGGTTCCGGCTGGTCGTGAAGGAAGAGCTCCAGCTTGCTCAAGCACTCCAGTACCTCTTCGGCGGGAGGCGGAACGAAGGCCGCGTTGCCCGGCCGGGTACCGCCGATCCAGTTCTGGCTGCGCCGGAACTCGCCCGGGGTCTGGTTGCTGCCACGCCCCTTGGTCAGCAACACGCCATGGATCTCGCGGAACAGCCGCAGCGACAGCGGCAGCCCTTCCTCCAACAGGCGCAGGCCGTGATCGAGGGCGGCGACATAGTTGCTGACCTCTCGCACATCATCCAGTGGTACACCCGGTTCCTGATCCAGCTCGAACAGCAGCAGATCCGACAGCGACGACTGGGTTCCCTCGATCATGGAGGAGAGCACCGCTTCCTTACGGACGTACATGTAGAGGAACAGCGAGGTGTCCGGCAGCAGAGTCGAGACGCTGTCCAGCCGCCCGAGCGCCAGCAGCGCCTGGTCAAACTTGCTGTGCAGCTCCGGGGTCCAGTCGATGGGCGGACGCGGCGGCAGCGGCGCAGGCACGAAGGCCTGGGCCTTCTCACCCACCGTCGATATGGTCACGTATCTGCCTTGGAGTTCTCGCTTCATCCTACCTGCCTCGAACCTAAAATAAGGCTCGGCTTTATTTTATCTTAACTGCAAATCCTAAAATAAAGAACCAGGAAGGAAAAATCAAGTGGATTTCCTGAACGGCCACTTCGATTTCCTCAGACGAGCGTTCGACGTTGCGACGCATATGCTAAAGCAGAAAAAAGTTACAACCACGGCTCCGATTTTTCGGTTGCCGGAAAGTCCATGTTTTGAAAGGTTTTCGGGCCGCATCCCGGAATGGGCATTCTCCGGGTTCAGGAAGTACCGTTTCAACCCCGTTTCCTTTTCGGGGTCGCTTTCAGACGTGCGTTTTCTCTGCCCTTCCGAAAAAATGCTCGAACTCGTCTTGAACCATTCTTGACGCTCAACCCATTGAAAAATCTTGGTTTCGATGCGAGGCTGCTTTGGCGGAAGGTCGGAATCGCGGGAAATCCGGGTGAATAATTTTTGCGGTTTTGAGGTGAGTCCGATTTGCGTTAGCTCTCAGACCGGCAGAATCGGAGGGAACGTCGACCTACCGCAAATCAGTCTCAAAGCCCGCGCTCCTCGTAACTCGTAACTCGTAACTCGTAACTCGTAACTCGTTGATAATAAACGCCGAAGTCA
>JAVVDT010000045.1:0-13686 GCA_032250875.1 Desulfuromonadales bacterium | reverse complement strand
AAACAATTCAACAATTCAACAATTCAACAATTCAACGATTCAACGATTCAACAGTTCTTTTACTTGACACGTCAGGCATCCCGTGCTTTGCCGCACTGCCAGCAGGCTCCGAACTGCCCCTCCAGGATTTCGCCGCAAACAGGGCAGGTCCACGAAGCGCTCGGTTCCTCACTCTTGAGCCACTGGTCGAGCAACTGCCTGGCGCGCGGCCAGACTTCGTCGTCAACCACCCAGAGCTCGGGGGAACATTCAAGGAAGGGGATTTCGCCGAGCGCGGCGAACAGCTGTTCGTTGCGGATCAGACACACCACACCTTCCCGTTCCAGCAGCTCTTTCAGCAGGCCGGCCTCGGCACGATCAGCCAAAGTGAAGGTGTGCAGCTTTTTCATTGATTGAAATTCAGGAGAGCGCTCAAGCCAGAACTTCCAGCAAGCCCTCGCCCAGCACCTTCTTCTGCCAGTTCTTCAGGCCGATAATGTCGTCAAGATCAGCAGCAGAGCGTGGTTTTGCCAGAGCCAGCGCTTCAAGAGATGCATTATTGATGAGAACTCCGGGCTCCAGGGCATATCTGGCGGCCTCTTTCTGGCGCCACTTTTTGAGGGCTTTGACCTTGTCTTCAAAACCCGGATCCTTGGCTCGTCGCACTTGACGCGGGATCAGCGGCAGCTCCGCTTCAGGGATATTCAAGCCATCGCGCACAGCATCCAGAAGCGTGCGGCCATACTTTTCGATGAGCCGCGGCGACAAGCCATCGATGCCCCGCAGATGCCCCATGTCGGTTGGCATGCGCTGCGCCAGTTCCAGTAACGATTTATTACCGATGACCTTGTAGACCGGCCGGTTGAGCCGGCCGCCCTCCTGTTCACGCCACTGCATCAGCTTTTCGAGAACGCCAAGCTCACGGCGGCGCAAGACACCTGCGCCCTTGAAACGCAGGCAGAGCGGTCCGAGATTTTCTGTAAAACGCACCTGCTCCATCAAGGCAAACTCTTCCTTGCACCAATCCATGCGTCCCAAAGTTTTCAGGCGTTCTTCAAAGAGCGCCACCAAGCGATGCAGGTGACGGGTGTCTTCAGCGGCATAGCGCACCATCTCGGCAGGCAGGGGGCGCTGTGACCAGTCGGCTTTCTGGAATTTTTTGTCGAGTTCCACGGCAAAATACTTGCGCAGCAGATCGGCCAGGCCGACGCGTTCCTCGCCCAGCAGCTGGGCGCTGATCATGGTGTCGAACAGGCCATTGATCTCCAGGTCGAAATCCCGTTTCAGGCTGCGCAGGTCGTAATCAGCTGCGTGGAAGATTTTGCGGATGGCGGGATCGGCCAGGACCGGCTGTAGCGGGCTGAGATCTGTCGCGGTCAGCGGATCAATCAGTACGGTACGCGCCAGCGTCGAGATCTGGATCAGGCAGACCTGCTCCTGGTAGTTGTGCATCGAGTCGGCCTCCAGATCGATGGCGATGGTGGTTTCGTCGGCAAGCTGGCTGGCCAGTTCTGCGATCTGGGCATTGGTTGTCAGAATTTCAATCTGTTTCATGAAGTTTTCTTACCTGTTCTTTCAATGGGTTCGGGTTGTTGCGCGCCACATAGCTTGCGTTGCGCATCTCGTGTTTCTATACCATTTCCTGCAGATAGTTGAAGGTCGAGGTCGCGGGCAGGGGTGCGTCCTGAGCAAAAGCCGCCAACACACGCCGACCCTCGGCTGAGGTTGCTCCCAGATGGGCCAGATCAACGATAAAGCGACGGCAGCCCATTTTCTGTAATGCGCCGAGATGACCGACCAGGGAAAAGTCCTGTTCCGGGCGGACCACCGTCAGCCCGCTGCGATTGTCCACCCGGTAGGCCTCGTCGCGATCAGAGACCAGGAGATGTTCCGGCTTGACGCTGCGTAACGGAATGCGCGAAACCATCATCGGCAGGTTGGCGTAGACGGTAACCGCCAGCGGCAGTCCGGTCTGGCGATTGAGGACCGCGGCCAGGTTGTCACGGTCATCTTCGACATACAGGGTTGCAACCGCAAGGCCCAGCTCTCGCCAGGCGCAGGCGGCTTGGCTGTTGGTGGTAAACAACCGATAACCGCTCTCTAAGGCCAGCCCTTCCGCACCGTCAAACAGGCTCAGCTGACCAAGATTCTGCAGACGAAAGCGCCGGAAACCGGAGGCGATCAAACGCTTGACCTCAATCTGAAACGCCGGCCAGTCTGCATCGAAAATCGCCAGTGGCAGATCCCAGACAATCCGTTCAGGGGACTTGACGGCTGCGCGATTGACGGCTGGGATTTTGCAGCCGCCATCGGCAGAGAGCGGCAGGATCAGCTCGTCAATCCCCTCTTGCTTGAGCAGGGAGAGATCGTGCAGGTTGCCGAGAACGACCGCCAGCTTGGGAGCTGCGGGCGGAGAGGTTCCGGACGGGACCAGCTCGGCCATGGCCTGACGGCGATGATCGGTGCGGGCTTCATGTTGACGAGCGGCAACCAGATCGGCCAGTTCCTGATAAAATTCGCGCCGCACCGCGTTAAGGCGGCTGAGCGGCAGGATGACCGCCGGCAGCGGCCCGCATTCGAGACGTCCGAGTACCAGCGGCAATTGGCCGGTTTTGCCGAAGACTTTGGCCAGCACCTCATGGGACAGCGGCCGGTCCGTTGCCGGAAATGATTCCAGAATATAGTGGCGGACCAGCGACAGGCCATGACAGGCCGCTGTCAATTCGATCCGCTCGGTCGTCGGCATGGCGATGACGAGATCAACCACCGCTTCGCCGGGGGAGACGCTCTCCAGGCGCTTGCGGCAGGCTGACTGACTCAGGTTAAAGGCCGTTCCCGCAGACACCTTGTAGATGCGGTCGCCAACCCGGAAGCTCTTGTCCGGCGGCACCCCAACAGCAACGCGTTGACCTGCGTTGACCCGGTTGACCGGTTTGTCGCCAAGGCGCAGGTCGCGAATCGTAAACGCCGTGCCGGGTTTATCGGTGGCCGGCTGGATGCGCAGACGATCGCCCAGATGCACCGGGTCGCGCGGCACAAAAGCGAGCAGACCGGCCTCACAACGTTCGACGCTGCCGATCAATCGCCCGGTGGCGCCATGCACGCCCGGGTTGACCATGTCCGCGGCAGAGTGACCCGGCAGGAAACCGCGGGTCGGCTGGCGGCCGAAGGATTCCTTGAGCAGTTCTTTCGCAGCATCGATTGCCACGGCACGGTCCGGCTGCGCAGCATCGAGAACCATGCGGTACGCCTGAGTGACGTTGGCAACGTATTCGGTGCTCTTCATGCGCCCCTCTATCTTGAAGCTCATGACGCCTGCTGCGGCCAGCTCCGGCAAGAGATCAATCGCTGACAGGTCGTCGGGCGAAAAGTGGTAACCGTCTTTGCCCTTGTGGTGATAACGCCGCCGGCAGGGCTGGGCGCAGCGACCACGATTGCCGCTCATGCCGCCGAGCCATGAGGAAAAGCTGCACTGGCCGGAAAGGGAGAAGCAGTGGGCACCATGCACAAAGTGCTCAAGATCCAGGCTCGTTTCGCGCTTGATCGCCGCGATTTCCGCCAGACTCAACTCGCGGGCAAGCACTGCGCGGGAGAAACCAAGCCGCTCCGCCATACGCACTCCGGCAGCATTATGAATGGTCAGCTGCGTCGAGGCATGCAGCTCCAGGCCGGGAAAATGGCGTCTGGCCAGACGCCAGACGCCCAGATCTTGAAGGATCACCGCATCGATGCCGATCGCCTCAACTGCGGCCAGGACATCAATCAGGTGCGACAGCTCTTTTTCTTTGACCAGTGTGTTGAGGGTGAGAAAGACGCGCCGCTGACGGGCATGGGCATAGCCGACCATACGTTCCAGCTCATCGCGATTGACGTTCTTGGCTTTGGCCCTGGCCGAGAAGTCCTTGAGACCGACGTAAACCGCATCCGCTCCGGATTCCATTGCCGCGAAGAAGGCTTCGAGACTGCCGGCAGGGGCAAGAAGCTCTGGTTTTTGCTGTGCGAGGATATTGTGATTGTGCATCATGGTTGCTTGCTTGATCGAAAGAAAAAACCGGGAAAAGCCCGGTCGGATAGTTACTTGAGCACTTTAGCACGCAACCGTGCAGGCTGGCAAGAAGGTGCTTGGGTTTTGGGGGCCCCCAGCCTCAAATCCTCCCCATCACCTCCAGCGTTCGCCGTTCCAATCGCACATGGTGAAGTGCCCTGGCCGGGTTCCGGTAATCGCCAGAGTCTGTTCTCCTTCGCTCAGATAGACCGCTCCGGACCCCATGACGCTGAAGCCGTTCTGGTCGAACTTGAGGCACGGCCGATCGTTGCACGGCGCATAAGCGGGGCTGGAAAAAGTAATCGCGCCGGGGGGCGGGCCGGCGACATTGCTGCAGGCCCGGCGATCAATACCGGATGCCCAGCCGAACGAGACTCCGGGTGGCAGGGTTTTCTGCCAGAGCTGATCGACCTCGTCGACGGCTGCGGTACCGTCACCATTAAGGTCCTGCCAGGTATACGCCAGGTAACTCTGCGTATCAGCATGAAACACCAGAAAAGTCCGCTGCATAACCAGGATGCCGTTGCTCAGGGTCAGACTGCCGGACATTTCGGCCCGTCCTTGCACCGCCTTGAGATCTTCAAGCAGCTGATGCCCGGCCCGCTTGAGTTGCCAGCCACGCAGCATCAGCCTTCCGCCCCAGGTGGCCACGCAAACCAGGATGCCGACCATGGCCATAACCAGCAACAGTTCCAGCAGGGAGAAGCCACGCGAGCGATGACTGCTTTGCAGTCTTTTACCGCTGATTTTTGCCCCACCGCTCACGGTTGCCGCCACGATAAAATCCGCACCCTGCCAGTTCTGTCGGCAGATTCCGTTAAACGCTCCGCACTTCCGAACTGGGTTACTTCCCCGGTCAAGGCCACGGAAACAGCCACCCCGGGAGCTATCGCAATCCGCCCGACAGTCGCCGCAGTTGTATTACGACTTAAGTCTTCTTCTCCTGCCAGGTTGAGCGCCACGATCCGTCCGGAGGTCGCCTGCTCATCGGAACGCGCAGGAGACAGATAATCAACCGCCGTAGCCAAAAGCAGATGACCCTCAGCATCGATGACCGGGGTATCCCAGACTTTTTCTCCTGCAGCCAAGGGGTAAGTCCAGCGCAGTCGACTGCCTTCAGATCGAATCTCTACGGCGTAAACGGCATACTGATAGCTGCTATCGGCATCTTCAACACCGCCAGTACCAAAGATTGCCAGATTGCCCTCGACTGCGATCCCGGCGCCGATCGGCTCTGCGCCACCTGCCGGCAGCTGATAAACAGGCGCATCGCCCACAGCTCGCCCCGCTGCAAGATCCAGCGCCCAGAGCCGCCCGACCAGGTCGCCGAAGACCAGCACATCACTCTTGTCGTTGCCATCGAGATCCATGAGTACCGGGGGCGCGGGCGTAGCCTCGGCCACGGGTCCTGCTGCCACATAGGGGGCGCTGAACGTCCAGAGCAGCTCACCTGTTTCAAGCGTCAAAGCGAGCGCGTGAATGCCGGCAGACTCTTGCTCCGTGGCAAAATCCGCCGTAAGGTAAATACAGTTTGGCGTCGTCAAGGCTGCGTCACAGCGGTCGACACTCACGCCGCGGGTGCGACCGGCAGCCTCAACCGGCAGCAGCTTTTCCCAAAGCAGCTCAGGCTGGTAAGGATCGCTGATATTTATGACAAACAGGCAGCTGCGCCGGCTCTGCACTATGGTGCCGGTCGCCACCAGCAGGGTTGACCAGTTGCGCCGGCCATCGCCATCGAGATCAAGAAACAGTTCTCTGACCACCGGTGAGCCGTCGAGATGCACGGCGAGTTCATCAACATAGTTGTCCAGAGGCTGCTCCTTGAGGTGTGGAAGAAAGCTGCCCGGCAGATACGCCCAAAGCTCGGTGCCGCCAGCAGGTTCATCGATCTGGTAGCTAGCGGTTTCGGCGTTCCAGCTGCTGACAAAAAAACCATGCAGCATGCCATCCTCGGCACCGGCATAAAGCATCTGATCACGCTCGGCGGCTGCGGCATTGAGCGGACGGCGGCCGACCAGCACCGGCGAAGAGCGGCTGATATTCCAGAGCCGCAGCGGGTCATCGCTCGAACCGGCGACCCTGTCGGGCGAACCGCCGCGCCGACCGCGCACGGCATGCAGCAGAAGCTCTGCTTCTGCTATGGTGGCAACCCCCATGGCCGCCTGCAAGGCTCCAGCCTGGAGGGACGTCAGCGGCAGCGACGCGGCGTCAAGGTTGGTGAAGAGGCTGCGATACAGATTTTCGCGCTGGATTCTGTCTGGAGGATCGCTGCTTGCCTGGTCACCAGGGTTGTCACCGACCCCGGCGAGAGGGACCCGCTCGGCAGCATCCCAAAGCGTAACCGGCAAGGTACCGAAGATATCGATTGCGCGCAGATGACCGCGATGCCACGGGTAGGTTGAGCTGGCGACGTAAACGACACCCCCGGCAACAATCGGCGTGGTTGTCACATACTCCTGTTGCAGTTCACTGGCCAGGACCGGGCCGTTACCTGGCGAACGGAAACCCAGGCAGAGCAACAGGCAGACGATTCTCTGACACCATTTCATTCTTTCTCCCAGAGGATGGGTCAACTTGCGATGCGACCCTAATCCGCAACGTGATAGGTACTGACCGGCAGTTCAGAGAGGTTGGCACCCAATGCGTTTGCCGATTGATTGATCTGCTCTCGCCCCCCGGTCATCGGCAGATCGAAGCCGCAGAGGCTTTCAATCATGGCTTCGGCTCCCCGAATGCCGCGAGCCCGCGCCAGCACGAAAATCTTCAAGTCATTATCGCTGCGCACATCGTCGTCGCCATCCGGGTTGTCACGCAGGTAGATCTCGACCGGCCGCGCATTGACCTCACTCACCCAGACGGGCGCTGCCGGATACGCCCTTGGCGTAGCGCTCAACAGAAAATCGTCCCAGCCTGCGGAACTCGCATAACTGGCGGTCAGTTGCTGACGTGCCGCTTCGATACCAGCCTGGGCCGCCCAGAACAGCTGTTCGCGATTGGCCGCATCGGCAACCTGGCGCGTGGACTGCCAGACTTTTTCGGCGAGGAGGTGGGCCAGGGTCAGCAGCACCGTCAACATCAGCACCACACTGATCAGCGCCATGCCACGCTCATTGCAGGCCATGATTTTTCACCTCGACCAGTTGCGACACCTGGCTGCGTCGATAGTGATCGCGGAAAGGACCATAGCTGCGGTTGCCCAGCATGTAGACGGTTTCGTTGGTATAGCCTTGATCGGCCCGCAGATCGCGAACCAGCAGACTGATACGTATACCGCGCACATCCTGCGGCCTTGTCGGCAGGTTGACCAGCGAGCCATCTGTCAGCAGATATTCGAACTGCAGCCCATCCACCGCATCGTCGAGGATATCGCGACTGGTGAAATCATCCCGCCGCAAACGTTTGCTGCCACCGGCAGGATCAAGTTGAAAGGTATAGGCACGTACACCGAGGACTTCGGTATCGACAGGGACGTCTGCAAACAGAGGCTGATGCAGCTGCAGGGACAGCTCGGCAAGCTGCACGGCGTAGCAAAGCCTATGATTGGCAAGCACCAGGTGGTTGATCGCTTCGGGAGCAGGCTGCAGCTCGCGAGTCGATCCCGGACTGAGATTGGGCCGGCGATTCAACACCAGGCTGCTCTCGCCGGAAACCCCCGGCTGTGCCAGACGCAGCGGTGGCGTGAAAGAGACAGCCTTGACGATCGTCAGGCGATCATCCTCGCTGCTGTTGTCAGCGGAGATCACAGAGAAAGGAAAGGGTTCCAGAGGATCACCGCTCAGGCTGTCATGCACCAGGGCAAGGGCACTACCGCCAGCCACCTGCGGCACCGGACCGAGCAGAAAGGCGGCATCGCGGATATCGCCGGCGAGAAAGCGAATCAGGCGCTCGGCCCGATCCTGCAGGTCGTTGCGGCTGACTTCAGTCAGAATACGGGCCTGAAAGCCGATCACCATCTGCAAGATCATAGCGCCAAGAATCGAAGCGATCGCCATGGCGACCAGCAGCTCAACCAGGCTCATGCCGAGGCAGGTGTTTTGTCTCATGGAGCCGAGCGAATCGTTTGCAATTGATAGGCATGGGTCCGCCCTTGCTGCTGCCAGCTTGCCGTGACCGTGATTCGGCTTTGATCGAGCTGCGGCAGATTCTGCTCGACTTGCTTTTGAATCGCAATATTTGCAACCAGCAGGGGTTCATCGGCAATCACGGCCAGCCCGGCATAGTCGACGACCTGCAGCTCCGCCATGATCTCACCGGCCAAGCGCCTCGCTTGTGCATGCAGGCTGTTGCCTTGATTAGCCTGCATATTGGTAATCAACAAAGGCAAAAGCCCCATACTGGTAATCAGAAAAATCACCAGCGACACCATGACTTCAACCAGCGAAAAACCTTTGTCGCCTCTTCCATGACAGATTGACATCGCTCCCTCCCGACAGAATGCATAAAAACAGCAACACATCGACGCCATAACCCTGAATTAAACGAGCAAGCCCTGGTCTGCCAGGCTGACATAACGACCGCTGCCGATAATGATATGATCAAGCACCCGCACTCCCATCAAAACCCCGGCATCACGCAGCCGGGTCGTCAATTCAAGATCCTCGCGGCTGGGTGCCGGATCACCGGAGGGATGGTTGTGCACAAAGATAACCGCCGCCGCAGACTCGCGGATCACCGGCTGGAAAACTTCCCTGGGATGGACGATACTGGCATTGAGGCTGCCTTCGGAAATCTGGATTTCACGCAGCACGCGGTTCTTGCTGTCGAGCAACAAGGTGAGGAAGACCTCCTTTTTGCGATCGCGCAGACGCTCGTGAAAATGGACAAAGACTTCCCGGGAGCTGGTAAAATGGGTGCCAGGTGAGAGGGGGGTGGCGGCAAACCGGCGGGCCAGTTCACCAACGGCAAGAATTTCAGCCGCCTTGGCCGGGCCGATGCCCGGAACCTGGCAAAGCTCGGCGATCGCCGCCGATGCCATGGCGCGCAGGGAACCGAACCTGGTCAGCAAGTGGCGGGAAAGATCCAGCGCAGTCGTGCCGTTGCCGGCATGGCCGGTGCGCAGAATCAACGCCAGCAGCTCGGTGTCGCTTAGCGTTGCGGGACCTGTAGACAGAAGCTTTTCCCGCGGCCGGTCGGCCACGGGCCAGTCCTTGATGCAGGACATTGCCCCCTCCTTATTGTATTGAATCAATAGCACAACATATTAGAACTGCCCGAATATCATAAAAAGTGCTCATGATGCAAGTCTCATTTTGTCATCCATTAACGCGATGGTTGACTTGCACCGAAATCCCCATCTATCATTAAGGATATTTAGACAGCCTGTCTGACCATACTGGCCGACAGGCTGCGAGTACCCTGTAACCCATAGGATTTCGATGGATTGCGTAGGGATTTGACGTGTCAGCAAGGCGCGATTTCTGGTGCCTAACCGTAGCTAAGCAGTTGAAATCGGAACGTAGCTGACGCGGCAAAGAACAAGCAAGGTGCGAAAGATTATGGGTTACAGGGTACCTGGCTTGGCTACCATTGGTAGTCGGGCCCTTCTCAACTTGAGGGACAATTATGTCTTTACTTAAGATTCGACACTACCCTGACCCGGTTCTGAAAAAAGTCGCCGCGCCGGTCACCGAGTTCGATGAGGATTTGCGCCAACTGGCCTACGACATGGCGGAAACCATGTATGCAGCTCCCGGCGTCGGCCTGGCCGCGCCCCAGGTCGGCATCAGCAAACGCCTGACCGTGATCGACTGCTCGCCGCGGGACGAAGAAGCGCAGTTACTGATTTTAATCAACCCGGAGATTATCGACCGCGAAGGTGAATGCTATGAAGAAGAGGGCTGCCTTTCGGTTCCGGAGTACTATGCCAAGGTCAATCGCAACGCCGTGGTCAAGGTCCGCTTCCAGGACCTGGACGAGAAGACGCACGTCATCGAGGCCGGGGGGCTGACGGCGATTGCCTGTCAGCACGAGATTGACCATCTCGACGGCATCTTGTTTGTCGACCATCTCTCGCCGCTCAAGCGCAGCCTTTTCCGCAAGAAGTGGAAGAAGATTCAAGAACATATGACGGAGCAGATGTAATGACACCACAGGATTTGCGGACCATCTTCATGGGAACGCCGGATTTCGCGCTGCAAACCTTACAGGGGCTGATAGACGCCGGCTGCAACCTGGTCGGCGTTTACACCCAGCCCGATCGGCCCAAGGGTCGTGGCAAGCAGCTTGCGACGCCACCGGTCAAGGAGCTGGCCCTGCGGCACGGTATCCCTGTCTTCCAACCGTTGAAGCTGCGTCAGCCCGAGGCGGTCGCTGAGCTGGAAGCTCTGGCTCCTGACCTGATTGTGGTGGTTGCCTACGGACAGATTCTACCGAAAAGCGTGCTTGATATCCCCCGCTACGGCTGCATTAACGTCCACGCCTCGCTGCTGCCGAAATACCGCGGCGCGGCACCGATCAACAAAGCGATTATCAACGGCGAGACGGAAACCGGCATCACCACCATGTATATGGATGTCGGCCTCGATACCGGAGACATGCTGGTCAAAAAAAGCCTCGCCATCGGCCCGCGGGAAACTGCTGGTGAACTGCATGACCGTCTGGCCGCTCTCGGCCGCGAAACCATGGAGGAAACCCTGCGTCAGCTCTGTGCCGGCACCCTGCAGCGAGAGGTTCAGGACGATAGCCAGAGCAGCTACGCAGCATTAATGAAAAAGGAAGACGGTCGCATTGACTGGAGCCGTTCGGCGGTGGACGTGCATAACCAGGTGCGTGGCCTCGACCCCTGGCCAGGGGCTTACACCTCACTTAACGGCGAGTTGCTCAAGCTGGCCGGAACCAGCCCGGAAGTCGATGACGACGGCCAGTCTGGCAGCATCGTCTCGGCCGACAAGAGCGGTGTGCGCATCGCCTGCGGCAGCGGCATCCTGCTGGTCAAGGAGCTGCAACTGGCCGGTCGCAAACGCCTGGCTGCTGGAGACTTTTTGCGTGGTTTCAACCTGGTGCCGGGGACGATCCTCGATGAGGGCTGACCATCTGCCAGCCAGACCTTGCTTTCCGGTTATCTGGTCTTATATTGGCGACAGAGCTGAACAATGACCAGCGATAGACAACTTTAAAAAACGAGGTCCTTACATGATGAACACCTTGCGCACCATTATTCTGCTGACCGCCCTGACCCTCGGGCTGGTTTTTATCGGCGGGATGATCGGCGGCCAGCAGGGCGCCCTGTTCGCCCTGATTATAGCCGGCGCCATCAACATGGGCTCATATTGGTTTTCCGACAAGATCGTTATTAAGATGTATCGGGGCAGACAGGTCAACAACGGGCCGCTCTTCGATGTGGTTGCCGAAATCTGCCGGGCCAACCGCTTGCCGATGCCCAAGGTTTACACCTTGCCGCAACCCACTCCCAACGCATTCGCCACCGGTCGCAACCCCGAGCATGCCGTGGTTGCCGCAACCGAGGGGATTTTGAATGTCCTCACCCACGACGAACTGAAAGGGGTCATGGCCCACGAGATGAGCCATGTCATGCATCGCGATATCCTGATCGGCTCGATCGCAGCGACCATCGCCGGCGCCATAACCTATCTGGCGCACATGGCCCAGTGGTCGGCGATTTTTGGTGGTTTCGGCCGCAACGATGAGGACAGCAACCCGATCGCCCTGATCGCCCTGGCGATCATAGCACCGATGGCGGCCATGCTGATCCAGATGGCGATCTCCCGTTCCCGGGAGTACGAAGCCGATAAGGGCGGTGCACAGCTGTGCGGCAACCCTCTCTCCCTTGCCAACGCCCTGCGCAAACTGGAAAATGCCAATCAAAACAAACCGATGCCGCGGGTAAATGAAGCGACGGCCCATATGTTCATCGTCAGCCCGTTAAGCGGCGGTGGCGTCACAGCGCTTTTCGCCACCCATCCGCCGATGGCGGAACGGATCCGCCGCCTTGAAGCGATGACCGTCACAACAGGGTCAAGCCTACATATTCCATAAAAAATGCATGGTCTGCAGAAAAAGTGGACAATGTAAACCTGGCCCCTGAGACATATCAACGAAGGTTAAATGCCCCGCAATAATCAAAAACCCAACCTTTTGGACGCCCGCTACGGAGCGTTTGATATTCTACAGCGTGTTGAGCAGGGCGGTTATGCCGACCGCTTGCTCGATCTTTATCTGCAGCGCCATCCAACCATGGACGCGCGTGAGCGGGGGCTGTTGACTGAGCTGGTCTACGGCATCCTGCGTCTGCGCGGCCGTCTCGATTTTGCCCTTGCCCTATTCAGCCACCAGAAGTTGCAGCGTCTTGAACCCGGGGCCCTGAGACTGTTGCGGCTCGGCGCCTACCAGTTGCTGGAGCTTGACCGCATCCCGGCTCACGCGGCGGTGCATACGACTGTCGAGCTGGCCCACCAGGTCGGTTTGGAGCGGGTGGCCGGGCTGATTAACGGCACCCTGCGCAGCTTAGAGCGTGAACGTGCCGCCATCGTTTGGCCGACTCCGGACAATCTCCGCGCCTATCTTCAGCACGTCTGCAGTCTGCCCGTTTGGCTGACGAAAGAGCTTCTGCGTCAGTTTCCCAACAGCGAATCCCGCGCCTTGGCGGAAGCCTTCACCGTGGCCGCGCCGCAGGCGCTGCGGACCAACACCTTAAAGACCGATCGCGAGGCCCTGCTCGCGGCTCTGGCAGAGGCCGGGCACAGCGCCAGGCCTTGCCGCTATGCCGCCGAGGGGATCATTATCGAAAAGCGTGCGGCACAGCCTCTGCCCGGAGATCAGGCCGGATGGTACCAGGTCCAGGATGAAGCGAGCATGCTGATCGCGCACTTGCTCGATACCCAGCCTGGTGAGGCAATCCTGGATGCCTGCGCCGCCCCAGGCGGCAAGACCACCCACATCGCCGCCCTGACCGGTAACCGGGCCAGGATCCTGGCGCTCGACAAACATCCCCAGCGGGTCGAGCTGATCAATCAGGGTGCCGAACGGATCGGCTGCCATGGTATCGAAGCACGCTGCTGGGATCTCAGGGAAAAACCCACGTTTCTCGAGCCCGGCAGTTTCGACCGCATCCTCGTCGATGCTCCGTGCAGTGGTCTCGGCGTGCTGCGCCGCAACCCGGAAAGTCGCTGGAGTCGTCGACCGGCAGATATCCAGATTCTGGCTGAGCTGCAGCAAACCCTCCTCGCTCGTGTCGCGCCGCTGCTGCGCCCCGGCGGACATCTGCTCTACTCGGTCTGCACCTTCACTGCGGCGGAGACGGACACCGTGGTCAAGGATTTCCTCGACTCCCACCCCGGCTTTATTCAAGAGGATTTTCGCAGCCTGGTTCCGGCCGAGTGGCTTGAGCTGACCACCGATTCCGGATGTGTGCGCACTTTGCCGCATCATCACGACGGCATGGACGCTTTTTTCGCGGCAAGATTTGTGAAACGGTGACGAGTGAGAGGTAAATGTTTTAAATCGACGGAGTAAGCCGATTGTCACGGCTTCAGGGAATAGGTTATAAAAGGATCTGGTAACTATTCAGCTCCCTTACTCAACGGCACAGCATGTGGTCTGCAGCTGTAGCTTTGGAGTTCACCATGATCAAGATTGCCCCATCAATACTTTCCGCGGATTTCTCACGGCTCGGCGAAGACATCCGCGCCGTTGATCGTGCCGGC
>JAVVDT010000044.1:0-13922 GCA_032250875.1 Desulfuromonadales bacterium | reverse complement strand
GGTGACCGATCACTGCGCACGGCTCACCATCCAGACGGGCGAAGCCACAAACCAGAGCCGGATCATCGCGGAAATTACGATCGCCGTGAACCTCAAACCAGTCGGTGAAAATATGCTGGATGTAATCGAGGGTGTGTGGACGAGACTGGTGACGAGCCAACTGGGTTCGCTGCCAGCGGGTCAAATTGGAGAAAATCTCATCGCGTAACTTTTCTGACTTTTTTTCCAACTTACTGATATCAGACGAGAAATCGACTTTATCAGTTGAATAATCACGCAATTCCCTGATCTTCTGGTCAAGCTCAACCAGGGGTCTTTCAAAATCCAAATAAAACTGCATGTGCAGGCTCCTGTCAATTTGTCGTTGACAAGGAGGCTGTCGGACTATCCATGCACCGGCTGCAAATTCGGTCCATATAGTCCGTCAGACTCCCAGGTCAAGAGTCAAACTCATTCAAAAGTGACGACATTATAACCGAACAATTTCTCAACGTCATCCATCATTTCATCGCTGGCATTAAGACGTAATGTTTCCGGCAATGATATCACGGTTTCGCTGCGATTGGGCACGACTAGATGGATCAGTGCTTCACAATCTCCGCGATAGCGTGTCATGATCGCTTTGAGAGAGCGCAACTGCCGATCATCCAGCCCGGGAGAGGTCAACCGGAAATGAACCTTCGTGGTCATGCGTTGCTGTACATCCTTGAGGGCCAGGACTTCGTTAACCAGGATCTTGCAGGCCTCTTCTCCGACATCAAGCGCACCTTTAACCAGCAGCGCTTCCTCGCTGTTCAGAAGGTCGGCAACCTGGGTGTAGGTCTCCGGAAAAACCACCATCTCCACAAAACCGCTGAGATCCTCAAGAGTTACAAACGCCATGCGCTCACCCTTGCGGGTATTCAACAGCTTGATGCCGGTAACGATGCCACAGACGCTGACCTCTTCCTTGTCTGCCCGTTCAATCAGACCGGCGGTATCACACGTACTGAAACGCTTGATGGCATCGCTGTGTCGTGCCAGGGGGTGACCGGTAATGTAGAAGCCGATCGCTTCCTTTTCATTGGTCAGCAGAACATTTTCCGGCCACTCCTCAATATCCGGCAGCTGGCCATAGGCATGACCGCTCTGAGTGACGATCTGATCCGATCCGAACAGTGATTCCTGACCGGAGGCTTTCTCACGCTGAAGTTTTTGGCCGTACTCCATGGCCTCTTCAAGAGCTGCCATGAATTGTGCGCGCTTGCCCTGCAATGAATCAAACGTGCCACATTTGATCAAAGCCTCGACAACACGCTTATTGACACGTCGCAGATCGACACGTTCACAGAAATTGTGCAGCGAGGCAAAAGGACCTTCTTCACGCGCTTCGACAATCGCCTCGACAGCTCCGCCGCCGACGCCCTTGACCGCACCCAGGCCAAAGCGGATGTCTTTGCTATGGACGGTAAAGTCGCGGCACGATGCGTTGATATCGGGCGGAAGAATCGCAATCTCCATATTGCGTATTTCGTTGATGTTCTTGATAACTTTCTCGGTGTTTTCCATGTCTTCGGTCAACAGAGCAGCCATGAATTCAACCGGGTAGTGCGCTTTGAGATAAGCGGTCTGGTAAGCGATATAGGCGTATGCCGCCGAGTGGGATTTATTAAAACCGTATTCGGCGAACTTCTCCATCTGGTCGAAGACCGCTTCGGCTTTTTTGGTATCCAGCTTGCCCTCTTTGGCGCCGTCGAGAAAAATCTTCTTCTGCGTGGCCATCTCTTCGGACTTTTTCTTGCCCATGGCACGACGCAACAGGTCGGCGCCACCAAGAGTGTAGTTGCCCAGGACCTGGGCAATCTGCATGACCTGTTCCTGATAGACAATGACCCCGTAAGTATCTTTCAGAATCGGTTCCAGCTGCGGGATGTCATAGGTGAACTGTTCCACCCCGTGTTTGCGTTTGATGAACGAATCAACCATCCCTGAGCCGAGCGGACCCGGTCGGTAGAGCGCCACCATGGCGATCAGATCCTCAAAGCAGGTCGGCTTGAGCTTGATCAGGTATTCCTTCATCCCTGATGACTCCAGCTGAAAAACCCCGGTAGTCTCACCGCGGCTGAGCAACTGGTAGGACATCTCGTCATCATTCGGGATCAGATTCAGGTCGAAATCGGGATTTTTGCCCGCGCGGATCAGACGGATCGCGTTGTTGATAACCGTCAGGGTCTTCAGGCCAAGAAAGTCGAACTTCACCAGGCCGATCTTTTCAACATAGCCCATATCAAACTGGGTCACCTGGCCGTGCGACTTGGGATCGACATAGAGCGGCAGATAATTGGTCAGAGGCTCGGGAGTGACCACCACACCGGCTGCATGGGTCGAAGCATGGCGGGTCAGGCCCTCAAGCGAGAGAGCAACATCAAACATCTTCTTGACCCGGCTATCCTTCTCGACCATCTCACGCAGACGCGGTTCCTGTTTCAGAGCATCGTTGAGCGTGACCTTCTTGCCGGTCGGATTGGGAATCAGCTTGGCAATCGTATCGACCTCACCGTAAGGCATACCCATGCCCCTGCCGACATCGCGTATGACCGCACGGGCCATCATGGAGCCGAAGGTGATGATTTGTGCAACATTTTCCCGGCCGTACTTGTCTCGCACATAGTTGATGACATCTTCACGACCATTGATGCAGAAATCGACGTCGATATCGGGCATGGAGATACGTTCCGGGTTGAGGAAACGTTCGAACAGCAGATTATAGGGGATGGGATCGATATCGGTAATTTTCAATGCATAGGCGACCAGACTGCCTGCCGCGCTGCCGCGGCCCGGGCCAACCGGAATATCGTGATTTTTGGCCCAGTTGATGAAGTCGGCAACGATCAGGAAGTAATCCGGAAAACCCATCTGGTTGATGATCTTCAATTCCTCTTCGAGGCGGGCCTTGTAGGCTTCCACATCCTCTACTGAGAATTCGGGACGGATTTTACGGATACCGGTAAAACGCTGTTCCAAGCCTTCAAATGATTGCTGTTCGAGGGCCTGGCTCGGCGTCTGCCCTTCACTCAGAGCCAGAGCCGGAAAATGGTAGTTCTTGCCGCTGACATCCAGTTCGAGATTGCAGCGTTCGGCGATCTCCAGCGTATTGCTGATCGCCTCCGGCACATGTTTGAACAGCCCGACCATTTCGTCGGGCGTCTTGACATAAAACTCATCGTTGGCAAACCGCATCCGATTCGGATCATCGAGGGTTTTTCCAGTCTGAATACAGAGCAGGACTTCATGCGCAAAAGCATCGTTGCGGGTCAGATAATGGCAGTCGTTGGTGGCAACCAGAGGCAACCCGAGTTTCTGGCCGATCTCAATCAGGCCCTTGTTCGCAATCTCCTGTTCAGGCAGAAAATTTTCCTGCAGCTCGAGATAGAGACGGTTTCGATCGAACACTTTTGACATTGCTTCTGCCCGCAGACAGGCATGATCCATTCGCCCGCGGGTAACCAGGCTGGGGATTTCACCGCCAAGGCAGGCTGTCAGAGCAATCAGGCCTTCATTATGTTCGCTGAGCAGGTTCCAGTCGATGCGAGGCTTATAGTAGAAGCCATCCTGATAGGCCGTTGAGACCATGCGGCAGAGATTACGGTAGCCTGTACGGTTTTTGCAGAGCAGAAGCAAGTGCCCGGATGCATCACTGGAGGATGCTGCCCCACTCTTCTCGTGACGCGAGCCAGTGGCCACATAAACTTCGCAGCCGATGATCGGTTTGACGCCGGCGGCACGCGCCTTGGAGTAGAATTCCAAAGCACCGAACATGTTGCCGTGATCGGTGATAGCCATGGCCGGCATACGATATTCCTGGGCCCGTTCGACCAGGTCACCGACGCGAATAGCGCCATCGAGCAGGCTGTACTGGGTGTGAACGTGTAAGTGAACAAAGTTAGCATGCTGCATGAGTGGAAGAACCTAAGGCTAAAATTCAGGAGACAGAAGACGGAACAAAGAAAACGGCAACGAGCTGGTACCCGGAGTAGGATGAATCAACAGCGGAATGCAGAATACAGAATTCAAGCTTACGATGAAATAACAAAATATCGCTCCGGTGGATAAATATCTTTTGTAGGGGCGCTGCTTGCCGCGCCCAGGGCGGAGCAAGCGCCGCCCCTACATTTCAATATTTAATCGCGCAGCAATGGATGGCGTCGAAGTTAAGTGACAACGTTGGACGCAGGCAATGGCTGCAGCCCACATGCTGTGCCGTTGAGTAAGGGAGCTGAATAGTTACGTTTGCCATAACCCTGGTGACGGCGAGCCTTTGCGTTTAAAGCACTTCGACATTAAAGTGATTCAACATATTGACCAGAAGAATCAGCGGCAATCCGATCAGCGTGTTGTAATCATTGCCGGACATTTTGTCCATCAAGGCGATTCCCAAACCCTCGATTTTAAAAGAACCGGCACAGTCAACCGGATTTTCTCTGACCACATAATGCTTGATCTGCGCTTCGGTAAGCTTTTTCATTGATACCGAGAACGTATCGAATTCTGATAAACTCTCGCCACTTCCGCTGTCATAGATAGCCAGACCGGTATAAAAGGTGTGCTTGCGTCCCTGCATTTCCATTAACTGTTCAATGGCTTTTTCCGGTGTTCCGGGTTTGCCCAGAACCCGGTGCCGTGCATCGACGAAGACCTGATCGGAGCCGATGATCAAGGCGTCATCATATTTTTCTGCAAGGCTTTTCGCTTTCTGCAAGGCCTGATGCTTGACCAGAAGCTCTGCAGAGACGCTCGAATCCATGTGTTCTTTGTAACGTGGAGCAGCAACATGAAAACTCAGTTCAAGTTGCCGCATCAGTTGCAGGCGATAGGGACTGGTTGAAGCAAGAACCAAGGTGCGCATGAATACCTTCCGCAGAGAGGAGATGTTTGCACCTTTTTACCTCAATCAGTCCTTGCAATGCAATCGTCAGGCTTCAAGATACCAGACAGGGGTAGACTCTGTGACAAGACCCCCGGCATAAGCCATACCGTTGCCATGCGGCCGACTGCGACGAGCATGTTTGACCGGCAACTCACGGACCGAGTCAAGCAGTGCTTTTTCCAGGGCATCAGAACCGCATCGGTCCAGAAATTCTGCAAAACCTGAACCGCCAAGCCAGGCATCGGCAAAGGTTACAGAATCACTGCGCCCGACCTCGACGAGAACTTCACCTTCATAGCAGCCATCACCAATAGTTCCGGAGATGCGCATACCTCGCCCTTGCCGTACTGCTGCGTGAATATCAAAATAGATGGCGCTGCCGCTGTTGTCTGTTGTACCGATGTAGATCATAGTCGCCTCCTTGTTGGCTTTGATTTTATCTTACCAGGGATCGCGACAGAATATGTCACACAATTGCTTCGCGCCGTTTTCAGTACTATTAAAAAAACGGACTTATTACCAAAACAAAGGTTAGCCACCAAGGCACCAAAACACGGAGTAATTTTTTGAATTGTCTTCAAACAGTCATGTTGCGAGACAGAGAATATCGATCTTTACCCTGTAAAAAGCACTGCTTGGTGCCTTGGTGCCTTGGTGCCTTGGTGCCTTGGTGCCTTGGTGGCAAAACAAAACTTTTTTTTGGGTTATAGAACCATTTAAAAAAGGGGTGTCGCTTCAGCAACACCCCTCATTTCTTCTCTGCTTGTTTAATCAGAATCTTCGTCTTAGGTCTCGTGTGCCGATTCGAGATCGGCCAATCGGTCGAGCATTCTCTTCTCCTTCTGATGTCGCTCGGTCACATCACGCAGAATCGCAGCGACACCGATCGGTTTGCCGTTATCATCGTTCAACATCACAATCGAGAATTCGGTCGAGAGCCTTGAGCCGTTTTGATGCATTGCCGGAACAGCCAGCAAGTCGATGCCATAACGCGTTTCGCCGGTCGCCATGGTTTTATGGTAACCATCCCAGTGTCGCTTGCGAAGCTTTTCCGGAATGATCAAATCGAGAGATTGGCCGATGGCGTCATTTGCCGAGCAGCCGAAAATCCGCTCCGCGCCCTGATTCCAGAGGCGGATAATGCCGCGTTGATCGGCAAAAAGGATTGCATCGGGAGCGAGGGCCACAATCTGTCTGCATAAATCATTGTTGTCTTCTAGATCTGTCATTGAATCTCCTGTTGTGCAATTCGTTACATCTGCTTGCATGTTACCACCAAGCGACGCTTTGCAGCTAGATCATTATGGATTCTGGATGTAGGCGTTCTTCCTGGTATAAAACCACCAGTTGAGCACCAGACATATGGAATAGAAGACCGCGAAGCCGTAAAGGGCGTATTCCGGGGTTGTCGCCTTGATCTGCTCACCGAATACCTGGGGAATAATGAAGGCGCCATAGGCCGCGACCGCAGAGGTCCATCCTAGCACAGGTCCAGCCTGTTCCTTGTCGAAGATCATGGCGATGGAGCGGAAAGTTGAGCCATTGCCAACGCCGGTGGCGGCAAACAGGATGATAAATAAAATCAGAAACGGCACGAAATAGTTCTCCGGGGTCGCCGAACCGTAGGCGGCTTTCATAAACCAGGCACAGCCGAATGCCGCGACAATCATGACGATCGAGACCCATTGGGTGACGATGGCGCCACCGAGCTTGTCAGCGATTTTACCGCCGACCGGACGGATCAGGGCGCCGATGAATGGACCCATCCAGGCAAACATCAAGGCACTCGGGCCGCTCGGATTCGGAGTGTTGTGAGTCATTACGCCATCAACCAGAATGTGAGAGAAACCGAAGATGACCTTGATCGACAGGGCAAAAGCTGCCGAATAACCGATAAAGGATCCGAAGGTCATGGTGTAGATGATCGTCATGGCCCATGTGTGCTTGTTATTGAAGATCTTGTACTGATGTTCCAGATTGGCCCGTAATGCCCCAGAGGTCAGGTATTTCATGCCGAACACCGTTGCAGCTATGACCAGTGGCAGCACGATCCATTTGCTGAGCAGACCGAGACCGATGGGTGCGGGCAACAGCAGGTAAAGACCGATGCTGGCGGTGACAAAGGCGATCATCAGCAGACCGGTGATCTTTATAAAAGAGCGAGGTGTCGAACCGATGTCGGGAGAGACCGTATCGGTGGTGATGTTGTTCATACCAAACCAGCCGGCCACGGCCAGGGGAATCAGCAACACCAGCCAGACATAACCGGCATTCTGTATATAGGTCTCGGTCCCGGCCGGGATTTTGCCGATCAGTGTGCCGCTGGTGTTGATCAGAGTCTGCGGAGTACCGCCAAAGATGCCTCTGGTCATCACCAGGGGAATAAGAATCTGCATGGTAGTGACGCCGAAGTTCCCCAGGCCGGCGTTCAAGCCGAGCGAGGTGCCCTGCACTCGCTTCGGGAAGAAAAAGCTGATATTGGACATCGAGGAGGCGAAGTTGCCGCCGCCAATCCCTGAGAAGAGAGCGAGGATATAGTAAACCTCGATCGGGGTTGCCTTATTCTGCAGGGCTATGCCGGTACCGATCGCGGGGATCATCAGCAGCGCAGTAGTAAAAAAGATGGTGTTGCGGCCGCCGGCAATCCTGATCAGAAAAGAACTGGGGATTCGCAGGGTGGCGCCGGTCAAACCGGCAATGGCGGAGAGAGTAAACAGCTGGGACTGGCTGAAGGGGTAGCCGAGGTTGAGCATCTGTACGGTAATGATGCTCCAGTACAGCCACACGGCAAATCCGCACAGCAAGCTTGGAATCGAAATCCAGAGATTGCGGCTGGCTATTTTTTTGCCGGTGGAATTCCAGAACTTCTCGTCTTCGACATCCCACTTATCAAGATTGATTGACATGTACGGCCTCCTTGCTATCATCCTCAAATAAAGTTGCTTTATCTTCTTCAATCCGCTGCATATCCACAGGGTGCTTATCACGCATCATTTTCTGGGCGGTCAGATGCAACCACAGTAGACAGACCAGGGACAATATGAACATGAACATCCAGCAACTGGTCCACAATCCGGTATATTCAAGCAGATAGCCAAAAATGATCGGGCAGAAGAAACCGCCCAGGCCACCGAGGACACCGACCATGCCGCCGACGACTCCCACCTCTTCCGGGAAATAATCGGGAATCAGTTTGTAAACCGCGGCCTTGCCGATTCCCCAGATACTGCCGAGCAGGATAATAAGTCCGGCAAAGATCCAGACATTCGCCTGAAAAAAGATCCTCGTCACGCCTTTTGCCAGCAGTTCCTTTTTCAAAACGCTCTGGCCGACTTCAACCACGGGCTCCTGCCAGGTCTGTTTGCCGGGCAGGATAAGCATCTGGTCGTCGAAATTTTTCAATGGTTCGGGCTTGACCTTGATGCTGTAAGTCTTGCCATTGACGGTTATCACATCACTGGACACATCGGTGACAACACCGGCCTTGTTCGCCATGATGCCGCGCCCGGGAGAGTAGATATCCATCTTTGGAATGATCAGCATGAAGCTGATCAGGACCGATGCGCCGAGCACCCAGTACATCACCGATCGCCCACCGAACTTGTCGGACATCCAGCCGCCCAGGGCGCGAATCACTCCGGAAGGCAGGCTGAACATGGACGCAAACAGACCGGCCGTTACCAGCGGCAGATAGTAGACGTTGACAAAATATGGGACCAGCCACTGCGAAAAGGCGACAAAGCAGCCGAATACCAGAAAGTAGTAGAGACCGAAGCGCCAGACGCGAACGTCTCGCAGAGGCGTCAGCATCTGGCGAAGCGACTTGCCCGAAGAGGCCGGCTTTCTGTTTTCGGAGAAGATAAAAAAGATCACGCCCATAGTGGCGAGCATCGCGGCGTAGTAAACCGGCAGGTCACGCCAGCCTTCGAGGTTAGTGCCATTATTGGTCAAGCGATTCAGCAGGGTTGGTGCAAACAGTGTCGTCAGAGCGGCACCGGCGTTGCCGGCGCCGAAGATGCCAAGAGCCGTCCCCTGACGCTCCCGAGGATACCAGACCGATGAAAATGCAATGCCGATGGAGAAACTCACTCCGGCCAGGCCAAAACCGAAGCTGCAGAGGGCGAAAGTGGTAAAACTGTCTGCTTTTGAGAGCAAAAACATGGGGATTGCACAGACCAGCAGCAGGGTTCCGTAAACCGGCTTGCCGCCGAACTTGTCAGTCAACATCCCGGCCGGCAGCCTGAAAATCGAACCGGTAAGAACCGGGATGCCCATCAACCAGCCGATCTCGATCGGGCCCCAGTCAAAAACCTGGTTGTCGGCCAGAAAGGTCACCAGTACACCGTTGAACATCCAGGCGGCAAAGCAGACCGTAAAGGCAAGCGTGTTCAGGAAGAGGACTTTGTGTGATTTGGCGGTTGCGACTTCCAGCATCAGACCTCCTGCAACAAATTTGGACTCACAGATTCTGTGGATTAAAAACTCAATGCCCGTTCGCTTCGCTCACTCAAGACGCTGAGCAAAACCAAGAAAGACGCGAAGAGAACCTTGGTTTTGGTTTCACCATAAAGTCTTTCCTTTGCGTCTTGTCCCTTACCTTTGCGTCTTTGCGTTAAAAAAAGATTTTGCTCATAAAGTCGACAAACACTTCATTCGGCCCGACGCTCCCGATACCAGATCACTACCTGATAAGGGCGTGACAAGTACGTCAAGGGGACACTGACGACATGCACCAGCCTCGAGAACGGGAACAAGGCTATAATCATAAATGCGTTGAAAGTATGGAGCTTGACCACCATCGGCATCGCTGCGAGATAATGCACCTGAGGATCGAGCTTAATCAGCGACCAGAGCCATGGGGTTGCCGTGTGCAGGTACCAGACCGAGCCCCAACGCAGGGTGAAGGCAATATAGACGCCTGTGGCAACCTGTAACAGCAGGGCCGCAAACACCAACCAGTCAATCACCGTGGTGACAGCTGAAACCCGGGCATTATTGATGCGTCGAAAGATCAGCAGAGCGACTGCGATCAACGTGCATATGCCAAGAGCCAAACCTGTCACCTCGAGCAGATAGAGACGCAAAGGGTTGCCGAGCACGACTCCCCATGCAGTCGGAACGAGGAAAGCCAGGAAGTGCGCGAGCAGGATGACCAGGATGGCGTAGTGCCAGGGGACCGAACCCCAGAAAAGCACACGACTTTCCAGAAACTGCGAGGATTGCGACGACCAGGAGTAGCGATCGACGCTATATCGATAAATGCCGACGCCGATCATCAGTGCCACCGCCACATAGGGGAACACGCCAAACAGAATCATGTCAGTCATAATGAACACTCCTTTTGCCGGCCAACCGGCAACTGCTCGCCAGCGGGTGCTGCTGTCTCAGTCAGAAAGCTTTGCAGGGCATTGAGCAGGGCCACGTAGGGACGACCGTCACTCTCAATCCCCTGGGTAATTTTTGCCAACGCCGGCAAAAGCCCGTCCTGAATAATCTCAAGTCGACAGTCCTGATCAGCAATCGTCCCGATAAACCGCAGTATCTCAGCCAGATGATCCGGAAGTTCACTGCCGGAGATGAAATCATACTGTTGATAAATTTGCCGCAGTTTGATCATAAACATGGTGCGCTGCTGGCTTTCCCCGCAGAGTTGGAAACCTACATAGGGGTGACAGAGCGATTGCAGATCAAAGGTACCGGTGAAGGCTTCCTCGATGCGGCTGATATCATTGGCTTCGATAAAAAGCTTGAAGCCCTGCATTGAAGCCGTTGCCTCGGGGCTGATCTGCTGCAGATGTTCAAAGCAGGCATCAACCGCTACAGTAATACTTTGGTCCGGATAACTGAACAGGGTCGCAAATTGCCGGCAGATGCCCTGATGTCGTTTCAATTCATTCATATTACCACCGCCTCTTTGGTGGTCGCCGACTGCCGAAGCCCATCTCCTGCCTGTGTTGATGCGGGTCCATCCCGGCTTCGATGGCCTGTTCCCTCAGCATCGGCGGCACAACGATACGTTCCTTGATGCGGGTCAGTGTGGTCATGCGATAGATAGCATCGACTGCTTCAGTACTCAATTTGGCAACACTGCAGGCCTTGCTGACTTCTGCTGCAGGCAGGTCGCCCACCGTGACACTGCGCCGTTGGATACGGACCGCGATCAATTTACGATACACCGCCTTGACTTCCTCTTCATTGCCTCCGGCAAACAACCCGGCCAGATATTGCATCGGTAAACGCGCCTGTTCCAGGGTGGTGAAGAAATCATCAGCCATCTTCTGTTTACCCTGGTTGTCCATTGACATGACCGGCAGCAGCGGTGGCACATAAAAGAGCATCGGCAGGGTACGGAATTCAGGATGCAGCGGCAGAGCAATCCCCCACTCCTTGACGAACTTGTAGACCGGAGATTTCTGTGCTGACTTGATGACTTGCACGGCAACACCTGACTGTTTGGCGTCCTCGATGACCTGGGGATCGAAAGGGTTGAGGATAATGTCTCTCTGTGCTGCAGCCAGATCTTTATCGTCTTGCTTGGCAACTGATTCGATACGGTCTGCATCGTAGAGGAGCACACCGAGATAACGGATCCGGCCGACACAGGAATGGAAGCAAGCCGGGGCTTGACCGGCCTCCTGACGTGGATAACAGAGAATGCATTTTTCCGACTTGCCGGTGGTCCAGCCGTAATAGGTTTTCTTGTATGGGCAGGCGGAAACACACATCCGCCAACCGCGGCACTTGTCCTGGCTGATCAGGACGATACCGTCCTCGCCGCGCTTGTAGATGGCTCCGGAGGGACAACCGGCGACACAACCGGCATTCAGGCAATGATTGCAGATGCGCGGCAAGTGGAAAAACACCATCTTCTCAATTGCAAACAGCTGCCTCTGTTCCTCATCGGTGAGTTTCACCACTCCCGGATCATTGGCGGCATAGATGTTTGATCCGGAGAGATCGTCATCCCAGTTGGGACCCGCTTCAATTTTCATCGGTTTACCGGTGACCATGGATACCGGGCGTGCGGTCGGCTGATCCGTGCCGGCCGGGGCACTGGTCAAATCGTCGTAGCGGAACGTAAAGGGTTCATAATAATCGTCCATGGTCGGCAGGCTCGGATTGTGGAAAATTTTTCCCAGAGTGCTGCCACGGCCACCGATCTTCAATTGCAACGTCTCACCCTGCGTTTCCCAGCCGCCCTTGTACTGTTCCTGGTCTTCCCATTTAGTCGGATAACCGGTGCCGGGCTTGGTCTCCACATTGTTCCACCACATGTATTCAGAACCCTTGCGGTCGGTCCACTGGTTCTTGCAGGCGATACTGCAGGTGTGGCAACCGATACATTTATCGAGGTGGAAAACCGATGACACCTGTGCGCGTATATTCATAGTCATAACTCCTTTACCAGTTCGGCTCGCCTTTAAGTTTTCGCACCATGATGTAGGTGTCGCGGTTAGCACCGGTCGGACCCCAGTAATTCCAGCTGTAGGTGAACTGGCCGTAGCCACCCAGCATCAGGTTCGGCTTAAGCCGTATCCGGTTCAGGCTGTTGTGCCCGCCGGCCCGCTTGTTGCCGCGCAGCGGTGACTTCGGCACACCGACAGTGCGCTCCGGCGAGTGGTAGAGGAACGAGATGCCGCGCGGCAGTCGTGAACTGACGATGGCCCTGGTGACGACGACCCCGTGATCGTTGTAGACTTCGACCCAGTCATTGTCGACAACGCCGATCTGCTCTGCATCCTGAACGTTAAGCCAGAACGGATGACAGCCACGGGACAGGGTCAACATGCGATGATTGTCACCGTAGGTGCTGTGGATGCTCCACTTGCCGTGCGGTGTCAGGTAATTGAGCATAATGCTCTTTTCGTCGGTTTCGGTGGCCAGAAAATCCTGCAGCGTCGAGTGATCCGGCTTCGGCTTATAGGTCGGCAGATGTTCGCCGGCCGCGATATAGCCCTGGTGATCGAGATAGAAATGCTGACGGCCGGTCAGGGTACGCCAGGGAACCAGTTTTTCCACGTTGAGGCAGTAAGCGGAATAGGCCCGGCCGTTGTTGGTCAATCCGCTCCAGATCGGACTGTTCAGCAGGCGTCGCGGCTGCGCGGCCAGATCGGCAAAGCTGGTGCGCACCTCTCGGTTACCGACTGCCAGATCGGTCAGCGGCAGGCCGACCTTCTTCTCTTCAGCCTCATAGGCACGGTAGGCGATCTCACCGTTGGTTTCCGGGGCCAGCGTCAGAATGACGTTGGCTGCATCAGCGGCTTCTTCCAGAGAAGGATATTCTTCACCACCCCACTTCTGCGTCGGCGCGGACAGTTTCAGTGCATCGTAGAAATCATCAACTGCAAAGTTGAGCCCGTGAGCGCCAATGCCGTTTTTACGGACTTCCGGCCCATAAGAGATAAAGCGTTTGTACAGATCGACATAGTTGCGTTCGACAACCACCAGACCAGGCATGGTTTTGCCGGGAATCGCCTCGCATTCGCCCCTGCTCCAGTCCTTGATCTCGGGTTGTGCCATCTCGGCCGGGGTATCATGCTGCAGCGGCACGGAAACGATTTCACGCACTGGTTCCGGCAGATGCGTTTCGGCCAGCTGACTGACTTTTTTGGCCAGCCCTTTGAAAATATCCCAGTCACTCTTCGACTCCCAGCAGGGTGGCACGGCTGCCTGCAGCGGGTGGATGAAAGAGTGCATATCGGTGGTATTGAGGTCGTCCTTTTCATACCAGGTTGCCGTCGGCAAGATGATATCCGAGTAGAGCGCCGAGGTATCCATGCGGAAGTTGATGTCCACCACCAGGTCAAGCTTGCCCTCGGGGGCTTTCTTGTGCCACTTGACGTCCTTAACAAACTCCTCTGCCGTTTCGGGGGCGATGGTGTTGGTGTGGGTGCCAAGATAATGCTTGAGAAAATATTCATGCCCTTTGGCGCTCGACATCAGGGCGTTGCCGCGCCAGATAATCCACAGTCGCGGCCAGTTCTCAGGCGCATCGGGATCTTCGACGGCAAACTTC
>JAVVDT010000043.1:0-13955 GCA_032250875.1 Desulfuromonadales bacterium | reverse complement strand
TGCTTTATCGGCGAATGCCAGGTATTTGCGGTTAGCCTGGGACTCACCGGCAAAAGCCTCCTGCAGATTGTTTTCGGTTTTGCTTCCCTTCAGTTCAGCCATAATACTCTCCTCTCAATGAAAATGTTTGACAAACACAAAAGCAGATCAATATTATCGATCCCGTTGAGCATGTCAACCATATGCATTCCCTTTCTGTCATTTTATCAGGAGTAAGCCGATGTCCGTCTACCGTGTCGAAAAAACTGAGCTGCCTGTTGTTGTCTTTCAGGCGGACGGCTCTGTCATGAAGGGTGTCGTCTTCTTGAGCCCGAGTGTTTACAGCCACATGGGGCAGCAGACCCTGCTCGACCTGATGAAGGAACCTGGAGACTTCTTTCCGTTTCGTAGTGATGCGGGTGCTTTCTGTGTCGCCAACAAACAGACCATAACACATATCCGCTTTGACCCACCAAATGAAACCTCTGCCTATGAATCTCTGGGTGATCGCGAGAATGCGGACATCCAGTTTGTCGGCGGAGAACAACTTTCAGGCACAGTCACCATCGAGATGCCTGAAGGACGCAACCGCCTTTTTGATTTTCTCAACGCCATAAAGGGCTTTTTCCTGCTGCACAATCAGGAAGCCTTTTATCTGGTCAACATAAAGCAGGTACGCAGCGTCAAGCCGCGGCGCTGAAATGTAATCATTCTTGATGGACACAGCAAAACCGGCAAGGGGACCCTTGTCGGTTTTGCCCATTTAGAGGTTCACATAGGCACGCAGATAGCGGCCGGTGTAGGACTTTGCACAGCGGGCAACCTCTTCCGGTGTCCCGCAGACCAGGATCTCTCCGCCGCGGCTGCCACCCTCGGGACCAAGGTCGATAACATGATCAGCGGTCTTGATGACATCCAGATTATGTTCGATGATCACCACGCTGTTCCCTGATTCAACCAAACGCTGCAGAACACTGAGCAAGCGACTGATATCGTAGAAATGCAGGCCGGTAGTCGGTTCGTCAAGGATATAGATCGTCCGGCCGGTAGCACGTTTGCCCAGCTCCTTGGCGAGCTTGACGCGTTGCGCCTCGCCTCCGGAGAGCGTGGTGGCGCTCTGCCCCAGCTTGATATAACCCAGGCCAACATCGCGCAAGGTTTCCAGCTTGCGCTTGATGCGCGGGATTTTGTCGAGGAACTCCACAGCCTGGTTAGCGGTCATGTCCAGCACATCGGCGATCGTCTTACCCTTGTACTTAACCTGCAGCGTCTCGCGATTATACCGGGCGCCAAGACATGCTTCACACTGAATGTAGACATCGGGCAGAAAGTGCATCTCGATGCGCAGGATACCGTCTCCCTGGCAAGCTTCGCAGCGGCCGCCCTTGACATTGAACGAGAAGCGTCCGGGTTTGTAACCGCGCATCTTCGCTTCCGGCAACTGGGCAAACAGATCACGGATATCGGTAAAGATACCGGTATAGGTGGCCGGATTGGAACGCGGCGTACGGCCGATCGGCGACTGGTCAATGTCGATCACCTTGTCGAGCTGTTCGAGACCTTCAATGCCGCGTACCGCGCCGGCTCGCTCGCGAGAGCGATAGAGCCGCTGGGCCAGCGCCTTGTGCAGGGTGTCCAGCACCAGTGAAGATTTTCCGGAGCCGGAGACCCCGGTGACACAGGTCATGACACCTAGAGGGATATCAACATCGATAGATTTGAGATTGTTGGCCGTGGCGCCCTTGATGCCCAGATACCCGGTGGCCTTGCGGCGTTCGCTTGGCAGCGGGATTGTGCGACGGCCGGAGAGGTAGTCACCGGTGAGTGAATCGGGATGCTTCAGAATCTCCTGAGGGGTTCCCTGAGCGACCACTTCACCGCCATGGCGACCGGCGCGCGGCCCCATGTCGATCACATGGTCTGCTTCGAGGATGGTTTCCTCGTCATGTTCAACCACCAACACGGTATTACCCAGATCGCGCAGACGTTTCAAGGTTTCCAGTAGTCGACGATTGTCACGCTGGTGCAGGCCGATCGAGGGTTCGTCAAGGATATACAGGACCCCGACCAGAGATGAACCGATCTGGGTCGCCAGGCGGATACGCTGGCTTTCGCCGCCGGAGAGAGTACCCGAAGTCCGGTCAAGAGTTAAATAGTCCAGACCAACGTTGATCAGGAAAGAGAGCCGTTCTCGTAACTCCTTGAGTACCCGCCGGGCAATCTCCATTTCCTTGGGAACCAGTTCCAGTTGAGCAAAGAAGGCTTCGGCATCGAGAACGCTCAGTGAGCAGATTTCCTGGATGTTGCGGCCGGCCACGCGCACACAAAGCGTTTCCGGTTTAAGGCGAGCGCCCTGGCAACTCGGACAGGGCATGATGTTCATGAACTGTTCGAGCTTCTCGCGGGTCGCATCGGAATCGGTTTCACGCAGGCGCCGCTCGAGGTTCGGGATCACCCCTTCGAAAGGTTTGTGGTAGAAGTGCCGACGATTGGCCTGATCATAGTAGAACTGCACCTCCTCTTTGCCCGAACCGTGCAGAAGAATCTTCTGGATACGCTCCGGCAGCTCGTTAAAGGGGGTGCGGATATCGAACTTGTAAAAATCCGCCAGCGCATCCAACACCTGCAGGTAGTAATAACCGGTTCGTGTCGACCAGGGCGCTATCGCGCCTTCGCGCAATGACAACTGCGGGTTGGGCACAACCTGTTCCGGATCGAAATACATGCGGGTACCCAGCCCGGAGCAATCCGGGCAGGCACCATACGGGTTGTTAAAAGAGAACATCCGCGGTGTCATTTCAGGGATAGAGATGCCACATTCCGCACAGGCATGCCACTCGGAAAAAAGCAGACTCTCGCCGCCGAGCACCTCGACGCGCACCAGGCCTTCACCGAGGCGCAGGGCCGTCTCCAGCGAATCAGCCAGACGACTGGTCATATCCTCCTTGACCACCAGCCGGTCGACCACCACTTCGATGGTATGCTTCTTGTTTTTGTCGAGAACAATCTCTTCGCCCAGCTCATACATGTCACCGTCGATGCGCACGCGCACGAAGCCATCGGCCTGCAGCTGACGCAACTCCTTGCGATATTCTCCTTTGCGGCCACGCACCAGCGGCGCCAGCAGCAACAGTTTGCTGTTTTTCGGCAGGGCGAGAACGCGCTCGACCATCTGCTCAGCCGTCTGCGATGCAATCTCCTTGTCGCAGGACGGGCAATGCACCCGACCAATCCGGGCAAACAGCAGACGCAGGTAGTCGTAGATTTCAGTGACCGTCCCGACAGTTGAGCGTGGATTTTTCGATGTGGATTTCTGCTCGATGGAGATAGCCGGACTTAAGCCTTCGATACTCTCGACATCGGGCTTGTTCATCTGTTCAAGAAACTGCCGGGCATAAGTCGACAGACTCTCGACATAGCGGCGCTGACCTTCAGCGTAAATGGTATCGAATGCCAGGGTGCTCTTGCCGGAGCCGGAGACCCCGGTGATGACCACCAGCCGGTCGCGGGGGATGTCGATATCGATATTTTTCAGGTTGTGCTCGCAAGCACCCCTGATGACTATTTTATCTGCCATGATTCCTATATTTTAACCTTATCGCCTGTGAGCGTGCTGTACGGCTTTACGGGCCAACCAGAGTAGCAAGCCGACTACCCTGTAACCCATAAACTATTGCATCTTGCTGGTTCTTTGCCGCGTCATGGATCACAGCTCGCACGCACGTGCTTTTCAGCCATCATGGCGGCCATTTTGACTGCGGCAATCAGGCTGGCCGGACTTGCCTGACCGGTTCCAGCCAGATCGTAAGCAGTACCATGATCAACGGATGTACGCACAATCGGCAGACCGAGGGTGACGTTGACGCCGTCGTCGAAATGCAGCAACTTGAGCGGGATCAATCCTTGATCATGATACATGCAGATGACGGCATCATATTGTCCTTGAGCGGCAAACCAGAAGAGCGTGTCCGCGCTGTGCGGACCACTGGCAGCAATCCCTTCGGCGCGAGCCGCTGCGACAGCTGGAACAATGTGTCGCTTCTCTTCGTCACCGAACAGGCCGCCTTCACCGGCATGGGGATTAAGAGCCAGCACCGCCAGGCGGGGTTGCTTGAATCCGAACTGTTTTTGTAAAGAGCTCGATGCAATGCGCAGTGTCGTCAGAATGCGTTGCGCCGTCAGTCGCTGCGGCACCTCTCGCAAGGCACAGTGAGTGGTCACCAGGCAAACCTTCAAGCGCTCGCCAGCGAGCATCATGACCACCTCATCGACCTGGCAGCGAGCCGCCAGCAGCTCGGTATGTCCGGGAAAATCCGTGCCGGCAGCCTGCAGTGCCTGCTTGTTGATCGGCGCGGTCACCATGCCGGCGGCATCACCATCGATGCAGGCATCGCACGCCCAGGAGATATATGCAGCCATAGCGCGCCCGGAAGACGTCTCCGGTTTGCCGTAGCTCTGTTGGTTAAGATCCAGTCGGGACAGCGCACGAACCGGTAAAGCATAACGGCCAAGATGGATTTCATCGGAAGCCAGTGGCTGCTGCGAACCTGCTTGCAGACGAGCCTCAAGGCCGCAGACGACGGCAGCACGCTGCAGCACGCCAAGATCGCCTGCGACAATCAGCGGCCAGGCGAGTTCGGCGAATGCCCCGGAACAGAGAGCCTGAAGAAGGATTTCCGGACCGATGCCCGTTGGATCTCCCATGGTTATAATCAACGGCTTTTTCATAACAATTCCTAACTTACATCCGGCACGTGTCAAGAGTACAACAGTATAGCCCAGTCATTAAAAACTCCTCCATCTGATTTGCAATTGCGGATCAGAACAACAAAAAGGGAAAGCTGTTTTCAAAATGGGCGGAAGCAGTTATACTTTGCATCATTATATCGTGTTACGCAGGATTGGAGAGCAAGTGATGAGTGATGACCTGTTCGAGCGTCGCCAGACGGAACGCCGTTACGCCCTTAACTTCCTTGACTACGAGATTATCTCTGCAGAAGGCGAAGTTCTCGGCCGCGGCCTGGCGCGCACTCTCAATGTGAGCGAGACCGGCTTGCGCCTGGAAACCGGTCAGTTTTTTGAGCCGGAACAGCTATTGCGCATCACACTCGGCCTCGGCAACGACCTGATTCAGATCAATGGACGGGTGGTTAATTCTCAGCCGGAAACCGACGACCTGTGCACAAGCGGCGTCATGTTTCTTGCGTTTGATGAAGCGGACCGCTGCACCTACCAACACCACTTCGAAGCCTTGAGAAAAGCACTCAGAAAATAATCCGAAACTCCTGAATGCAAAGGAAATCCCACCCGAAACAGTCGGTGGGATTTTTAAAACCTGCTCTCAAGGACGACTCTTGTCTGCAGCGTGCGCAGACACCTCAAACCGTTTATAGCCGGATATCAATGAAAGACCTGGCTTTAAGGGATCGGGTCCATTCCTTGATGCGGGCGTCGGTCTTCTGATCCAGAATCATCTGGTAAATCTCGGCATTGACGGCATCAAACTGCCGCAAGCCACCAGCAAATCGTTTATCGACCCGCAACAGGTGAATTGCCTCGGCAGCGTCCACAGGCTCGCTGAAATGGCCTTCCTCAATACCGTTTATAGCGTCGACAAATCCCGGGACCAGCTCACCATAGGTAAAACGGCCAAGCTCACCACCTGTAGCGCCATAGGTCGCATTGTAGCTCGCCACAACCTGAGCCAACTCCTGGCCCTGTCGCAAACGGGCCAGGGCTTCACCGGCAATTTTACGTATCTGCTGTCGTTCCTGATCAGAGGCTTTTTTGGATATCGGGAAGGTGATAGCACTGAGTTGGATCTCTGGAGCCAATCGGTAATCATCCAGGTGGGCGCGGTAATATTCCACCACTTCCCTTTCAGAGACTTCGACCTGGCTGCGCACCTCTTCACCGATCAGTTTATAGCGCAGAATCTGCTGGCGCAGGTTCTCGCGATAAGCATCGAAATCCAGCCCCTGCACCATGACAGCTTCTTGCAGTGCCTCGCGGCTCAGCTGGTTTTTCTTCTGGACATCGAGCAGAGCCGTTTCAATCTCGTCTTCAGAGACTCTCAGATTGAGAGCTTTGATCCTCTGCTCAACCAGCGTCTCTTCAATCATACGGGAGAGCATTTCCTGACGCAGAGCACCCAGTTGCGCGGGAGAAGGCTGCCGTTCCTGTTTGGCCAGCTGCTCTTGCAGCTTCTGGTCAAGTTGGTTGGTGGTAATGATGTCTTTATTGACAACAGCTGCGATACGACTGACGACTTCTGCCGCGGCTGAACTCAAGCCAATCATGCAAAACAATAAAAGGGCAATGCTTAAAATTCTCATGGTGTCCTATTCCTTATTTGTTCATTCTTTCGTTCTCTTCAAACTGAGACCAGTCGACAGCAATCACGGAACGGGCTCTCATTTCCTGCAGCCAGCCGAGATAAACCTCTTCCTTTTTACGTGCCTCAAGAATCGACACAATCTCTTCGGTCGCTTCCTGCTTGCTGAGACGCTCAGCCTTACGTTTTTCCTCGACCATGAAAATATGATAACCGTACTCGCTCTTGACCAGCTTACTCAGGCGGCTGACCGGCAAATCAAAGACGATTTCATCGAATTCCGGTGGCATTTCTCCACGCCCGAAGAAACCGAGATCGCCGCCCTGCTGGGCATCCGGCGACAGGGAATATTCCGCTGCAACTTCCGCGAAGGGCTGCCCCTGGCGCAGCAGGTCAAGGACTTTTTGACCTTCGGCTTCCTCTGCTACGACAATCTGCCTGGCTCTCACTTGGGTCGGACGATCAAACTGATCGTGGTTGTCCTTGAAGTAGGTCGCCACTTCCATATCCGTGATTGCCACCCTGGAATAGACAGCCTGATCGAGAAGCTTCTCCATGATCAAACTCTCTTTGAGCTCCTCCCGCCAGAACTTCATAGTCAATCCCCGTTCCTGAAGCATTGTCTCAAAACTGGAGTCGGGATAATCCTGGCGATAACTCTGCAGCGCGGTTTCGAGTTCAGCATCTGTAATATTGATATTGAGCCGTCTGGCCTCTCCATGGATCAATTCACGATCAATCAGCTGCACCAGAAAAGATCGCTGCAGCTCCTCGCGTTCAATCCTGCTCAGCGGCTGATCCTTTTGCAGACTTTTTTCAAACGCTGCGAGGAATTCCGCTTTACTGATCTCCTGATCATTGATCCGGATCAGAGGTGTGGCCTTTTTCGCAACCGGTTCTGAATTGCAACCGGCAGAGACGCTGAAAAGAAAAAGGATAAACAGAGAGAGGAGTCGTAAACGATTTATTTGCATGTGGTCATAAGATCTGTTGGCTTAAGGGTTATCCAAACTATCATAGTCGGCAAAATGCTTGCAATTCCTTTTTAGCTGTAACCAGCACCTCTTCCCTGGGCAACCGCCCGAGGCGAATACTCAGTCGGTAATCCGGGCTGAAACGGTACTTCTTGTTATCTTCCAGAAGGGCAAGGATCTGCTCGGGAGCAACCTTGGTGTTGGCCGGAAAGGCAAACACCAGATTATGGCCGTCGTACTCCGCCAGTTCGACATGCAGCTGCTTCATCAGTACGCGCAACTTCATGACATCAAGCAACAGTTCCGCCGCATCCGGCAACTCGCCGTAGCGATCACGCAATTCATCGCCTGCCTGATAAATCTCTACGTCATCACTGGCTGATGCGAGTTTGCGATACAGCACCAGACGCTGATTGGGGTCGGCAACATAATGCTCGGGTAGAAAGGCGGACAAGCCAAGGCGTATTTCAGGATCAATGCGCTCTTCACGCGTCTGCCCCTGCAGCTCCTGAATCGTTTCCTCGAGCAGTTCGGTATACATTTCAAAACCGATCGCCGCCACCTGGCCGGCCTGCCGTGCTCCAAGCAGATCTCCAGCACCGCGCAGTTCCAGATCATGCCGGGCGATACGGAAACCGGCTCCCAGTTCCGACTGCTCCTGCAAGACCTTGAGCCGTTCGCGAGCATCTCTTGTCAGCAGCCCTTCGCCGGGAATCATGAGGTAGGCATAGGCACGCTGATGGGAGCGACCGACCCGGCCGCGCAGCTGGTAGAGCTGTGCCAGTCCGAAACAGTCAGCCCGGTTGACGATCATGGTGTTGGCCGTGGAGATATCAATGCCATTTTCTATAATCGTCGTGCAGACCAGCAGGTTAATCCGTCCTTCGATAAAATCGAGCATGACTTTTTCCAGCGCTTTTTCCGGCATCTGCCCGTGACCGACGCCGACTTTGGCCTGGGGCACCAGCTGCTTCAGAAATTCCGCCATGGCATCGATCGATTGCACCCGGTTGTGGACAAAGTACACCTGTCCGCCCCGGCGCAGTTCACGCAGGATCGCGTCGCGAATCAGATCATCATCAAAGCGGGTCACATAGGTGCGGATCGCCTGACGGTCCACCGGCGGTGTATCGATAATCGACAATTCGCGCAGTCCGGCCAGACTCAAATGCAGGGTCCGCGGGATCGGTGTAGCCGTCAGGGTCAAAACATCGACCTCGGCGCGCATCTTTTTCAGGCGCTCCTTGTGGGTCACACCGAAGCGTTGCTCCTCATCGACGACGATCAAACCAAGATTCTTAAAACGCAGGTCGCGCTGCAGCAGACGATGGGTGCCGATGAGAATATCGATCTGTCCGGCCGCCGTACGCTCGAGGATGCGTTTCTGTTCGGCAGGAGTCCGAAAACGCGACAGCATCTCCACAACCACCGGGTAGTCGGCAAACCGCTGCCGGAAGGTCTCCAGGTGCTGACGAGCCAGCACCGTGGTCGGCACCAGCACGGCAACCTGCCGGCTGTCGAGCACCGCCTTGAACGCCGCGCGGATGGCGACTTCCGTCTTGCCGTAGCCGACATCGCCACAGATCAGACGGTCGACCGGACGTTCGGAAATCATGTCGTCCAGCACGGCCTCAATCGCTTCAAGCTGATCAGGCGTTTCATCATGGGGGAAAGCGGCTTCGAACTCACGAAACAGCCGGTCCGGCGGCGAATAGCTGAAGCCTTTAGCCATCTGCCGCCGCGCCTGGATCTGCAGCAGATCGCGCGACAGCTCCTCGATCGCCGCGCGCGCCCGCAACTTGGCCTTTTCCCAGGCACCACTGCCCATCTTGTCAAGCCGCGGGGTGCCGCCATCGGCCATATACTTCTGAACTTTTTCGATGCGCTCCACCGGCAGGTAGAGGCGATCCTCACCGGCATATTCGAGATGCAGGAAATCTCCTTCAATGTCACCGGTCTGCAAATGGACCAGGCCAAGATACCGACCGATGCCGTAATCGGCATGTACAACCAGATCGCCACCTTGCAGATCAGCCAGAGACGATTCGAAGACCCGTTGCCGACGACGAGCCTTGCGATGAGTGCGCGGTCCGAAAATTTCATCGTCACAGATGACGATCCGCTTGCCCTCGGCATGCCTGAAGCCGCAATCCAGGGGACCAGTTGTCACGGTCAAACCGACCGGAAACTCCCTGCCCGGCACCAGGTCCGGCACCCAGACAAGCGGCAGTTGACTTGGTGCCAGCAGGTCTATCAGGCGCTTCGCCTGACCTTGCTGGTGACAGACCACGAGGATGCGCCAGTCCTTGTGCAACCACTGCCGCAGACGCTCCACCAGAGGAGCCAGGCTGCCGTCATGCTCCACACGGTCCGGTCGCAAGTCGCTATTACCGGTTACGGCTACACGATAGACAGGGTGCTGGTCTTCGAGCTGATAAATCTGCAATGGCGCCAGATCGATACGCGACCCATGATTCAAACGGTCATCCAGCTCCCGGCTATCGAGGTAGAAGGCGGCGGCCGGCACGAACGGCTCGCCACTGCGCCTCGCGCGCTCTTCCCCGTGCTGTATCGCTTCAACAAATTCATCAGCGGCGGCAGTGATGGCAGCGGGATCCAGCAGCAGCCAACTGAAGCGATCGAGGTAGGCAAAGATAGAGTCAAGTTCATCGTAATTGAGCGGCAGCAGGTTTTCCCGACCGGGGCCGAGCAAGCCGTCGCGAACTTCATCGAGGATTGCTTCACGCTGGCCGCGCGGAATTTCCAGCTCGTCACAACGATCCTTGAAGCGGCGGGTAAAGGTCTCCAGGTGACTGCCGGCCAGGATCATTTCCCGGGCTGGTGCAAGCTCAAGCCTGACCAGATGCCGATCAGAAGATCGCTGACTGGCAGGATCAAAACTGCGGATTTCTTCCAGTTCGTCACCAAAAAAAGCCAGACGTACCGGCTGTTCCAGCATCGGCGGGAAAAGATCCACCAGGTCGCCACGTACTGCGAAGCTGCCGCGATCTTCAACCAGAGCGACACGTTGATAACCAAGCGCTGTAAGTCCCCGCAGCAACTCATCACGTGGTACATCGCTGCCGACTTCAAGTTGCAGCTGCAAAGAATCGATAGTCTTGCGGGGCAGAACCTTCTGCTGCATCGCTCTGGCCGTGGTGACGATGGCTTTGCCGCGCCCCTTGGCGAGAGATGCCAGGGTTGCCAGCCGGGTCGCTTCAATTTCAGGGTGCGGGCTGAGCGGAGCGTAGGGCTCGGTTTCCCAGTGCGGGAAGAACAGGATATCGTCCTGACGGCCATGAAAAAAACTCAAGGCCCGATAGAAGCGCTGGGCCTCGGCCTGATTGGAAGCCACGACCAGCAGCTTCTCGTCACGGCCATTGCGTGCCAGTAACCCGGCGGCGAACCAGGCATCGCTGCTGCCGTTCAAGCCGATGATTTCGCTACGGCCGAGGATCCCCAAAGAATACGGTGACAGGACTCCGGATAAGGTGCAATGTTGAATGCGGGGTTCAGTCGTCGTGGACATGCCGGTACTCGGCGAGAAGAATCGCCTTATCATTGAGAATGGTGGGGAAATCAGTCACGTGGCACGGCCAGCATGCGATCCAGAGTCACCTTGGCAGGAATCCTGATCTCCTCGGGAACCGTCACCCGCGGGCTCATCGTCTGCAGCGCCAGGAGAACATCTTCAAGAGAAGTGAGTTTCATATTGGGACAGATCAGCCTCGTGGTCGGCAGAATAAACTCCTTGTCTGGGTTTTCCTTGCGCAGACGATAGAGGATTCCGGCTTCGGTGCCGACAATGAACTGGCGTACGGGATTTTCATGGGCGAAGGTGTACATGCCACTGGTAGAGCAGACATGGTCTGCCAGCGCCAGCACCTCGGGAGGGCATTCCGGATGGGCCATAAACAGGGCTTCAGGGTAGTCGGCCATGGCTGCCTTGACATCGGCAACAGTCAAGCGTTCGTGGGTCGGACAGTACCCGTCCCAGAGATGACAGGTTTTGTCCACCTGGGCGGCGATGTAGCTCCCCAGGTTGCGATCCGGGGTCAGAATCACTTCTTGCTCGGCAAGCGACGCAACCACTTTGACGGCATTGGCGCTTGTGCAGCAGATATCACTCTCAGCCTTGACGGCGGCACTTGAATTAACATAGGTCACGACCGGCACGCCTGGGTACTGACGTTTAAACTCGCGCAGGCCTTCCGCGGTGATCATATCCGCCATCGGGCAGCCGGCATCCAGACGAGGCAGCAGCACGATCTTTTGCGGAGCCAGAATCGCGGCACTTTCCGCCATGAAGTGAACACCGCAGAAAACGATTACCGATTTATCGGTGCGCGCGGCCTCCATCGACAGGGCAAGGGAATCTCCAGTGATGTGTGCCAGTTCCTGGATTTCATCACGTTGATAATTATGCGCCAGAATCAGGGCATCACGTTGCTCTGCCAACATGAGGATTTCACTGATGATTTTGTTCTCATTCATGGTACAACCGTTTCCTTGCTGTAATATTGCTGTATGCTAAAGCAAAAACCTTGATATGTCAAATGCTTATACCTTCTTCGGGGTTTCTTGACAGGACCTCTTTTTGCCGGTATTCTCAGCACACTTCATAGCCTCTAAACTCTGATCACGGTGACACATATGTTTGGTATCGGTTTTCCTGAACTGCTCATGATCATGGCACTCGCCCTGATCGTCCTCGGCCCGAAACGGCTTCCGGATCTGGCACGTGCGCTCGGCCGCGGTCTTTCCGAATTCAAAAGGGCCTCTGATGAACTGAAGCAGACATTTACCGAAGAAACCCGCAGCCACGATCTCAAGCGCCCACCTGGACAACCCGGCAAACTCACACCTCCCGGCAGCAAGCACGATCCTTATCCAGCCGAAGCCAATCCCGCAGAAGCAGAAGCTGACCTCGACAGCAGCTCCTCCAGTGAGGAGTCCAGTGCGGACAGCACAACATCATCCGAAACAGCGTCGAAGAAAGAGAGCGCCCCGGATGAGCGATGACCGGATGCCGTTGACCACCCACCTCGAGGAACTGCGGCGCAAACTTATTATTTCCGGCGTTGCCTGGCTGGTCGCCTTTCTCGCCTGCTATAGTTATTCTGAATTACTCTTTGACCTGATTGCCGGTCCTGTCCGTCTGGCCTTGCCGGAGGGAACGTCGCTGGTCTTTATCACGGCCACAGAACCGTTCTTTACCTATTTGAAAATCAGCGCATTGGCCGCCCTGTTGGTCTCTATGCCGGTGATCTTCTGGCAGATCTGGTCCTTTATCGCACCAGGCCTCTACAAGAATGAAAAGCGTTACGTCTTCCCTTTTGTGCTGGCCAGCACCCTCTGCTTTGCGACCGGTGCGTATTTCGGCTTCCGCTTCGTCTTTCCCATGGTTTTCAAAGTGCTCATCGAGTTCGGTACCGGCGGCGGTCAACTGAGTGCCATGCTCTCCATGGGCTCCTATCTGTCACTCTCCAGCAAACTGCTGCTTGCCTTCGGTCTGGTCTTCGAGTTGCCGGTAGTCATCTTTTTCCTGGCACGCATGGGCATTGTCGACCACAAGATGCTGGCGCGCAATCGCAAGTTCGCGCTTCTGGCCGCTTTCGTGACCGGTGCCATGCTCACTCCCCCGGACGTCTTCTCACAAACCGCTCTCGCCGTGCCATTTGTCATCCTCTATGAAATCGGCATCATCGTCGCCCGGATATTCGGCAAACATCGTGATCCTGAAGAGGCAGAAGAGAACTAGCAGCCTGTCGGTCTATACTGCCGAAGCGAAAAGGTGCAAAGCGGACCTGGCAAAACGCAACCAGGCCCGCCCCTGTTACCCACCAACAATCTGTTTTTACTTGGCGGCCTTCTGCAGCTCTGCATCGATGGCCTGCTTGAAACCGCCGAAGCTGCGATCTTTGAGTTGGATGCCGTTGATATATACAGCAGGCGTGCCGCGCACGCCAGCCTTGGTCCCAAGCTGTGTATCAGCAGCGACCTCCTGCTGCAGGGCAGGATCCGCAATGTCCTGATCAAAGCGTTTCATATCGAGGCCAATGCTCTCGGCCAGCTGCCGGATCTTGATCTCATTGAGATTATTATAGTTGGCAAACAACTCATCGTGCAGCGGCCAGAACTTTCCCTGATTGCGGGCAGCGATGCTTGCAATTGCCGCCGAATTGGCAAATTTGTGCATGCTCAAGGGGAAATGCTTGTACACCAGCCGCACCTGCTGCGGATAGGCTGCCATCACCTGCTCCAGAGTCGGCACCAGGCGGGCGCAGTAAGGGCACTCGAAATCATCGAAAAGCGTAATGGTGACCGGAGCGTTTTCCGCGCCCTTGACCGCTGAATTGTTCACCGGCAGCTCTTGGACGTAGGACAGATAGACAAATTGCAGCGCTTTGCTGCTTTTGCTGCCGAGGTAGAGCATCTGCCCGTCTGGCGAAACATCCAAACTGGTTACGTCATCACCGACCGAGAAGCGTTCCTGCTGTTGGCCCTCAACAGAAAGAATCTGGACTTCACCACCTGCCAGCAACACGAACAGACGCCCGTCGCTCACGCTTTGCGCAATATCCAGGGGAGCCTTGTCCAGGGGCTGGCTTTTGACCAGGGTCTTTTCCAGTTCCGCATAAGCCAGACCGGTCGTCAAGACCAGACCG
>JAVVDT010000042.1:0-14153 GCA_032250875.1 Desulfuromonadales bacterium | reverse complement strand
TGCTTGCGGGAAGTTAAGTGACAACGTTGGACGCAGGCAATGGCTGCAGACCACATGCACTCGCTTATGTGCTGAATAGCTACATTAATCGTAGCATAACGGGCGATTCTCCGATCAGGGCTTGTGCTGTTATCTGATTTGCCGCTGGTTCATGACAAGATTTCAAGCGGCGTACTGGCTGGAAAGACCTGTCATGACCATATGTCCAACATCTGTGTGATTTCTTATCCACAGGAAAAACCGTTTTCTCGACTGTCCGTAGCCACGTTGCCGGCAGAGAGGTTTGCGCACAGCCGAATTCTCAGGATATCAGACTCCTGTGGGTAGGAATGTAAGCGGCCTTACATTTGACAACACCTTCCTGTCGCATTCGCATGCTCCGGGCAAAGGCAGGTTAACAAATCCCTTGAGTCGACAACCGTGACTTCTCATCCCGGCGTTTGAGGTGCCGGGCAATACCGAAACCGAGCAACACGAAAAAGACGGACAGGCAGAGTACGAAGACACGGTGCTGAACTCCGGAAGCCGCAATCCCGCCGAGCAGGACAAAGCCGATCAACGAGGGCAGTATTCCGAAAAACGTGCCGATTGCATAATCTCGCTGCCGAATGGCCGTCAAGCCGCAGCCAAAGTTGACGACATCAAAGGGGAGCATGATCAACCGCATGGTCAGTACGGTAATCATGCCGTTCTCTTTCAGTCTTTCCTCCCAACAATGCATCTGCTCCGATGTATGTCTGGCAACAGTTTGGCGTCCGAACCAGCGAGCCAAAGAAAACGCCAGATTGGCGCTGGCGTTTTCACCGAGGATTGTGAACAGCGTGCCGAGCCAGGGGCCGAAGACCAGCCCCGAGGCGACGGTCAGCAGGGTGGCTGGAAAAAGAATCAGCGGCCGCAGAACGTAGAGGACGATGTAAACTGTGGCTGCCTTGAGCATGCCAAAGTCACCCAACCATTGCTCAAGCAGTGCCGGTATACTGCTCAAAGGCAACTGCGAGCGCCACCAGAGGGTTAGTGCAGTCAGAAACAGTCCGAGCCACAGGACGCCGAAGAAGATTTTAAAAGGATTGAAGGATAATCTGTCCATCGTTGACCTTTATTTAGTCTCTGCAGAAGATCACCCGCAGGCCTGTTTGTTCATCAGGCAGAACGATCACCTCCAGGCTGGTGTGAGTTACAGCTCTTTCAACCCCATTAAACCACCAAGTGACGTATACACAGAGTTTCTTTTACCGGGTCCAGGCTATCCACTTATTCAAGAGCCACTTCACGAAGGGGGTCACTCGCGTGCGGTTGTATTGATCGCCGATCCTGCGAATCGCCTCTGCCTGTGTCGGATAAGGGTGAATTGTGCTACCGATCTGCTTAAGGCCAAGACCGTGTGTCATGGCCAGGGTGATCTCGGAGATCATATCACCTGCACGGCCCGCAACGATGGTTGCTCCGACGATTTTGTCGGTCCCTTTCTTGACATGGACTTTCACGAAACCCTCGTCTTCTCCGTCCAGGATCGCGCGGTCGACATCGCGCAACTCCTGCACGAAGGTGTCAACTTCGATCCCCTGTTCCTTGGCCTGATTCTCGTAGAGCCCTACATGGGCAATCTCAGGTGACGTATAGGTGCACCAGGGCATTACCAGCGACGTGGACTTCTTGCGGCCCATGAACAGCGCATTTTGAATGACGATGCGGGCCATGAAATCGGCCGCGTGCGTGAACTGAAACGGCGAGCAGATGTCTCCGGCGGCGTAAATCCTGGAGTTCGTCGTCTGCATGTGTTCATTGACCTTCACCCCCATCTTGTCGTAATCGACACCCACGGCTTGCAGGTTCAGGTTCTCAACGTTTGGCGCCCGGCCGACGGATACCAGCAGCTTGTCGATCGGCTCGTCATATCCCCTGTTGTGCGATTCGACGACAAGCCGAATTCCTTCGTCGCGCTTGATCTCCAATTGCTTGCCACAACAAAGCAGCTTGACACCCGATCGCGTCATCGCCTGTTGCACGATCTCGGCCGCGTCACGGTCTTCGCGTGGCAGGATGCCATGCATAGTCTCCACCAGAAAGACTTCGGAACCGAGCTGCGCCAGCGCTTGCGCCATCTCGCAGCCGATCGGTCCGGCGCCGATAACGCCGAGTCGCCGGGGAAGCTCCGTCAGGGAAAACAAGGTCTCGTTGGTCAGATAGTCCACTGAATCCAACCCGGGAATCGGCGGCGCGGCGGCGCGTGCACCGGTCGCTATCACGGCACGCTTGCAGCTGAGTTTTGTACCTTCGACATCAACTGTGTTCGAATCCACGAACTGTGCCTGTCCGAAATAAACATCAATCCCCAGGTCATGAAACCGTTGTGCGGAATCGTTCGGGCTGATGCGGGCGCGCAGCCGTCGCATACGCTGCATGACGGCGGCGAAATTCACGTGCACGCCATCAGGCACTTCGACACCGAAGGTGCCTGCCTGTCGCACGTCTGCCGCGCTGCGGGCCGCGCTGATGACACCCTTCGACGGCACGCAACCAACATTCAGGCAATCGCCGCCCATCAGGTTGTGTTCAATCAAAGCGACCTTCGCCCCCAGACCCGCTGCCCCGGCAGCAGTGACCAGGCCGGCGGTGCCGGCTCCGATTACAAGCAGATCGTATCGACCAGTCGGTTTCGGATTCACCCAATCCAACGGATGAACGTTGCGAACCAGTTCCCGGTTGAACTCGTCCGCCGGACCGGTCTGCGGCAAGCGCGCAATCACCGGCTGATCGACAATATTAATGTTTTCTTGATAAACCACGGAATCCTCCATTGTGTAATCCATGAGATGGCTTGTGTTCGTCTCTATGCACCGACTGATCACGGCACTGCAATGACTCCAGCCTAAACGGTCTTTCCCGCCGCAGCGCAGTCGGCGAGAACCAACGCCTGTCGCCGATTGACACGTCCCGCTGGAATCGACAGGTCTCCGGCGCAAAGGCGCGAGAACATCCCGGCTTTCTCGCGACCAGTGACGATCCACAGGATCTGACGCGACCGATTCAGCAGAGGATAGGTCAACGTCATCCGTCGCCTTCCTTGATAAACGCCGGTCGGCGCGACATCCGAGCCGGTGACGTCGAGCACGGAATCTCCCGGCACAAGCGAAGCGGTATGACCATCCGCTCCGAGTCCCAGGTGCACCAGGTCGAGAATCGGCGGCGAACCGGCTATCGCCGAAAGATCCTGTGCGTAACTTGCGGCCGCTGCCTCAAGGTCCGATGATTCCACCAGCATCGCATGGATCTGTTGCGCGCGCAACGGAGCATGGGCCAGCAGGCTCTCGCGCAAGTGGGTCAGATTCCGGTCGGGGTGGCCCAAGGGGACGATTCGCTCGTCCACCTGGAAAAGATGCAGGCGATCCCACGGCACCTCTTCGTGGGCGAGATAGCTGAGCATCCGCCACGGGGTTTGGCCGCCGCTGGTAGCCAGGATAAAGCGCCCACGCTCGCCAACGGCCGCCCGCGCCTGAGTGGCGATGAACGCTGCCGCCGTCCGTGCGACAGAATCGGCATCGTCGAAGATTTCGATTTTCATGAGCAGCCGTTCCCGTCCGTTTTGTCGGTGACGACCGGGTTGTGCCAGCCTCCAGCGGGTGAGACGATCGTATCGACCACCTGAGGCCCCCAGGTATTCAGCTCGTACTGATATATGGGAGTCTCCGCCTTCAACACCGGGTCGACGATGCGCCAGGCCTCCTCTGCATAGTCCTGCCGGGCGAACAGGGTGTTGTCCCCCTTCATGGCGTCTCCCAGCATGCGCTCGTAAGCGGTCGGCTCATCGGCACCCTGTTGACGACAGGCCACCAACTCAACTTCCTGACCCGGTTTCTGTTCATCGGCACCAAGCACATTGACGCGCAGTGCAAAGAGGATCTCGGGGCTGATACGAAAGCGCAATGAGTTTGGCTGCAGATCGAGGTTTTGATTCAGGGTCACCGGTCGGCGCAGCCGGACCACGACTTCAGTGCATGTGATGGGCAGACATTTCCCGGCGCGCAAAAAGAAGGGAACGCCTTGCCAACGGTCATTGTCAATTTCCAGCCGCATAGCGGCATAGGTCTCCACTCTGGAATCCGCCGCCACATCCCTCTCGTTTCGATAACCGATGAACTGACCGCGGACGAGGTCCTTCTTTTTCAACGGCGAAATAGCCTTGAGGACTTTGACTTTTTTATCGCGAAGAGACTTGCTGTCGGTGGCGGCGACCGGGTCCATGGCCAGATTGGTCAGCACCTGAAACAGGTGATTCTGCATCACGTCGCGAATGGCGCCCGTTTCTTCGTAGAAGCCGCCGCGTCCCTGGACCCCGAAGTCTTCCGCCAGAGTGATCTGCACGCTCTCGATGTAGTGGTGGTTCCAGATCGGCTCCATAAACGCATTCGCGAAGCGAAAGAAGAGCAGGTTGTTCACCGGCCGTTTGCCGAGATAATGGTCGATGCGGAAGATTGCCGACTCATCGAACGTCTTGAGCAGGATTCGATTGAGCTCCCGGGCGGAAGTCAGGTCGCGGCCGAAGGGTTTTTCGACGAGTACGCGCGCACCCGTGGCACAGCCGGAGTTCTCCAGGTGCCCGATAACCGTCTCGAACATCTGTGGCGGGATTGCCAGATAATGTGCCGGCCGCTCGGCGTTGCCCAGTTGCTTGCGCAGCGCCTGAAACGTCTCAGGATCGGCATAGTCGACACGCACATAGCGCAGCAGAGCGCAGAGTTTTTCACAAGCGACGGAGTCCACATCGTCGGACTTTTCCAGGCTCTCGCGCGCCCGAGCCCGGAACTGGTCGGCACTCCAGTCCGACCGGCCGACGCCGATAACCGGCACCTCCAAATGACCACGTTTGGCCATGGCCTGCAATGCAGGGAAGATTTTCTTGAAAGCCAGATCTCCGGTGGCGCCAAAGAAGACCAGGGCATCGGATCGGGAAGTCTTCATTGTTTCCTGCTCCTTGCAATCATTACTTACCATCCGATTTCTCAACGTGCCCGCCGAACTCAAAGCGCATCGCGGACAAGAGTTTGTCGGCGAACTCTGCCTCGCCACGCGAGCTGAAGCGCGAGTAGAGTGCCGCGCTGAGCACCGGTGCCGGCACGGCCTCGTCGATGGCCGCCTTGATTGTCCACCGCCCTTCGCCGGAATCCGAGACCCGGCCATCGAACTTTTCGAGCGTCGGATCCTTGCGCAGAGCGGCTGCGGTTAAATCCAGCAGCCACGAGGATATCACGCTGCCGCGCCGCCAGAGTTCGGCGATTTCAGGAAGATCGAGATCGAATTGGAACTCCTCGGGGTTGCGCAGCGGTGTCGTCTCGGCGTCGTGGGACTGTTCGCTCTTGCCCGCATTGGCGTGGGCCAGGATGTTCATTCCCTCGGCATAGGCCGCCATGAGGCCGTACTCGATGCCGTTGTGCACCATCTTGACAAAGTGCCCGGCGCCGCTCGGCCCGCAGTGCAGGTAGCCCTGTTCGGCGGTGGCGCCGGCTTTCTCGCGCCCCGGTGTGCGCGGGATGTCGCCCACTCCCGGCGCCAGCGTCCTGAACAGCGGATCGAGACGCTGTACCGCCTCAGCAGGGCCGCCGATCATCAGGCAATAGCCGCGCTCGAGACCCATCACGCCGCCGCTCGTTCCGCAATCGACGTAGTGGATCTTCTTGGCGGCGAGTTCCCTGGCAATCCGGATGTCGTCCACGTAGTAGGAGTTGCCGCCGTCGATGAGAATGTCGCCGGGTTCGAGATGAGGGAGAAGCTCTTCGATGAGCTGTTCCACAAACGCCCCCGGAACCATCATCCAAAGCGCACGCGGCTTTTCCAGTTGCTTCACCAGGTCCGCGAGCGAGGATGCGCCGACGACGTTCTTGTGCGTCAGTGCCTCCACGGCTTCGGACGATCTGTCGAAAACCACACATCGATGGTTTCCCTGGAGAAGCCTCCGCACCATGTTGGCGCCCATTCTTCCCAGACCGATCATTCCGATTTGCATAACGATCTCCTTTTGTTAAGTTAATTGGTCGGCAATTGAGCTTTGCATCCACCTTGGTTGATGGCGGCTCTTAGCCGATTCATGGCAGTGACCATTCCTTAACCATCATCTAAAGTGAACATCCGGCTACCGGGAAAGCAGTACGTCAAGAGACTGACTGGGACCGAGAACTCCGCTCGCCGATAAACATGGCGTCGATTCGCTCCTGCAGACCGGACTCCCTGGCGAGACAGATCCGTAATCCGAGGGTTTTTTCCGTTATGCGATGCTTCGAATAATCGAAAAAAAGGCCGCCTCCTTCCGCACTGAACCGCGCTGCGCGTTCAGCATTTTCAGCCATGAGAGTGCGCAGGTGGAAATCCTTGATCTCCTGGTAATGCGCGGCCAGTCTCGACCAGATCAGGAGTTCGGTCAGCGGTAATCCAGGTGCAGGCGTTGTGGTCATGAGCTGCTCTCCTTGTATTGCTTTGCAACTGAATTGTCAGATCCGGTGCTGTAACCATACTCTTTCTTTTCAGAGTCGACTCCCTGTGGATTGCGGTGAAAGTCAATGGCAATGGCCGTGCAATCGTCCCGGACCGAATCGTCAATACTGAATGTCCTGACCGCACCGATAAGATGATCGAGAAACTCCAGATGGTCGCCATTATGGCTCAAAAGAAGTCTCTCCAACCGTTCTTTCCCGAATAAATATCCTTCAGCACCCATGGTCTCGGTAATGCCGTCGGTGTAGAGGAGCCAGCGGTCGTTTTTCTGGAACTGTATCGATTTTACAGAGCTTTCCGGGATGTCAAAGAAACCTATCGGTGGTGCAGTGGCCTTCAGGGAGATGAGCCGGCCATCCCGGCGCACCAGCGGCGCTGGATGGCCGGCGTTGATGTAATGCATTTCCAGGGTCCTCGGTTCGACGATGCCGAAGAAGAGAGTGGCGGAAAAGAGGTGGTCGTAGGACTGAGAACGTGCGGCAAAAGATTTGAGGAAATCATTTACTCGCGATGCGACCGCGTAGGGCGAGCAGATCGTTTCCACGACAGAATGAATATAACCGTACAGCAACCCCATGACCACCGATGCGGAGAGGCCGTGGCCGGTTACATCCCCGATCATCACCGCCTGACAGCCATCGGCTGTGGGAAGAAAGTCAAAAAAGTCACCACCAAGTCCGTCGGCCATGATATTTTGTACATCGATGCAGCTCCAGTCGCAGAGCGGCGGACTTTTGGGCAGGAGGAGCTGCTGTACCTGGCTTGCCAGACCGGCATCCAGTCCATCCAGTTTATCCATTATCACATCTCCCCGGTCGTGTCAGAGGTAGTGGTTTTGCGCGCGGCGCATGGCTGAATGGTTTCATTGCAGCGTCGCCTGGAAAAGTTCGCTGTCGGGATGAATCTCCTTCCAGACGAACCAGTAGGTACTGATATAGGGAACCGGTTGATGCTGATTGTCGGTAATCAGTAATTCGCCAGTCTCTTTGTCGAAAACAAAGGAAAGAACCTGATCGCCCAGACGATCAGTGAGCTGGCCGCTGCTACGCAGGATTTCCAGCGGGTAGGCCCTGATGTTACTATTGAGATTGACGCCAACCACCAGTTCCTTGCCCGGGAAATCCCCGATCAGGTCCTTGAAAAACCCGAAAAACCCCTTGCGGCTTTGATAGTAATCCGCATAGGGATCCTTGCTGTAGTCGCGCTGATAGCCGGTCTGTTGCGACAGGACCATGGTGTCGGGATGCTTGCTGCGCCACTTCTGCCAGGTGGTCAGCGTTGACGGCAGCACCTGCAGTCGCGTGCCGTTCATAGGCCCGGTCACCGCCTGACTCTTTACCTGAGACCAGAGGGATTCGGTCTCTTTATCGTACATCAGCACATTGCTCTTGTACAGCAAGCCCGAAACACCGAAAGTCAGCTCTCGGCCGTTCACATTACGGGAGTACACGACACCCGCAAAAGAGAGGGGTCACCAGCTCACCAATACCGGTGCGCCGCCGAAATCGTCGTTGACCACTTCGTGCCAGGAGAGGATGCGCGTCGGGTAGGCACGCGCCACCCCGTTGCGGAAGACGCCGAGAACCTGCTCATCGGGATGCATGAAATCGGCCTTTCCCGCCGGCACGTAGCCGGGATTGGTCAGGGCGGGGATGCCGTCGCGCGGTGGTCCGCCGGACTGGATCTCATCCAGGGGGATGGAATGTTTGGAGAAATCCCATTGGCCCAGGGCGGTCAGCGGTATCAGGAGAAGTCCTGCGGCGATCGCCAGGATTCTGTACATGGCGTAAGTCTCCTTTCTATTCAGGTGCGATTCAGTCGCCAGTCGTAGGGTTGATATTTTAGCTTCAATATTCCCGCATTCTCTTCCAAAAAACGGCGATCATCTTCCCGATAAAGATCGGCGAGTCGAGAAAAGGCAGACAGAGCCATTCGATGCTGCCGTCGTTGCCGACCAGCGCCGCGGTGCGGGAGTTGCCTATGATGCCGTAATCGCCGATGCGCTTAACCATGGCCTTCTCCATCAGTGGAGCGTCTCAATGCCGTCCAAGCGTCTGTCTTATTGTTTCTGTAAATATTCGATCAGCTTCAGACAATCTTCTGCACTCAGGCGTCCGATGGCTCCGGTGCTATAGGCCGCGACAATGATTGTGCCATCACGGTTGAAAAGAATGCCTGTAGCATGCAAGAACCCTTGCTCTGCCTGATAAAACGCACCGGTCATGCGGGAGACCTCTTTTGCCTCAAGCCCATATGCGACCGGGTAGGTCAATTGATCGTCTGTTATTGTTTTGTGGGCATCCTCCAGAGAATCCACCGAAGCTGCAAGCAGGCGCACGTCCAGCTTGTCGAATGCAGCGATATGCTTTTGGAAATCAGCCAACTGCTGATGACAGAACGGTCACCAGTCTCCCCGGTAGAACAGGAGTATGCCCCAATGGCCGGCTAAGGCTTCCGGCAGGGCAAGTGAATCGCCGCTGGTTGTCGTCAAGGTCATTTTCGGGAAGGAATCCCCGGTATCTAGCCTGTGTGCTTTTTCAGAATACATGTGCTCCTCCTCTGTTTGTGTTGATCTGCTTCGATTCGCCTGACACGCTTTTCCAAGCCGGTTTTTTGCGACGCCATTAATCATTGAGTTGCCAATCATAGTCGTAGTCGTCGATGGCCGAGCGGCCCTTTAGCCTCTCGGACAACGCGGGATCAGCATATTGACGCAAATGCTCAAGAACCCCTGCCTGACTGCCGCCGAAGTCAACCTGGAACCAGTCAAAGATTGAAGAGACAACGATTTTTTCACCATCAACGCGCACGCCGCGCGGATGGTTGATGTAGCCCCGTGCCGCCTGTTCCAGCAATTCCTCCAGGTTCTTGGCGGTAAACGGCTGCGGTTGCAGATTCGGGCAGCCGAGACTGGCGCAGTTGACGGCATAGTGAATGCGGTTGTCCTGCCAGATCGGCCGCAGGATGCGGTGCTCGATGTCGTTCAGGGAGAGATTCTCTCCCTCGATGGTGAGCAGCTTGGCATCCCAGGGGCCGTCGCTGAACCAGCCGGGAGAAATATCAATGTCACGGATACTTTTGACCGGGTAGTGATCGAGAATGATCTTGACGGTCAGGGCGTTATACAGGTTGATCCAGTAGGCTTTCTGCTCCTGACGGTTCAGGGTCGATACGGGTGTCGCCTGCATTCTGTCGAGGTAGTTCTGCAGCGCCTTTTTGTCCTCGGGCGTGACCGCAGCATAGCGCACCCGGTTGATCCCGGAGGGGTGCTTCGTTATCAGGTAGCGGCCGAGAAAATCAGCCCAGGCGGAATGATCAATCGTCACTGTGCTGGTCGCATCGAAAGTCTGCCAGCGCGGCCAGAGATCAACACTTGGTGCCGCGTTTGCAGGCACAGGAGCCGTGAAGATCAAAGCGAGAATAATCAGCAGAATGTTTTTCATGTCTTACCCCTTTGTTTGTTCCAGAGTATGATTGTGGCGATGCAGCATGATGCATTCGAACGAAGAGCACCTCTTAAGCCCATCCTGTTCCAGCCACTGCCGGGTCAGGGTATATCCATCTTTGATCAGCAACTCTGCCGAGTGGAAATCGAGAGGATGGGTTTTCTGCGGGCACAAGGGAGGAACCACCAGGATTTCCGCCTGATCTTTGTGAGCTTCGAGGTCCTGCAGCAACTGCCTTGCGATGACCAGATTCAACGCATGCAGGGCGATATTCAGTGCCCCAGTCGGCGGCATGGACGGAGTGCAGGTAAAACCGGTTGGCAGGACAATCAGCCGCGACGCGCCAAGCCTGATCGCGGTCGAAACCGGCGTGTGGTTGGCCACGCCGCCATCGATCAGATAGCGGCCATCGATTTCGACCGGAGGGAAGATTCCAGGAATAGCGGCGCTGGCCTGAAGCGCTGGCAGCATTTTTCCTTTTGACAGAATGACCTCTTCTCCACTGACGAAATCGCTGGCAATGATATGAATAGGAATAACCGCATCATGGAACTCCTGATAGGACAGCCTCTCGGCCAGAAATTTCTCGAAGGTCTTCTCGTCAAAGAGGTGGGTCCGTTTGCCAAGGAGTCCCTTGATACCTCTGACCCAGGAAAAATGAAACACATCATCCCGGTGCAAAGAAAGCCAGATCGCCTCAAGTCGTGAGATGCCATGCGACGACGGCTCGGCAGCAAAGTAGGCGGCATTGATCGCACCGACCGAAGAACCGACTAGCAAGTCCGCTTTTACACCATGTTCGACCAGCGCCTTGAGCATGCCGACCTGAATGGCGCCGAGGCTTCCGCCACCGGCAAAAACGAATGCGGTTTTCATCGTTGTTCCTCCCACATCAGCGCCTCAATGGATCAGTTTCGCCGCCAGGTGTGGAACTTTTCCACCCAGGCCAGCAGCTTTTCCGGTACGTGGGCCTTTTTCCACTCGCCGGCCGCCATCTTGTTGGCTTCGGCCAGGGTCGGGTAGGGGTGGATGGTACCGAGGATCTTGTTGAGGCCGAGACCGTGCTTCATGGCCAGGATATATTCGGCGATCAGGTCGCCGGCATGGCTGCCGACGATGGTGACACCGAGGATCTTGTCCTTGCCCGGCGGCGTGATGATCTTGATCCAGCCATGGGTCTCGCTTTCGGCGATGGCGCGGTCCAACTCGGCCAGCTCAAACACGGTGACCTCATGGTCGATGTTCTGCTGCCGCGCGTCCGTTTCGTTGAGCCCGACCCGGGCCACCTCGGGGTCAGTGAAGGTCGCCCAGGGGATCACACGGTAGTCGACCCGGAATTTTTTAAAGTCGCCGAACAGGGCGTTGACGCTGGCATACCAGGCCTGGTGACCGGCGGTATGGGTGAACTGGTAGGGGCCGGCGACATCTCCGGCACAGAAGATGTTCGGAAAATTTGTGCGCAGGAAGGGATCCGTCTCTATCGTTCCGCGTTCGCTTATGCGTACACCGAGTTCTTCAAGGCCAAAACCCTTGGTGTTGGGGCGGCGGCCGACCGCAACCAGGATCTGGTCGAAGGGGACGCGCACTTGCTCGCCCTGGTGTTCGCAGACGAGAACGTGCTCTCCACCTTCAACCAATACCTGTTTGGCAACATGGTCCGTCAAGACGTTTACACCTTCGGCTTCGAAACGCTGGCGAACAAATTCGGCAACATCCGGATCTTCGCGCCCCATGAGCTGCGGTGCCATCTCCACCTGGGTCACTTCGGCGCCGAAGCGGGCGAACGCCTGAGTCATTTCGCAGCCGATCGGCCCGCCGCCGAGCACCACCAGTCGCCGCGGCAATTCGCGCAGCGACCAGAGGTTGTCGGAGGTCAGATAGTCGACTTGGTCCAGCCCCGGGATCGGTGGCACAAGCGGTGACGCCCCGGTAGCGATAATGATGCTGCGGGTGGTCAAGGTCCGGCCATTGACTTCGACCGCGTAGGGAGAGGTAATCCGCGCTTCCCCCTGGAGACACTCGACACCTAGATCGCTGTAGCGCTCCACGGAATCGTGCGGCTCAACTTCGCCTACCACCCGCTGTACCCGTTCCATCACCTCGCCGAAATCAAACTCGGTCTCGGTTTTACGGAATCCGAACTCCTCGGCGCGCCGGCCATAGGCAAGCAGCTTGGCGGAACGGATCAATGCCTTGCTCGGCACACAGCCGGTATTGAGGCAGTCACCCCCCATTTTGTGTTTTTCAATGAGAGCGACCTTCGCTTTGACCACCGCGGCGATGTAACTGGAGACCAACCCGGCCGACCCGGCCCCGAGCACGACCAGGTTATAATCAAAGCTTTTCGGTATTGGAAAAGCTTTGAGGGTCTGGCGCTTCTTCATGATATCGACCCCCTTGCGGGCAATGAGCGGAAAGAGGCCGAGCAGAACGAAGGAGAACAGCAAGCCCGGAGAGAGAATCCCGCTCAAGCTTTCGATCTGGCCGAGTTGGGTGCCGGCGTTGACGTAGACCGCGGTGCCCGCCAGCATGCCGACCTGACTGACCCAGTAGAAGGTCAGGGTGCGCATGGGCGTCAGGCCCATCACCAGGTTGATGACGAAAAACGGGAAGATTGGCACCAACCGCAGGGTGAACAGGTAGAAGGCGCCCTCCCGCTCGATGCCGGTGTTGAGCGCCTTAAGCCGGTCGCGGAAACGCTTCTGCACCCAGTCGCGCAGCAGAAAACGGCTGACCAGAAAGGCCAGGGTCGCGCCGATGCTGCTGGCGAAGGAAACCACGATCAGCGCCGGCAAAAAGCCGAACAGAGCGCCGCCGGCCAGGGTCATGACCGCGGCGCCGGGCAGCGACAGGGCCGTGACCACAACATACAGGGCGAAATACAGCCCCAGGGTCAGCAGGCGGTTGGCGGCATAGAATTGCTGAAACGCTTCCTGTCGCGCCTTGAGTTCGGCCAGTGTCAGATAACGCTGCAAGTCAAATGCAAAGAACAGCGTGACAAGAACGATCACCCCCAGCACAACGATTATTTTTCTGGAGTTAGTGCTCATTTGATCTCACGCACTTCAACTTCGTGAATGCCCGATAAGTGCATACATTCGAGATACGCCGAATTGACATCTGGCGTCTTTCCATAGGTGGCTTTCGTCGCATGAGTCTTGCAGACAGCTTCATGTGTCGCATCCTGTTTCGAAACCCCGTGAGTACTTGAACAGCCAGCGATCAACACAACGGCTAACAGAGGCAGATATAATCTGTGCATAAGCGTCCTCCTCGTATTCAGTCCCATGGAGGGTTAATGCCCTCCATGGGGTGTTTTGGATCCGCAGGCCAGGACTATTTAACCGGGCCGGTGAACACCCAGTCATTTTGGATGGCGGCCGTGTGACAGCCGATGCACCCGGCAACCTTGCCTTCGGCTTCAATCGCGCCATCGGCTTTGTACTTCGCCCAGAACCAGTCGCCTGCGTCGGCGTCGTAACCATTGACCCGGTACATGACCGTGATAGCACCGAGCATCTTGTCAGGCATGTAGTTTTCCTTGACGATGAGGCTGCCATCGGGGAATTGTCCGGCACGGGTATTGAGTGCCTCTTCAGCATTTTCGGACACATAGGTGGTCAGCAAGGCGCCATGCGGATGCTGTCCCTTGTAAAGCTTGCCTTTACCGGGGTAGAGCGTCCATTGCTGGTAAGGGTTGGTCTTGGTGATGTAGTCGTAAACTGCTTTGCCGTCAGCTTTCGGTAAAGCGACGTCGCCTGCCACAGCCAACGCCCAGGATCCGACCAGAACTCCACACACCGCTGCGATAATCGTCAGTTTTTTTTGCATCATCTTCTCCTTTTCTTTAAGGTTGTTGGGGTACCAGGCTTATCCCGCATCCCCTTTAACATCGCCACTTGACGGCAGTTTCAGCCCTTCTCGGAACAACTGGCGCCGCAGGCGAAACAGGAGTAGCAACGGTGATGACCAAGCGTGACGCGCTCATCCATGGCTGCCTTCAGGTTCGGTCCCAGATCGTAGCCTTTGACGTCATCCACCAGGGTGCAGGCGTAAACCCCGCAGGGGGGTGTCCGGGCGCCCCTGCTTGACCAGGTCAATGCAGTCGCTTTGTTCGTGCGCAGAATAAAGCGTCGTGCTCTTCCTGCCGGTGACTATTTCGCTGCGACTGGCCAGACGTTGCAACTCCTCCTCCGGAAGCTTGAAAAAAAGTGCGGCGTG
>JAVVDT010000041.1:0-14410 GCA_032250875.1 Desulfuromonadales bacterium | reverse complement strand
TTGATGATATCTACTTCAGCAAAAAAAGATAGCCTGGATAAGGGTTAAACAGAAAACCTCAGGGAATTTTCTTCTGAGGAACTCTTGCGTCGTAAGCCACAGGTCTGTCCCAGTTTACAACTCCCAAGACTTCCTTCCTTGAAGTAAATTTACCCTCAAAAAGAGTAAAATCTCCTCATATTTACCTGTAGCAAACCCACGCATAGCCAGTCATTCAATCTTCAGGTAAACAAAAAGGGGTTCCGCATTTGTGCGTCGCCGGCTTTTGTGCGGCTGTCGCCCCTGGCAATAATGTTGGTGACTTTCCAGCGCCATGACAAAATCGGATAGTCCTGTGGATCGTACTCGATTTCGTAAACGAGCCCGGAGGCTGTGCCCTCGCTTTTGGCCTGCAGCACATTGATTCCCGCATCCTCGACAATCCGGTACTGCGTCTTGCCCTTGAAACTTTTTTCGGACCAGCCAGCCAGGCCGGACTCGGCAAAACTGCCGATTCTGAGGATAGCTGAATCTGCCGATACGGCCGTCGCCAGCATGCACAGAAAACAACATTTCAAAAAGTTTTTCATCATCGCCACTCAGCCGTAAGGACCGGCAGGAACTCCGGAGCGCTGGCGACGGCTCTCGCCCTCGTTGATGATGCGCACGGCGCTGGCGCCTTCCACCGGGCAGCGGGTCTCACAGATACCGCAACCAATGCAGAGGCGATCGACCACCCTGGGGAATTTGATGCGGCGTATTTCACCATCGACCAGCGTGTCTTTCTCTTCCATGACAATCGCCTTCTTTCCCGTAGGACAATGTTCCTCGCAAACCAGACATTCAACGCCTTTGGCAAATGGCAGACAGCGGTCCTTTTTGATCACGGCCAGACCGATCACATTCTTTTGTTTTTCCGGCAGCTTCAACGGGGCAATCGCGCCGGTTGGACAGACCTGGCCGCAAAGGGTGCAGTTGTACTCGCAGTAACCGATCCGCGAAACGACCAGAGGCGTCCATAAACCGACGGGTCCGGCTTCGAAAAGGGCTGGCTGCAGAGCACGCCCGATGCAGACTTTCATGCATTCGGCACAGCGCACACATCGCTGCAGAAACTCTTCTTCAGGCTGTGCTCCCGGCGGCCGGATCAGATAAGGGTTCTGCTCGTGAGTCACTGGCCCGATGCGCACGACCGGCGCAAGCATGACACCGCCGGCCATCGCCGTTAGAACACCGCGTCGTTGCAGATCCACCGCAAGGTTGTTATCGGTTCCCGTCCTTAAGCCGAACCGCACCCGCTCTTCCGGGCAGAAACCGCTGCAATCCATGCACAACAGGCACTCACTGCGCATATGACCTGCATCGCGGACCGCTGCCGAGCGGCAGAAGCTGTCACATAGCTGGCAATCAGCACAGAGTTTTTGCGGAGTCCGCTGCAAGAGAGCGTAGCGTGAGCAGATACCGAGCAAGCCGCCGAGAGGACAGAGATTTTTACACCAGAAACGCTGTTCCACCCGTTCCAGCAGCAAAATCACCAGAAAGATGATCAGGGTAAAAAGGCCCAGGGTAAAAATCGGCTGATAAAAAGCCATAAGGTGGTCACGGAAAACCGGATAGGAGCCCTTGATCGCGGAGGACAGCAGCGGTACTTCATACTCATAGAAGACATCGAAGACGCGGTTGAGACCGTAATTGTAGGCAGGATAAACCGCGAGGGTTAATGAACGCAGAAAAATGGCCAGAGGATCAAACAGGCCGAGGAGCTGGACTCCAAACAGGGTCGCCGTAGCCGTGACGATCAGCAGATAATATTTGACGCGCCGCCAACCGGGAGAGAAAGGCTTTCGACCGCGGCCAACCAGCTTGCCGAGACCATCGAGAGTGGTACCGAGCGGACAGATCCAGCCGCAGAAAAAACGACCCAGCAACATTGTCAGCAGAACAACCACAAGAGCCGGCCAGAGAATCTGCCAGCTAAAGGGGCCTGGAGCCAGCAAATCAGCCAGTGCCGCCAGGGGATCGATCCGAAAGAGCAGGCTGACCGGATAGGCAAGTTGATCGACACCACGGTATTCCGTCTGCAGAAACAGCCAGAGAAAAACCGCCAGACAGAAGCTCTGGCTGACCCGGCGAGCGTATGTCCAGGAGGACAATCTCACACCATCCTCATCTGCCGCAGGTCCATGACACCCAACCCCCTGCGGGCCGCAGCAACGATCGTCGAGACATCTTCCGGTTTGAGATTGAACAGGGTCGTGGCATAGGCGTCGGCAGCAACGATATCCGGCGAGGCGATCAGGGTTTCCGTTATGCGGACATCTTCGCTGCGCCCTCCTTGAGGACCGTTGGCAACCAGGATGCGGGTTGCGTCGATTACGGTAAGGTCAGGGTGTATGACCGAGGCGATGTCGCTGAGAGATTCGGCAATTTTATGATGCAAACGGCCACGGTTGCCGCCGATCACCCCCATCAGGTTTTTCATACCAAGGGTCAGGCGGGAAATCGAGTGATGTTTGGCAATCGGGACATTGATCAAGCGGTCAGCTTCAATCGCCGGCATATAGAATTCCCAGCGATCAAAAGCCTGGCCGCCATGAATCGCCAATTCCTTGTAGGCACGCCGATCCATGTATTCCAGGCTGACGCGATCAGATTTAATCTGTTCAACAGCAGCACGGATACCGCTCTGGGTATAGCAACGCCGCTCATCATTACACGGCCGATCGAAAATACGCACCTGCTTCGCCCCGGCTTCGAGACAGAGCAGCACAAGGGTTTTGACCACCTCGGGGTGGGTATTGGCTGCCATCTCGACAGTGCGGTCCCAGCCGATATTCGGCTTGACAACGACGATATCACCCGATTTGACAAAATTCGCCATGCCGCCCAGGGCACTTAATGTCTCTCTTACCAGCACAGGCACATCCTGACCCTTGCGCACCGCCAGCGGCGGCATGCTCGCGGCATGCGCCGGCAAGGCGAGGAGATCGAGAGCCGGCAAACAACCTGCAGCCGAAACGGCAACGGCCGTTCGGATACTCTGGCGGATAAAGGTTCGACGATCGATTCGGTTCATCATTTGTCACTTAACCTGTAGAAGGAAATCAGATTGTGCCCATGCGGAAACTCAATATGGCACATGTCACTTTTGTCCGGAAACAGCCCTGTCACGGACAAGACTCAGATAAAACGCTTCTCCTTGAGAAAACTCCGTGCCACATCGCGGGGATTTGTTGAGGCGCCGGCCGTTTCCAGCGCCAACATGGTCGAAGCATCGATTGCTCCCCCCAGCTTGTTAATCAATCGCGCCAGGGCTGGAAATTTCTTCAGAGTATCCTTGCGTACCACCGGGGCGGCTTCTGCAACGGTTCCTGGCGGAGCGTAACGTTCATCGGTAAAGCCGAAAGGCTTCAGCCAGACCAGGTTAAGGTCCTGATTGTAGCGTTCCTTGACAGCACTGTAGAGCGCCTCGGCGTCGGCTATCGGTTGCTCACCGAGGATGGTCACCTGGCCGACCCCGGTGTATTCGATGTACATGTCCAGCTCGGCACGCAGCATCGCATCATGAGCCTCGGCATGTCCCTTAACCGGAACCACCTTGACGGTCGTGCCGGTGCGTTCGCTGATCAGAACCGAGAGCATCTCGGCCAGCACCTGCTGCTGGGGATCATGCAAAGCGCCGATCACCAGAGTTTTACCGACACAGGCTTGCAGCGACGACACGCTCAGGCATGTCATCAGCACAACCATCAACAGCGCATTAAAGACAAAAGAACGTAGAAACTTCATGGTGCGGCTCCTTCATATTGTTGCCAGTCAGATACGTTAACCGGTTCGGGTAATGGTTCTGGAGCTCTGACATGACCCAGGCCGGCATCAATTTTATGATCGAGGAAGGTCTCTTGTATCGCCTCCCGGTTCAATCCCCCCCACCAGTTATGCGGCAGTGTGACATCGCCCGGCTGTTGCCAGCCAAGCTTGACATTATACTGACGATTGCCGGTGATATTATTCTGTTCGATCCGCACTTTATCCGCAGAGCGCGTCACAACAAAAATGCCGACGTCATTATCGCGGATATCGTTGTGGTGGATCAGCGCCCTGCTGTCCCGCTCTTCATAACGCAGACCGTGCCGGTTGTCATACATGCTGTTACCGGCGGCGACCAGGTTGACGGTCGAGAACCTCAAGCCATCGACGTTGTAACGAAAGATCGAATTGGTGACCCGGGTCCGGCTGAAATGCACCTGCAATCCACTGTAAGCATATTCTACAATAAGATAATCAAGTTCCGCATCACGGGCAAAATCGAGATAAAGATATTTCCAGTCTGCCGGTTTCGGCCGGGCGGCGGCGCTGGTCAAGACAATCGGAGCGGCCGCCGTGCCGCGAGCGCTCAAGGTTCCCTCAATCAGAAGTTCCGCATCACCGATACCGTCACCATCCTCATCCCGGGGGACAAAAACTATTCGCGTACCAGGTTCGATAATCAGGTTGCCGGTTTTTTTGACCGTGACGACACCATCGATCCAGACTACTCCCCGCCAGGTAACCTGGCCATCAATGATATGGTCCTGCAGTCTGAGGTCGGGCGTCCTCAACGCGCAACCTGCGCAAGCAGCGGCTACGGCGACAAAGATGATCAGGCGCAGAGCGTGTGGCATCGACAGCTAGTGATAGCGCCCGGTCGCGCCATCGACAGGCTGCAGTACCGGTGCAATCTCACCGAAATTCTGTTCAAAGCGACCGATATTCTCGTCTAGCGCGGCAACCAGACGCTTGGCATGCTGGGGGGAAAGGATCACCCTTGAACACACCTTTGCCCGGGGCGCCTGCGGCTGCACGAAGATAAAATCAACCACGAACTCAGACTCATTGTGATTGACGACAGCCAGATTGGCATACACTCCCTGGGCAATCTCTTCGTCAAGCTGAATCTCCAGCTTGACTTCTTTTGGCTTCTTTTCTTCCATGGTTCATTCCACCTTTTCTGCTGTCCGAAGTGGTTCAATTAAAAGATCGCGAGCGGTTCGACAACGATAACAACGTCATCAAGCGTCCGGCCTTTTTCAAGGGTCAGGCCATGATCGGCACTCTCTTCGTACATCCCGAACAATTCACCCGGTGCGGGAGAGTCTCCATAAGCTTCGCGGGCACCGACATAATAAGTTCCCGGCTCCGGCAGATTGACCACAAAACGACCATCGGCGGACGTCGGCACAGAAATTGCCGCGGGCCTCTGATGGCCGATAACCCGATCGACGTAGGCAAAAACATGGACACCGGCGACACCCTGGCCCGAAGTATCCACAACCCTTCCCTTTAGAACGGGACCGGTTGCCCGGCCGAAGGTTTCACTTTCGCCGGTATCTTTTAATTTTGCAACAGTGTGCACTTTAACATGCTGTACCTGTCCGGCCCTGGCTGTCAATGGGTTGCCGGGATAGATGCCGAGCTGATCGCCTTCCAGGACCGGGCCAACCCTCTGGCCGTTGCGGCGATGCCTGGCCACCAGAAAATAATTGCTCTCCGGCAGGCCATCAAAACGAAAATAGCCATCCTTTGCCGTCGGCAACGAGAGACGGTAGCCCTGCCCTTTAAGATCTTCGGCAACATCCAGGTAGAGATAGACATTGGCGCCGACGACAGGCTGATGATTATGCAGCACCTGCCCTTCTATTACAGCACTGTATTCATCATCGCCGGCGCTGACCTCAGGCTTGTCGAGTGGCACGGACTGCAGCCCGGCCCAGACCGTCTCTTCTGTCACGTTAACCGGATTACGGCCACAGAAAGCAAACCGGCTAAGGTCTGTATTCCAGCCGAAGAGCGCATAGGTGCCGAGCGGCAATTCCAGTGTGTACACGCCGTCACTGTCGCTCACCGCGGAACGCGCGACTGGCTCTGTCGTAAAATCAAGGGTCGTATAGGCAGAGACGACGACTCCAGCCAAAGGCTCATCGCCACTGACCACGCGGCCTTCCAGCACGGCGGCTGAAAGCAAGCTCGGCATTGCCAGCAGGATGAAGAGCAAGAGCCGCCGCATCACTTTTTGCTCCCGGGTCCGGCAGCGGTGACCGGGGCGGTCAGCCACGGCGCAAACAGAACCCGATCGAGACGGTAAACGCCGGGACCGTAGTCTTCATAAGTGACCTCGGCTTTATCATGCCGATCATAGAACAGCGGGCTGTTGCCGTCCTTGCCGACTTTGATCAATTGCTCGGTATCGTCGCCCCACCAGTTGCCGCTGACATCAACGAAGTCATTGAAGGTTTCAGGTGCTCCGGCAAGCAGTGGATTCTGACTTTTCCGGGACGAGGCTTCGCGCTGCATGATTTTTTTTGAGCCGGAGCGCCGTTCCCAGTCGGCGCTCTGGTAAATGCCGAGCTTGACAGCAGCGGCGTTGCCCAGAAAATTGTTTTCCCTGACTTCTGGATAGGCGGAAAAATCACAGTAAAGGATCAGATCGTTTGCTTCAAAAAGGTTCAAGTGCACTTTTGGATTCGATTTGCGGTAGTTATAGAGAGCCAGCTTATTGTTGCGGAACAGGTTGTTTTCGATGAGCGGTGAACCGTACTGATCATTATGTACAGCCGTCGTGTTGGCGACAAAGCGGTTATTTTTTATCGTCGGATAAGAAAAAGAGAAGTTCAAAACGCCATAAGTGTTGCCTTCAAACTGGTTGTCTTCGATCAGCGGCGTGCTCTTGGTCTGATTACAGTAGATCGCCACTTCGTTCTCGACAAAGGTGTTTCTGGCGATGCGATCCGGATAATTCTGCAGCAGGGTGATTGCCTGCTTGTTCCTGGCAAAGGTGTTGTCGACGATCATTCCACGGCTGTTGTGCGAGGCCAGGATTGCCGAGCGAGCCTGGCTGACAAAGCGGTTGCCGCGGATTTCAGGCCCGGACTTCATTTCATTGGCGACGCCGACCTGATTCTTCTCGAACAATGAATCAATGATGACCGGGCTTGCTTCGCGCAGCAGTTTGATGCCGAATTCGTTCTCTTTAAACGTGCAGTTTTCGACCCTGAAATCTGTGGCAAAGCTGCTGATCGCCGCCGTGGCGGAAAGGAAAGTTGCCCAACGGAAGAAGCTGCCCGCGGGGGCTTCCATAAATTCAACCCCCTGCCAGCCGCTTGCCCCGTCAAAAATGACTGGCTCGGCTGGGCTGCCATCAACCTGCAAAACACCAATGACGCTGATCTTCACCTGGGGATTTGCAGCCGAAACGCGGGTTCCCGGCGCAATGTTCAGGGTCGCACCACGATTCACCAGAATCGACTCGTCCAGAACGATCTGACCCGTCCAATGCACTTCTCCGGACAACTCCCTGGCATGGCAATAGCCCGCGAGAAGAGCAAGGATGCATCCGATCAGCAAACTAGTCCGTAGCTTTTGGTGCCACATGAATCACGACCTCCGTTTTCTGTCCGGAAACGGCAACCGCCAGGGGCGTGCCTGCGGACTTTTGCAGCTTGCCATACAGCTCGTTCCGACCAGCCGGGCCGCCAAAGGCCTGGCGCGCCAGCAGATAATACGGGCCAGCATCCGGCAGGGCCAGTTCGAAACGACCATCCGCTCCGGTTGGTGTCGAGAAGAAATCCGGCGTGCCGATCATCTCGGCGTGCCGATAAGCAAACACATAGAGGCCGGCCTGAGGCGTCCCGGCCACGTCAACCACCTGACCGCTGAGCCCCCGCAAAGCGACGACCTCTTCTTCGAGCATCGAAAGCCGGGTCACCATCTCAATCTTGACCTCATGGAGTTGACCGGCCTCGATATGAAGCGGATTACCGTAATAGTAGTTGAAATAATCGCCGATTTCTATCGGTCCGAACTGGCCGCCGCGCTCACGCTTGCGAGCCAGCAGGTAATAATCTCCCGGCGGCAGATTGAGACGAAACGTGCCATTTGCAACCGGCTGGATAAAATAACCGGGGCCCTTGAAGCCTTTGCCGGGGTCCTTGTACACATACAGGTAAGCCTGTTGCAGCAGCTCATCCTGATAGGTCAGCTGGCCATAGATCCCGGAACGCTCAACCTGCTCCGCGGGCTTTTCAGCAGGGACGCGAATCAGGTTGAAACCGACATTGCGATAGCCGTCTTCCGGCACCTGAATCGGGCTGCCGCTATAATAGCAGAACAGATCACCCGGCTTGACTGCACCGCTGCTGTTGCCGGCGGTCAGCACATAATTGCCGGGCGGCAGGTCAAGTTGATAGATGCCGTCCAGATCGGTCGGGGCCGAGATGCCAACGGCTTCGCCGGCGGCAATGTCGGCAATCTGGCGGTAAGCCCGAACCGTGACATCTGCAAACAACTCGCCACGCCAGGCAACCCGCCCGCGGACACCGCTCTCGGCAAAGGCGTTCGCGCAGAGCAGGCAGAGCAAACCGCAACCCAAAAGGATCCGAGACCAGTTCATGGTGTCACCTCCGTCAAAGCAACGTCGCTCCAGGGGCTATGGGTCACCTTGTCCAATGGAAACTCCTGACCGGCATCGACAAAAGTCGCCTGATCGCGGCCGTCATGAATAAACGAGGGATTGCCGCTGACACCGATTTTCTTCAGCTCAGCAGTGCCGGCATCCCCCCACCAGTTACCTTTGGCATTCACCGTGCCATCCAGACTTCCGGCGCGGCGGTCAGCCTCTGTCACACTGCGCATTCCCTGACCGGCAAATGCGCTGCGTGCCGAAGCTTCGCCGGCACGGGCATTCGCACCACGCTGAGTTTCCCAGGCGGAGGACTGGAACTCCAGCTTGAGGGCCATTTTGTTGGCCATAAAGTCGTTGCCTTCGATCTGCGGATAGGAGGAGTAAGCCACCAACAGGCCGACGCCGTTCTCTTCTATGCGGTTGCCGCTTACCAGCGGATCGGAGCGCCGGTATGCGTGAATAGCGGTCTGGTTGCCGCGCAGCAGGTTGCCGCGAATAAGCGGACGGGCGGCGCGATCGACCTGAATGGCAATCTCGTTGCGTTCGAAGCGATTACTGCTCACCTCCGGATCGCTGCCATGATAGGCGATCATCAGACCGATGGCGTTCCCGACAAAGACATTGCCCTGGAAGGTCTGCGGCATGGCATGGTAAAGATACGCGCCATAGCGGCTGTTGTCGGCAAAACGACAGTCGACAACCACCGTCGTGCTGTCATCCTTGATAAACAGGCCGACTTTGCGGTTACCAACAAATCGACAGCTGGAGATCCTGCCGGCAGCCTTGCCGCGCAACTCAATACCGACATGATTGTCGGCCAAAGTCAGCCTGTCCAGAAGCGGGGCGCCCCCCTGCACGAAGATGCCGGTCGCGGCACCCTTGATAACACAATTCGTCAATCGACTGCCGGCAGCGCTGCCCTTGAGAATCAGGCCCTCCCAGCTTTCACCGGAGAACTCTGCATCCTGAGCCAGCAACCGTCCGTTGATCTCAAGCCTGGCGCCCGCAAAACGGGCCATCGCACCGGGCGCCACGGTCAGGGTGACACCGGCCATGACATGGACATCCTCGCTAAAGGATTGCTCTCCTGTCCACAGGGTGTCCTTGTCCACAACCAGGGCAGCAGCCGGCAGTGACCATAACAAAAGCAGCACGATGAGCAGGCAGCGTCTCACCAGAACTCCTTGACCACGATCAAACCGAGGTCATAACTTTGCCGATGCGTGACGGCAACGCTGTGGTCAGGTTGACCGTCGAAGGTGCCCACCCATTCACCAGGTTCCAGAGGCCCGCCAATGGCACTGCGGGCGCCGATGTAGTAGGTTCCTCCTGCATCAAGGAAGAGTGAAAACTGTCCGTCCGCGGCCGTCGCAACCGACACATGGACCGGCTTGCCCACCATGCGGCTGTCAAGATAGGCGAGTACGTAGACAGCGCTGACCGGCTGGCCCTCGGCATCAACGATCTGTCCATGCAGCGCGATATCGGTTTTGGCAAACACCCCGTCTGTTTGGCGCTGAGCATAAACATCGGCATCGACCCCCTCCAGGGAAAACTCCTGCAGCTGCAGGCGTTCGCCGCTGCGGACCTCAACCGGGTTACCGGGGTAATCTGCATTCAGATCACCCGGAGACAAGCGTCCCGAGCGGCTGCCGTCAGCGCGCTTGCGGGCGACCAGTGAATATCGGCCGACAGGCAGGTTGATGGTAAAGGTCCCGTCTTTATCAGTCTGCACGGCCTCACCGTATGACGGGCCGATCAGGCCGGCAGCGGTTTCACTGTAGACATAGACAAAGGCGCGGGAGACCGGCTCACCCTTATGAGAGATCCGGCCGGAGATACCCGTGGCGGCGTCGGCCACGGCAAGACCTTCGCGACCCATTTCAACCAGGTTGAAACTCGGCACCCGGGCCATGCCCGCGGACACCTGATGCGGATTGACCGGCGACTCGGCCATCAGCATGCGGGTCCGTCCATCGTCCAGCGACTCGCGTTGCTTGCCGATCACAAAATAACGGCCCTCGGGCAGCGACACGCGGTAGTTCCCTTTGGCATCGGTTGTTGCAACCGCAAAGGGCTGGACGGAGCGGTCCTTGTCCGACTTGAGATAGATCTCCACCTGTGCCGCCGCCAGCGGTTGATCGGCAAACAACAGCTGTCCGCTCAAGCCACGTTCATTTTCCGGCGAGCAGGCGCACAGCAGACTCAGCAGCAGTCCCAGCTTCAACAGACCCGGGCTGTTCAACAAAAACCGTTTCATCATGATCAAGAGTGAATCCTCACTTCGCACAACGTACCACCGGAAGCAGTGCCAGCAGATAAAGCAGGGTGCCGATTAAAAGCGTGATCGTAAAGCCGGCGTTCATCGCGACGACGACGGCCAGAATAGCGCCGAGGACGCTCGTGGCGCTGTTGATACCCCAGCTCCAGGGAATCAGAGCGTTGTCCTTATGGAACAGTCGCATACCGAGCGGCAGAGGCATGCCCATCAGGAGTCCCAGGGGCACCAGCAGCAACCCGGCCACCAGGCAGCGGGCAAACACCGGCAACCCAAGCCAGGGGTCGAGCAGCCCGGAGAGACCGAACACATAGACAACCGAGAGCAAGACCAGTGCCAACAGCACCCTCGGCAGCCAGCGATGCAGACGTTCAGTCGGCACTATTGACGAACAGAGTGCGCCGATCCCGGAGCTGACCAGCAGTGAACAGAGGATCACAGCCAGAGAGTAGATGGGTGGGCCGAGGAACAGAATAAACCGACGCAGCAGGCCGATCTCGATAAACATAAAACCGAGGCCAAGGCAGGCGAAGTAAAGCACCCGCCAGCCGCTGCCGGGGGTTTTCAGTCCGCCACGGCGCCACAACATCAGCGGCAAGAGCAGAAACGCACTGACACAGAGACCGACGACGACCAGCAGGTTGCGCAGGGTGATCACCGCGCGATCCTCAAATTTGCCCTGCTCCGGAAAGCTCAAAAGCTTTATGAAATCAGCAGGTTTCAACATGTAATAGAAAAACGGCCGGTCGTCGGTCACCGGGCTTATATCGAAGGGGAAGCCGGCATAAAACTCTGCGCTGCCGTTGGCGCGGATCAGCTCATGAAACGCCCCGCTGCCATCGCGACGATCCGGCAGGTAAACTTCCTGGAATTCCAGATCAGCCATCAGATCTCTCAGCTGTTGCAGTTCATCCTTTGTAAAAGGGCTCCGTTTGAGCATAAAATTGGCCAGGCCGCGTTCACGAACAACGGCGATATGCGCCGCCGGATCGGCAACCCCCTGTGCTTGCAGCAGAGCCAGGCCGAGGGACACCAGGCGCAGCGTTTCGCGTTCGAAAATAAAGCGCGAGATTGTCAGGATTCCGTCATCTTGCAGATGCTGCCAATAATCAGTAAACGCTTCCAGGGTATAGAGATTGTTTTCCGACAGGGTGAACGCGCCGGCAGCAGGGGCCATCCGGCCGAACACCGCGGAGGCCTGGATGATATCGTAGCGCCCGGGATCACGGCGCACGAAGCTGCGTCCTTCATCAACAACGGCCCGGACCCTGGGGTGACGATAGAGCTCGCCGGTCAAGGCTCCGAAATGATCGTTGACCGCTTCAACAATCAACGGATTGACTTCGACGGCCGTCACCATTTCAGCGCCGGAGGCGAGTGCGGTCAGCACGTCTTTGCCACCTCCGGGGCCGATCACCAGAGAAGTCGGCTGCTGTTTGAGCTGGTAGGCCATGCCGATGACATTTTTACGAAAGAATTCGAGTCCGGTCTGCCGATCCCAGCGGTACATGGTTGTATAGCCGGTGTCGTCGACAACCATGCCAAGCTGGTCGGGCACCGGCCCCCGATAGGTCCGCGATAAACCCCAGGCCTGATCCTTGGCCTGGCCTTCCGCTGGATAGACGGCGACGCGCGAAAAGGAGTTCCAGGCGCTCCAGAGGACGTTCGGCTCATAACGGCCACGCACAAACTGGATCTCGGCAAAACCGGTCAGAGAATGGACGCCGCCGACGCCGAGGAAAACAACCAGCAGCAGGAGGGCTCCCCAGCGGTGGCTGGCGGCAACATCACGCGGCAGCAGCAGGATCGCGCCGGCAACGCCGACGGCCGCAATCAACAGGAGAGAAGTGATCCCGCCAAACAGTTTGAGCAACAGGATAATCAGCAGACAACCACTGCCGGCACCCAGCAGATCGTAAAAGTAGAGTCGGCTGAAATCGGTGTGAAAGCGGCTGAAAAGCACGGTCAGAGATATGCCGGCGAAGAAAAACGGCAGGGCCGTGATCAGGTAGAGACAGGTCAGGGCCAGCAACAAGCCGATCGGCAGGCTGCGATCAGGGAGACCCTGCTGAAATGGCTGATAAAACGGTTGGTGAAAGAAGGCAAGCACCTTGAACCCAAGGTGTGGCTGCCAGCGGAACAGAACAAATACCGCGAAGAAGAGCGCCACGCTCACACCAAACAGGATCGCACCACGGGCGGCCGTAAAACGTGCGTCAGTCCCCTGAAACCAGTGCGGTCGCAACTGCACGGTCAGAGCGGCGACCCCCATGCCGAACAAAGCCAGCGAGATGGCCATGGAAGCAAAATGGTACCACATCAATACCGAGAAAATCCTCGTCAGGATCAGCTCGTACATCAAGGTGCCCAGGCAGAGCAGAAAGACCCCCGCACAGACCGAACGATCCGCAGGCTGGTTCAGCACAGGTTGGTTCATGGCAGCGGCTGCTCAACAAGAGTGAAGGCATGGATTTTACGATCGCGACTGCCGATCAGCAGTCGGTCGGCCCAGAGCAGCGGGCGTCCCTGGATTTCCCGATCAAGCCTGTAGCGAGCCAGCAGCCGACCACTGTCAATGCCGAACACTTGCAGCGCGCCGCTGTTGTCGCCGACAAAGATACGGCCGTCAGCGATCAGGGGCGTGGCATAGGATGGACCGGCAAGTTCAACGCGCCAGATGATGGCGCCGGTTGCCGCATCGAGCTTCCACAGGCCGTTACCGGCGGTGGCCAGGAACAAGCCGTTGTCGTGGTAGAGCGGCGCACCGTAGTAACAGGGTTCGTTCAGTTCGCGCTGCCACAACATCTTGCCGTCCTGATCGTAGGCAGCCACCTGCCCGTCACGACTGACGACAGCGACACCTCGCGGCAGTAGCGCTGGAGCGCTCAACATCGGGCTATCCAGTGACTGCTGCCAACGCAGCGAACCATCGATTGCCAGAGCCGACAGGGTGCCATCACCGCTCGCCAGGTAAAGGCCGACACCGTCGTAGACCGGCTGCGCCCGCAACGGTTGCCCGCCAGAGAAATGCCAGCGCTGCTCGCTGCTCGCGGCATCCAGGGCAAACAGGGTGCCGTTCCAGGCCGGCACCAGGACCAGATCGTCAATCACCAGCAGGCCGGCCTGGCGATGATCGTCAGCCTGTGATGGGGAGTAATCGAAACGCCAGCGCATCGCCCCGGTTGCGGCGTCGAGAGCATAGACTTCACGGCTCCAGTTCTGCACGAAGAGCTGCCCTTGTGCCAGAACCGGCCTGGCGTCCAGAGTGTCACGCAGATTGCGCTTCCAGAGGAGAACACCCTGGTCATCGAGAACATGCAGGAAGCCATCCCAACTGAGCGCGTACAGGCGGCCGTTGCCGGCAATCAGGTCGGCATCGACGTAGCCATCGGTGGCATATTCCCAGGCCGGGGTGATCTGCAGAGCATCGCGCGGCCCGCTTTCAGCAACCCAGGATGCGGCCGGTCTGATAGTCACCTGACCAATCTCCGCATCCTTGCCGCGATCATAAATCGTGGCTTGAGCAGCGTCCGCTTCGGCGGTTCCCCACCAGTTGTCATGCACAGCCACGTCGTCGGTATAGAAATCGCCGAGGCGCAGGTTGTCAAGATTGCCGTAAAAATTGTTGTCATGGATGGCGAAGGTCCGGTCACTCTCGAAGAGAAACACGCCGGAACCGTTATATCGCAGGATATTGTGGTGCACGTCGACGC
>JAVVDT010000040.1:3597-14558 GCA_032250875.1 Desulfuromonadales bacterium | reverse complement strand
GTAGAGGATCATTGCTGTTCGTCTCAACCTGGTACCATTCCCCGTAAGAGAGAGGTCGAAGCTGCCTGGCGAGGATCTTGAGAAATTGTTCTATCTGGCGCTGATCCCGCGTGAAGCTGATTTTCAGAGCGTCTTCCATGACCACGGGCAGCAGCAGGGCCGAGGCTCGGCTGCAAAAGATCGGGGCTTTGAAACCGGCGGCCAGCAGATAAGGAAGTCGGCCAACATGGTCGATGTGGACATGAGTGAGAACCAGCCCGCACAGGTGATCGACGGCAAAGTCGATCTCAAGTGGCGTGGCAGCGTCGTCCCCCTGAAAAAGTCCGCAGTCAACAAGCAGGCCAGCGCCATCTTGCAGCCGGAGTTCGTGACAGGAACCGGTCACGTTATGGCGGGCGCCGTGATGAATAAAATTAACATTCACTCCTTCACTCCTTCACTCCTTCAATCCTTATATCATCAAATATCACGCTGTTGCGATCATGCGTCCCTTCGCGGAACAGAACCACGTGAATCATGCGGCTCTCAGGGCCGGTGGTGAAAGTGAAGCTGCGTTCGCCTTTGTTTGTGCCGGTCAGGCGAGTGCCTTCACGGGTACCGCGAAAGTGTTTTTTGAAGATTTCTTCAGTGTATTGGCCAGGGATCCAGAGAAACTCGTTAAACTCGATGATGCCAACTCCGGCAGAGGCACCTTCTTGCAACTCCGTGGTGAGCGTGAAGGTGACCTGGTAGGAGGCTTGCGGCTCGACCGCGAGCGGTGCGAAGTAGCCTACGGATTCAATGGAGTCGATGCCGCGTAATACCCAGGCGCGGTTACCGGTGGTCTGCTCCTCGATGACCCCGGTGACACGGAGCAGGTGATCAATGAAGGTGTTCCAGAAGGGCAGGCGGTCGCTGTTTTGTTCGGGGCGGTAGTCGCCAACCCGGGGAAAGAGCGAGAGCTGTGGCGTGCCTTGAAAGTCTTCAGCGATTGGTGGCCGGGGTGTCTCTTGCTCTGATTGCGCCGGTTGTTCCTCAGGTTCCCCCTGACCTGTCTCTGTTATTGTGGTTGTTTCCTGAACAGCTGCCAACGCAGGTTTTTGGGCTTCATTGGTTTTAAGTACCGTTTGAGGTGGGATACTGACCGGTTGTGGCGTTTCCTCCTGGCAGCCTGATGTGAAAACAACAAGGATAAGGAGAAGCAGAAAAATCAGTGTGCGCATTGAATATCCTTTATGACTCTGGTCGGCAACTCTTTCAACAACGAGCAAATATATAGAAAATGTGTATTCCCTGCCAGAGGAATGATTGGTTTGCACGATCGAGGTACTGAAGAAAGTGACCCTTTGGGGGAAAATGATAATTTAAAAGCTTGACAGTATCGTGTGTGCGCGTTAATTTTCCCGCGTTAATAATGTTGCTGCCAAACCTGTCGTGAGACAGGGACGGAAAGCCACGGGTCTCAGCTAAGAGACGGCCGGGTTGCTTCTATCTTCGAGAGGTGACCTTTTTTATTGCCAAAAACCAGCTGGTATGTTGCCAAACCTATCGCGAGGTAGGGACGGAAAGCCACGGGTCTCTTTACTGAATTTCAGAAGATCGCCGGGTTGCCTTTGATTCTCCAATCAAGGTAAGCCGGCTTTTTTATTGATTTCCATTGAGTTTCTTGGGTTTGTTTCCATGGTTTGTGTGGGAGGAAGTGTATGTCGATTCAGGAGAGAATTGCGAAAAGTGTCTGTGGTCGGATGGTGTTGTTGTCATCCGTGGTTTTCGGTTTGGTCCTGATGCCTTGTCTGTTGTTTGCGGACTGGGGTGATTCGACCACTTATAGCTCTGCGGCAGCGTCCAGTACAAGTACTTCATCAACAACGACGACCATGATTCCCACTGACTGTGCCCTGTGTCATGGTGACAATGTTGCCGAAGGACACCATCAGTCAGAACTCTATACGCAAGGCCTCTGCAACCAATGCCACGAAGGTGTTACCACCAATGGTGACTGTGCCTCCTGCCACACCTTCGTTCCCCAGCAGAACGGCCATCATGATACTGCAGCTGCCACTTCCGGCAATTGTGCCGAATGTCACGCCAATGTCGGCGATCTGGCCGATTGTCTCGATTGCCACCAGGGCAAGATCAAAACACCCCATCATACCGTCGCTAATGATTCGACTAACCCGATCGATTGCGCTTCCTGCCATACAGCAATGACGCCGATGGCCGGCTGCGTCGGCTGTCACAGCGGCAATATCCAGAACACCCATCATACTGCCGCTACCACGGATGGTATCGATTGTGCTTCGTGCCATACGGAGATTACCCCCGTTGCCAACTGCGAAAGCTGTCATAATCCTGCCGACTACTGGCAGGGTCAGAGTGCCCGCGATATCCATCACGCTTCAGTTGCGGCCCAGGCGGATTGCACAACCTGCCACACCAACGCGCCACGCCCGTTCAACTGTCATGATTGCCATCAGGGTGAGGCCTCCGATCGCCACCATGTCATGCTGCAGAACCCTCCCGGCCTGACCTGTGCTAATTGTCACGATGCGATTGTTGTCGATACCAAGCGTACTAATCCAACTCAGGATAAGGCCTACGCCGGCTGCCAGGTCTGTCACGCCCCGAGTGATGACAACCAGGTTCAGCACCATGCGGTTGCGACAAATGACCCGGCGATCTCCTGCAATGATTGCCACGCCGACGCAGGCAACGTGCCTGATTGCACGGTTTGCCACGACGCCGCTTCCTGGGGAGTGGACAGCAGCAATGCCGCCTTGAGCGCTCGTGACGTGCACCATGGCTTCGTTGTCGAGGCGGGCAAGCAATGCACCGACTGTCATGCAACCCTGATTATCGACAGCAGCTGCAATGCCTGTCACTTCTCCGGCGAAGAGCGCCTGCGCGAGCATCACAACCCGGAGAATTCGGACATCCCGGCCGGCCTTTCCTGCGGCTTCTGCCATGGCGCCAGTGCCGATATCCCCACGGTAGGAAGTTGCCAGTTCTGTCACGACACCGGTTTCTGGCAAGCCTCCGGCCGTGCCGGTTCGTCGATGGCCGAACATCACGAGGTCCTGTTGGGCAGCCCCGGGGGCCAGGATTGCGCTGCCTGTCATGAGACGCTGGTGCCGCAAACCTGTTTGACCTGCCATGACAACACCTTCTGGGGCAGCGCCGGTCGTGCCGGCTCCGCTGCGGCCCAGCACCATGAGGTCATCACCACCACCGATGGCCTGGTCTGTTCCAGCTGCCACACCGGCGGTCTGCCGGGAGAGAACAACGATTGCCAGGCCTGTCACTCGGGAGAAGCACAGGTATTTCATCATGAGAACGTTGCTCCCGGACGCAACTGCCAGGAGTGTCATACTGATCTGCCAGTGGTCGCCAACTGCCAGTCCTGCCATACGGCCGACAACTGGGCGGTTGATGCACGCACTGACCACCACAGCTCAGCGACCTTCGCTGGCAACGACTGCTCGGCATGTCACAGCGGCCTGACCCTGGGGCAGGACTGTGAGAGCTGTCATACGTCCGGCCAGTGGGTAACGGATGCACGGACCGATCATCACAATGTCGCCAGCACCAATGGCGCCAGCTGCAATACTTGTCACATGAGCGTTGCACCGACCAACGGCTGCGGCAGCTGCCATGGTGACGATTGGAACACTCCTGATCCGGTCAGCGGCCAATTAAAAGAAAATCTGCACCATACCAGTACGGGCTACGGGTTCGGCTGCCTTAACTGCCATAGCTACTCTCCGACATGGAGCCTGCTGATGCCTGCCGAGGCGACTTGCAAAACCTGCCACACGACGATTCTGGCCACGACCACGGTGCCGCAGCTGCATCACGCGACGTCGGCGTCCGCCGCCAACAATTGCGGCCAGTGCCACCAGGGCATTACCGACATCGATCCGTCCTCCCTCGAATGCGCCAACTGTCATGCCAGTCAGACCGCTGCCAAAAACGGCAGCCCGGCGATGCACCACCTCACCGCGTCAGCGGTGAGCGACCAGTGTGCCGACTGCCATGCCGCCGTTACCCAGGCGTCTCTTGACTGTGCCACCTGCCACGCCCGGCAAACCGTTCGGGCGGATCTTAAAGGTACTCCGCCGATGCACCATGCACCGGCCTACGATGACAACAGCTGTGCGGACTGTCACCAGAACGTCGTCGCTCTCGACTGCGCTGGCTGCCATATCGACCCGAGCGATCCGGACCTGGTACCGATTCCCGAGCGTCATCATAATACGATCAAGGTTGACCCGACGGTCTGCAGTAATTGTCACACCGGTGCGGACCTTGCCGTCAACAATTGCGAACTCTGTCACGTCGGCAATGGTCAGCCGGCGGTTTCCACCCGTCATCACGCTGCCGGGAGCTACACCCCAGGAAATTGTGTGAGCTGTCACGAAGGGATCGACGGGGTCACCGGTGATGCCCTTGACTGCGCGACCTGTCACGTCGACAAGGCGCGCAACGGTGATCAGGCCATGCACCACAAGACGGCTGACGGTGCGCCGGATTACGCGGCTGACAACTGTTCGACCTGCCACAATGTGCTGAACTTCGCGCAGATGATTATCGGCAACGCCTGTGTCGAATGCCATGCCGACGGTAACCCGGCGATTATCGCCGGGCGCCATCATGCCACGGCGCCTGCCGCCGCTGACAATTGTGCCGCATGCCATACAGTCGACCAGGCCCAGCTCGACTGCGCCACCTGCCATGCCGGCCAGACGCCGAAGGATGGCAAGGCGGTGATGCACCATGCGACCGAAAAGGCGACGACCGGCAGCTGTCTCGATTGCCATGCCACGGTCGATGTGAGTAATGTGACTTGTGCGTCATGCCACGCTGCACAGCCGGTCTTAAATGGCGGTCTGGCAATGCACCACGCGACCGCCGCTTATGGAAATGGGCTTTGCATGACGTGCCATGTGGGAGCTGAATCGGCGCTGATGGATTGCGCGAGCTGTCACGTCGACCCTAACAACCCGACACCGATCAGTGAGCGTCATCACAACAGCAGTTATGCCCAGGCGGCGGCCTGTACCGACTGCCATAAGACGGTGAATACGGCCGGGCTCGATTGCAAACTCTGCCACGCTCAGCAGCCTGCTGCTCTGAGCGGCTCTCCGGCAATGCACCACGATATGACTATTGCCGGCACGACAAAACAGTGCACCACTTGCCACGCCGGCGCGACGATCGCCGAAAACGACTGCAGCGTCTGTCACCTGGCGTCTGAAAAACCGCCAAGCGCTGAGATGCATCATGCGACAGAGACCTTCCAGACCGGTCTGTGCTCGGCCTGCCATGTCGGAACAGAAGCACAAAGTATTGTCTGCGTTGATTGCCATGGTAACGATTCCAGCCACCATACCCAGGCAGCGTACGCTGACGGTACTTGCAATGCATGTCACACCGACATCACCTTGAATGGCGCCAACTGCGAAGAGTGCCATGCCGGCGCCGGCCAACCGAGCATCCCGGAAACCCATCATACCGCAGCGCTGACCAGCGTCGGCGGGGACTGCTCAGTCTGTCACCAGTCGGTCAGTACGCCTGATGTCTGTGGCAACTGTCACGATGCCAGTCCACACCACACCACGGCATGGGCTGATTTCGGGGTCTGCGAGCAGTGCCACACCTGGGCCCCGGACAAGGATGAAAATCCGCAGCAAGCAGCTTGTCGCCAGTGTCACGGTAGCAGCATGCACGGCAAGAACAGCGCTGCCCCGATCCACGATTACCGCGCCTGTTTCAGCTGTCATGGCAGCGGCGGCAACATGGAGACGACCTTTCCGACCGCCGTAAATGTTCTGCCGTTTCACGCCAGTCCGGGGAAAGCCGTCGGCTTCTCGTCAAGCGGCAATACTCAAGCGGTCGGTCGTGGAACTTTCAACATGTTCTACAGCACCTGGGGTGGAGAGTCCCGCAACGAAGAGCGCTTTGGCGAACACGAGGACTGGGAAAATAAAGCAAGAGATTCTCAACGAACGACGCTCTCCTACACCAAGGTCCAGATTTCCGAGCAAGGCAAGACCTACCAGGTGCCGAAGTTCTCAGACATCTCCATGCCAAATCTGCCGGGCACTGGCGGCGATATCAACCCCGGAGGTAATGGCCTGACTGTTTGCATCAGTTGTCACAGTGATTACAAAGCCCTGGTTAACTGTAACAACATGAAGTGGCGCGACCACAAAACCCTCAACCGGGTCGACCTGGCGACTTACCAGCTGGCTGAATCGACTTACCTCGGCAGCTATTGCCCGGATCTGCCTGCTGTACCAGTCAACCTCGCTCTCAATAAGTCGGCCAGCTCCTCGGGTGATGAAGGCAGCAGTTACCAGGCCTCCCGAGCCGTCGATGGCAATGGCGGTACCCGCTGGTATAAACGTAGTTCCAGTTCTCAGTGGATTAAGGTGGATCTTGGTACAACAACGTCCGTCAGTAAGGTCCTCATCAAATGGCACAGCGAATACGCTCGTGAATACGATGTTTTGATTTCAACAGACAACCGGAATTGGTCGCGCGTAAAAAGTGAAGGTTCAGGTAATGGTGGAGTCGACACAGTCACATTTACGGCCCGTAATACAAGGTACGTCAGGATTGACTGTGACAGGGAACGTGACAGGGGTTACTCGATCTATGAGCTGGAAGTCTACAAATAGTGAATTGGGTTGTTACATACACATAGGCAGAAACCATAAAGGAGGTTGTCATGAAGAAGTATCGGAAGCCAGGTGTTGTAGGAAGCAGTAACGTTCATCCCTGCTGAAGTGGGGGCGAGAGGGGTCGGTGCTCCCGACCCTTCTTTTAGATTGGCACAATAAATCGATACCTTTTGCCGTAAGGTCATCAAGTCATTTCATGCCTTGAAGACTTCGTGGCCTTGTGGCGCATCAAAAGAGCTATTTATAAGGAAGCTTTAGCAATGAAAAAATTAATTGAGTTTCTGTTGGTTTTTGGCCTGGTGACACTCTTCGCCATGCCGGCCCTGAGCAAATCGAAAGGCGAAGCTAAGCTCAAATTCAGCGGGCAGACCATGGCCAGGGTAGATTTCACGCACGAGAGCCACAAGGAATATGTCAGTAACTGTAAGGAATGCCATCACATGGGTGTCGGGACCGGAGGCTGTGTAGATTGCCACGGTGGAGACAGCCGAGCCCGTTCAAAGAAAAGTGCATTCCACGACAGTTGTATGGGCTGTCATGCAGAGAAGGGTGTTTCTACTGCAGGGGACTGTAACTTCTGTCATAAGGGTTGACATACGAGTCATCTTTGAAAAAAAGAGGATTGAGCGAAGCTTGTTGTTGGCGCGCTCAATCCTCTTTGCCGTTTCACTACCAGGGCAAAAATCCTTTCTCTTTGGGTGCTTTTTTCGTCTCGTGTCGCTGCTCGGGCAACGGGATGATTGACCATGGCGTGTCCTTAAGATTATCCTGAAGGTTCTTCCCAGGCGTTATCCTGGTGATGCCGAGATTGTAAGGCCTTAGCTATTGATAAGGGGTTCGTTAATGATGCTTATTTCCAGACTGCTTTTTATCCTCCTGATTACGCCTGGTATCCTTTCGGCTGCCACTCTCTCTGGGAAGGCCACTGTCGATGGTGATGCCGTTGCCGGCGTTCAGGTGATGGCTTACCCGGTTTCGGTCCTCAACTTCAGCCAACCTCCTACGCAGAGATCCGGGGCTACCGCTGCCGATGGTCTATTCAGCCTCGAGCTTCCTCCGGGAGAGTTCTACCTGCTTGCCAAGGGCGAGGCTTGCTTCAATTTCTACGGGCGTAATCCGGTTTCCGTTCCGGAAGAGGGCTTGCAGGATGTCAACTTGCTGATGCTGCCGGACAACCTGCCCGTCCCCTCTCAAAGCTCGGACATCAAGACTGGTATTGCAGGTTTTGTCAGTTCGAATGGCAAACCGGTGGAAGGTGCGGTCGTTATGGTTTACACCGACCTGTCCAGTCACCTCAAGGGAATGGGTCTGGGTTGGGTATCGCCAACCGATGGAAAGGGTTATTTCGAGGCTCCCTTGCCGGGAGGAACCTATTATCTGGTGGTCAGGGTGCGCAAGGGAGGCAAGATGGCCGGTCCCTTGCGAGCCGGTGACTTGTTCGGTTACCTGCCCGGCAATCCGCTGGCCATCAAAGAGGGCGAATTAGCTCGCGTGCATGTCCCGCTGATTGAAGTGCCGGAGAAGGTGGGCCGCCATGCCGCCAGCCTGTTCGGCAACACGCTTATTACCGGCCAGATTGTTGACCCGAAAGGGATGCCGGTTGCCGGCATCCAGGTGCTGCTTTACGAAGATCCCATGATGCTCAATCGGCCGCTTTTCGTCTCCCGTCAAACCGGCGTGGATGGCCTCTATCAACTATCTTTCCCTGAAGGGGGGCATTACTACCTCGCCGCCCGCAATGAACTCGGTGGCACACCAGCGCCGGGAGAATTTTACGGACGATACCAGGGAGCCCCTGATCATTCGATCAGGATCAAGACCGGACAAGTGCTTGAAGGCATCCAGATTGTCGTTGATGAGGTTTATTAGGATCGAGGTGCGCAGAGAGAAGCGCGAAAAAACAGGTCTGTTCCTTTCTAATCTCCGGAGGAATCATGCTTAAATTTGATGAATCAGGTAACGGCCTCGCCGTTGTATTGATCCACGGGTTTCCCCTCTGCCGCAAGATGTGGCGGCCGCAGGTAATTGCTCTGGTCGATGCCGGCTACCGGGTAATCTGTCCCGATCTGCCCGGCTTCGGAGAAACTCCGCCATTGGCGGAGTCCGCTTCCATGGGACGCTATGCCGATGCGCTGATTGGCCTGCTCGATCAGCTGGAGATCGAGAAGGCCGTGGTCGGCGGCATGTCCATGGGTGGTTACGTGCTGCTTAAAATGGCCGAGCGCTACCCGGAACGACTGCTGGGGGCGATGTATCTGATGACCCGTGCCGCAGCCGATGAAGCCGCAAGCCGGGAAAAACGCAGCTTGCTGGCTGGCGAAGTCAATGCCGGCAACCGCCTGGTGGTGGCCGATGCTTTTGCCCAGGTGCTCTTCGCTCCGGAAACTCTGCAGAAAAATCCACAGCTGGTTGCCGAGGTGCGGCAATGGATGGAAACGACCTCGCCCGCTGGGCTGGTCGGCGGCCTGCTGGCCATGCGTGATCGCGACGATTACGTCGCCAAGCTGGCCGGTTTTGCCGTACCATCGCTGGTGGTCGGGGCTGAACAGGATCTGGCTGTGCCGCTTGAGCACTCCCGGGTTCTGGTGAAGTGGCTGCCGGATGCCGAGTTGCAGACCATCCCCGCAGCAGGGCATATGGCCAATCTTGAGCAGCCGGAAGCGTTCAATACAGTCCTTGAGATGTTCCTGAAACGTTTCAAAGCTTGAGAATCTGAGGGATGCACGATGTAAAGTTTTATTTGAAAAAAGAGGATAAAGGCTCATATGAGTGAAAAGATTCGTCTTGGCGTCAGCAGCTGCCTGTTGGGTGAGATGGTGCGTTATGATGGCGGCCACCAACTGGATCATTTTCTGCGCGATACATTGGGTGAGTTCGTCGAGTATGTGCCGGTCTGCCCGGAAGTGGAAATGGGCTTGCCGACACCACGGCAGACCCTGCGGCTGGTCGAACAAGAAGATGGCCCACACCTGGTGTTTTCCAAATCGGGTGAGGATGTTACCGAACGCATGCTGAGCTGGGCGCACAAACGCGTCAGACAACTGGCGGAAGAAAACCTGTGCGGCTTTGTCTTCAAGGCCAAATCACCATCGAGCGGCATGGAACGCGTCAAACTTTACGACCGCAACGGTGTGCCGCACAAGAGCGGGGTCGGCTTGTTTGCCAAAGTATTCATGGAATCTTTGCCATTGTTGCCCGTGGAAGAGGACGGCCGCCTGCATGACCCGCGTTTGCGCGAAAATTTCATCGAGTGTATTTTTACCTTCAAACGCTGGCGCGATATGCTCGCCAATGGCAGGACAGCCGGCAATCTGGTCGCTTTTCACTCTCGACACAAGTTATTGATGCTCAGCCATAGCACCGAGATCTACCGGCAAACGGGCAAGCTGGTCGCCACGGCCGGCAAGGCTCCGGTCGAGGAGTTATTCTGCGAATACGAGGCTCTGCTGATGAAGGGGATGCGCATGCTGTCGACGGTGAGCAAACAGGTCAACGTCCTGCAACACCTGCTCGGCTATTTCAAAAACCAGTTGAGTGCCGATGAAAAGCAGGAGGTCCTTGAACAGATCGACCTTTATCGTCAAGGCTTGCTGCCACTAATCGTGCCGATGACCCTGATCAATCATTACGTGCGCAAGTACGACCAGCCTTATCTGCGCGAGCAGGTTTATCTCGCACCGCATCCGGTCGAACTGAAATTGCGCAATCATGCTTAAACATGTCACGCGCCAGCTTGATCTGTTACCATGTGCGCCATGAAATGGTTGCTGTTATCTCTTTATCTGCTGATCCTTGCCTGCCGACTCTGGTTGCGCTATGTGAACCTTCAGCATCTGCGGCAGCATGGCCATAAGGTGCCGGCCGGTTTTGCCGAGGTTGTTGATCAGAAGCTGCTCGCCAAAACGAGCGACTATACCCTGGCCAACAGTCGCGTCGGATTGGTTGAGTCGCTTTTCGGCAGTCTGCTGCTGCTGATTTTTCTGTTTGGCGGCCTGCTCGCCTGGTATGATGGCTGGGTCCAGACTGTGGCTGTTTCCTTTATCGGCCAAGGTGTGCTCTTCATGCTTGGCCTGATGCTGATCCAGACCCTTCTTGATGTGCCTTTCAGCCTCTATCGTACCTTTATTCTCGAAGAGCGGTTCCGGTTCAATACTTCAACGCCACGCATCTGGCTGACCGACCTGCTTAAGTCATTTGGGGTCGGCGCTATCCTGTTGTCGTTGATTACGGCCGGAGGCCTCGCCCTGGTGCAGGCCAGTCCCAATGGCTGGTGGCTCTGGGTGTGGGGCTTTCTTGCCT
>JAVVDT010000040.1:0-3587 GCA_032250875.1 Desulfuromonadales bacterium | reverse complement strand
TGCTGATGTATCTGTCGCCGGTGCTGATTGAACCGCTTTTTTTCAAATTCCAGCCATTGCAGAAGCATGAACTGGTTGAGCGGGTCAAGGCTGTCATGGGTGAGGCCGGATTACAGGTCGATCGGGTTCAGCAGGTTGATGCGTCGCGTCGCAGCAAGCACTCGAATGCCTATTTCACTGGCATCGGCCGGGTCAAACGCATCGTGCTCTTCGACACCTTGTTGGAACAGATGAATGATGACGAGATCATCGGCGTTCTGGCCCACGAGGCCGGTCACTGGAAGTTGGGGCACATCTGGAAGCGTCTGCTGGGCACGGAATTAGTCTTTTTGGCCGTCTGCTGGCTGGCCTGGCTGTTGCTCGACTGGGGCGGACTGCCAGGCTGGTTCGGTTTTGACCAGCTCAGCTTTGTCGGTCAGATGGTGCTGCTTGGATTCCTGGCCAGTTTGGCCAGCTTCCCCCTGACGCCGCTCTCAAGCGGGATTTCCCGACGTCATGAGTGGCAGGCGGATCGTTTTGCCATGGAGCTGACCGGTGATCCCGCGCCTCTGGCCCGGGCACTGGTGAAACTCTGCAAGGAAAACCTGAGCAATCTCCACCCGCATCCCCTGTATGCCTGGTTTTATTATTCCCATCCACCGGTGGTCGACCGAATTGCGCGACTTTCCGGTGAACGTCCCCTGCGCTGAGCACTATGGCCGCAATCCTGTTTACCACGATTCTGGCGCTTTCCGCGCTGTATATCCCCCAGCCATTGCTACCGGTTTTGACCGCAGAGTTCGGTGTGTCCCGGGAAACCGCGGCCCTGCTGACAACCATTGCCTTTATCCCCTTATGTCTGGCACCCCTCTTTTACGGAGCTCTGCTGGAAACGGTTTCGGCCCGGCGCATGCTGCGTATGGCGGTATTGCTGCTGGCCGTAACCGAGGTCTTGATGTTTGTTGTCGAGCCCTTTGCCGGTTTGATGGTCCTGCGTTTGATACAAGGCTTGCTGCTCCCGGCAATACTGACGTCACTGATGACCTATGTCTCGCAGGTGACAGAGAAGACTGATATGGCCCGGGCCATGGCCTGGTATATTGCCGCGACCATTCTCGGCGGTTTTGCCGGTCGGGCTTTCTCGGGATTAATTGCCAGCCTGTTGCACTGGCGTTTCAGCTTCCTTTTCCTCGGTTTTGGCTTATTCATTGCCTGGCTCTGGCTGAGCCGCATTACTGAGACCGGATCGGTGAAAATTTCCCGTCCAAACTTGAAAGCCGCCGGTAGCGTGCTGACCGATCCCCTGGCGCGGACGACCTATGCCATGGTCTTCTGCTTCTTTCTGGTGTTTGCCGCCGTGATGAACTTCCTGCCGTTCCGCTTGACAGAGCTGAGCACCAAGGCTGACGAGTTTCGCATCGGTCTGGCCTATTCCGGCTACCTGATGGGCATTGTCGTCTCTCTGAACGCCGTGCGCATCCACCAGCGCTTTGGCGGCGCAGAGCGGGTCATTGTCGGCAGCCTGGTTATGTTTATCCTGGCCATGCTGATTATGATCGTACCACAGGTTGCAACCCTGGTCGGTGGCATGTTTCTGCTCTGCGGCGCTTCATTTTTAACCCATGCTACGGCCACCGGGTACCTGAATCGTCACGTGACGCAACACAAGGGAGCGGTCAACGGCCTGTATGTTGCATTTTACTACGGTGGTGGTGCAATCGGATCCTTTCTTCCCGGCTACGCATACCGTGGCTTCGGCTGGAGCGGCTTTATGGCTGTGCTGATCGTCGTCCTAATCATTGCCCTGCTGCTGGCGGTGCGCTTGTCGCGCATGGCAGCTTTGTTACGCACAGACCCAATTGTTGCCGAACTGTGAATTGGCCATTATTTTGCAGGTTTGTATTGACAGTGCACATGTCCGTGGTTATGTTTATTGTTTGCTCCCATAAACTCTAGCTAAGAAAGGAATACCTATGTATCTCAGATTGTTTTCCATTATGTTGCTTTTGGTGTCTCTTGTTGGTTGTGCGGCCGAGGAAGCCAAGATCGCGCCGGAACTAAAATTGGATACACCGAAGAGTCGCATCAGTTATACGATCGGCGTGAATATCGGTAAGGACTTTAAAACCCAGAAGATGGATATCGATGCGGATATTCTGCTGCTGGGGCTGAAAGATAGCATGGACGGAAAGGAACTGCGTCTCACTGATGAGGAGATGACCAGCGCAATCGAATCCTTCCAGGAGGAGATGCAAGCCAAGATAACCGCTGAAATGGAAGCGATGGTGGTCAAGAATAAAGCGGAAGGGGAAGCCTTCCTTGCCGAGAATGCTAAAAAGGAAGGCGTTGTGGTCACTGACAGCGGGCTCCAGTATAAAGTTCTCGAACCCGGTGAAGGTGATGCGCCGGAGGCTACTGATGTGGTCACTGTGCACTATCGTGGCACACTCATCGACGGTACTCAGTTTGACAGCTCGTACGATCGCGGCCAGCCGGCAACCTTCCCTGTCGGGGGTGTCATCGCCGGTTGGACGGAAGCTCTGCAACTGATGAAGCCGGGTGCGACATGGCAACTTGTGATTCCTGCCGAGCTCGCTTACGGTGAACGTGGTGCCGGCCAGGTTATCGGTCCCAATGCAACGCTGCTGTTCGATGTGGAGTTGATCAGCGTGGAAAAAGGCGCAAACTGATGGGGGGCCGGAAGGAACGCGTTGTTGCTGCTGGCGATCAGATTCGAGTCAATTATATCGGTCGCTTTGAGAATGGTTCGTTGTTCGATTCTTCGGAAGGGCGCGAGCCTCTGGAGTTTACTGTTGGTGCCGGCCAGGTGATTCCCGGGTTTGATCAGGCTGTTGTCGGGTTGAAGCCAGGTGAAAGCTGCAAGATTGTGGTGGCAGCGGAAGAGGGTTATGGTGTCCATGTTCCGGAGATGGTTGCCAAAGTGGAGCGGCAATTGATTCCCGACAGCGAAAAACTGGTACTTGGCAGCATGCTGGAAGTCAGCGTGGGAGAAGAACAGACCCTTGAGGTTCAGGTCGTGGAGCTCACTGATGACGTGGTGGTACTTGACGGCAATCATCCGTTGGCAGGCAAGGAACTGCACTTTGAGATTGAGATGCTCGAATTTGCCTGAATGATTGGTGAAATGACCGGGGCCGCCTTTTCAGGCGGCCCTTTTTCGTCGTGCCGTTGATATGAACCTTAAGACAACTATCAAACAAGAGACATAGTGAAAAGAGCAGTAAATTTCAGGACACTCTGAAGATCAAAGACTGAGTTATCAATAGCCTGTCAATCAGTCAGGGTTCAGTTTGGCTCCGCAATACTTGCAGTAGCGGGCATCGTAGCTGTGCTTTTCGGCACCGCAATCGGGGCAGGCCTGAGTTGAAACCTTCCCGGTGATCGGTGCCACCAGCTCCGCTGTAACAATCCCCGTCGGTACCGCAATCACTCCATAACCCATGATCATAATAATGCTGGCAACCGCGCGCCCAAGTGGCGACTGCGGTGAGATGTCGCCGTAGCCGACGGTCGTCAAGGTGGTGATGGCCCAGTAACATGAGATACCGATCGAGGTGAAGCCGCTTTCTTCTCCCTCGATGAGATAG
>JAVVDT010000003.1:6379-45142 GCA_032250875.1 Desulfuromonadales bacterium | reverse complement strand
ATATGAAAGTCCAGGAGAAGGGATGCGGTCTAATATATAACCTGAAGACACTGAGTAATACCCGTTATAGGTAAGACTGCAGACCTTAAGGATTTTACACAAAATTACTTTGCGACTTTGCGTCTTGAACGAGCATAGCGAGTGGGCGTTAAAAATCAGGCATCATAAAACCATTGCATGAAAAAAAGGCCCTCCTGAATGGAGGGCCTTAACTTTGCGTCTTTATTATGTCTCTGCGTCTTGAGCGAACGTAGTGAGCGGGCGTTAAATAAGGCCTTTAACCGTCTTGACGACATTCTCAACGGTAAAGCCGAACTTCTCCATCAGCTGCCCGGCCGGGCCGCTGGCGCCGTAGCCCTGCATGCCGATGGTCTTGCCGGCCATGCCGACGTAACGCTCCCAGCCAAAGGTCGCTGCGGCTTCCACGGCGACGCGCTTGCTGCAAGCGGGCGGCAGGACCTGGTCACGGTACTCCTGTGCCTGCTGTTCGAACAGTTCCCAGCAGGGCAGCGAGACGACGCGGGTGCCGATTCCTGCCTGCTGCAGTTGCTCCTGTGCGCCCATGGCCAGGGGAACTTCCGAGCCGCTGGCGATGATGATCGCCTGCAGCACACCGCTCTCCTTGGAGAGCACGTAACCGCCTTTGTGCAATTCTTCTGCTGCAGCGTACTGGCTGCGGTCGATGGTGGGCAGCCCCTGGCGGGTCAGGATCAGGGCGGTCGGACCCTTGCGGTTCGCAATCGCAGACTTCCAGGCTTCGACGGTTTCGTTGGCGTCGCAAGGGCGAATCACGTTCAGGTTCGGCACTGCGCGCAGGTTCGGCAGCTGCTCGATCGGCTGGTGGGTCGGGCCGTCTTCACCGAGTCCGATAGAGTCGTGGGTGAGCACGTAAACGGTCTGCAGTCCCATCATGGCCGCCAGGCGCATCGGCGGGCGCATGTAGTCGGCAAAGATCATGAAGGTGCCGCCGAAGGGGATCAGCCCGGGCGTGTGGGCCAGACCGTTCATGACCGCACCCATGCCGTGCTCGCGAACGCCGAAGTGGATGTTGCGGCCGACGCTGCAGGGGGTAAAGGATTCTTCATCCTTGAGCGTGGTGTTGTTGGACGGTCCGAGGTCTGCCGAGCCGCCGAGCAGAAAGGGCAGCTTGCCGGCCAGGGTGTTCAGGGTCTTGCCGCTGGCCTGGCGGGTCGCCAGTTTTTCGCCGGCGGCGAAACCCGGCAGGTCGTCCCAGCCTGCCGGCAGATCACCTGCGGCTGCTTTCTGCCAGACTGCCAGGTTGGCGTTGCCTGCCAATTCGCCGGCAAAAGCCTGATGCCAGGCCGCTTCCAGCTCGGCACCGCGGGCGCCGGCCTCAGCCATGTGCTGCTTGACGTCCGCCGGGACGACAAAGGTCGCTTCCGGGTCACGGCCGAAGAACTGCTTGGTCAGCTTCAGCTCGTCGGCACCGAGGGGAGCGCCGTGGGCATCGTGGGTGTCCTGCTTGTTCGGGGCGCCAAAGCCGATGTGCGAGCGGGCGATAATCAACGAGGGGCGCGGCGAATGCTTGGCCTTCTCGATGGCCCGGTCGAGGTCCTGGACGTTTTCGCCTTCCACATGCTGAACATGCCAGCCATAGCTGAGGTAGCGGGTGGCGACCTCTTCGGTGAAGGCCAGGTCGGTATCGCCTTCGATGGTGATCTTGTTGTCAAGGTAGAGGTAGACCAGGTTGCCCAGGCGCAGGTGGCCGGCCAGTGAGGCGGCCTCGGCGGCAACCCCTTCCATCAGGTCGCCGTCTGAACAGAGCCCGTAAATGTTGTAGTCGAAAAGTTCATTGCTGACCCGCTGCTGTAAAAACCGCGCGCCCATGGCCATGCCGACGCCGACGGAAATGCCCTGGCCGAGCGGCCCGGTTGTCGTTTCAATGCCGGGGGCATGACCGAATTCCGGGTGCCCCGCGGTCGGGCTGTCGATCTGGCGGAAATTTTTCAGGTCATCCAGGGACAGTTTGTAGCCGGAGAGGTGCAGCATGCTGTAGAGGAGCGCAGAAGCGTGACCGCAGGAGAGGATGAACCGGTCGCGTCCAGCCCAGTCCGGGTTTTTCGGATTGTAGCGCATGTGCCGGTTGTAAAGCAGATAAGCGATCGGTGCCGCTTCCATCGGTGTGCCGGGGTGTCCGGACTGGGCCTGTTCGACCATGTCGGCGGAAAGCAGACGGATGGTGTCGATGGATCTCTGGGCCTTTTGCATGTCAAGCGTTTGTGCCATTGGGAAAGCTCCTCGTTATACGGTTTGCGTTGAGTCGCCACTATACTGACCCGTTGCCGGCAAGACAAGAGCAAATTCTACGGTACAATGCATATATACACGTGCAGTGCAGGTTTACATCCTGTCTCATCCGGTTTACTTATGAATCCTTCGATTGATCCGCAAGATACTTTTCGAACCCAAGCGCAGGGAGGTCGGTATGCACTATTTCGCTTACGGTGCGAACATGGATGTAGAAACGCTTAAGGAACGCAATGTCAGCTTTACGCCGGTGACCAGGGGGAAGCTTCGGGATGTGCGATTGGTCTTCCATGTGCCCGGGGCTGATGATACCGGCAAGGCCGACCTGATGGATGATCGGCGCAGTCATGTGCACGGCGTTGTCTATGACGTCCCGGAAGAGAGCCTGGCCGGTCTGGATGTTTATGAAGGGATCGAACGCGGCCGCTATCGCCGCCAGGAAGTGATGGTCCAGACAGAACTTGGCGAGTTGTCATGTGCCGTCTACCGTGGCGCCAAGTTCCGGGCGGGGCTCAAGCCGAGCGGCGATTACCTGAGCCGCCTGATCCGGGGCGCGCAATATCATGGCCTGCCGGAGCATTACCTGAAATTCCTGCAGTCGCATGGCACGATGGCGTTGCCCGGTTGAATGACTCTGTAAATAGCTGTCGGTAGAAACGCTAAGGCCGATCCGGACTATCCGGATCGGCCTTGTATGCGTGGAGGTGAAGAAGGTTTGGTTTGGTTTCGCCGGTTCGCCTGCCACAACGAACCTTTGATGGTTCGTAGACTACCTCTTCCCTGTCCAGAAATAAACGTTAGTTCCCGTAAATAATTGATGGCCTGTTCGCAGGATTGAACTGTGCATTTGCACAGTCGCCGTCGGCACGGTTGGTTGCCACGTCGAAAAATCCGCAATGCCCGATGAGCGCTTTGACTTTCTCCGTACGTGACCCCTTCCAGTTTTGTAACAGTTGCTCTGCCAGGGTTTCCCCACTCTCAATCACTTGGTCGAGCCCATCCAGAAAGCAGCTCTCGCTCTTTTCTCGCCCCTGCTTCTGTTGTTGACGGTCAAGGCCCGAGCGCGCCAGGGCCAGGCATTGTCGCGCCAGGCTTTGCAGGGTTTCCCCTTTCCAGGGGGTTTTCAAGCCCATGCGCCAGGCCTGCTGGCAGCTTGCGCGGATCTCGGCAACTGATTCGAGCCGGCAAAGCTCCCAGGCTGTGTCGAAGGCATCCCGGTCGTACATCAGCCCTTTGATCAGGGCAGCGACGGTCAGGACCAGGTGGGGCGGCAGACTGTCGGCACAGCGTATTTCTATCTGCGGGCGCAGGCGGACTTCCGGGAAGAGGGTGGAGAGATGGATATCCCAGTCTGCCATGGTCGCCTGATATCCGGCATGTCCTTGCGCCAGGTAGTCGCGAAACCGGAAGGGCCTCTGCGTGAGGTCGAGGAATTGCCCGTTGCGAATGATGAAATACATCGGCACATCCAGGGCATATTCGACGTAGTCATTAAACCCGGCCGCCGGGTTGTCGAGGAAGGCGAGCAGACCGGTCCGGTCCGGATCGGTTCGCGACCAGATTTCGCCGCGCGTGGTCAGGAAACCGCTGGGCTTGCCTTCAAGGAGCGGCGAGTTGGCAAAGAGGCCATAGATCAACGGCGTCATAAACTGGGCCAGGCGCATCTTGCGCATGCAGTCGGCTTCGTCGCTGAAGTCCAGGTTGACCTGCAGGCCGGCGCTCTGCTTCATCATGCGTTGTCCCATGTCGCCGGTCTTCAACATGTAGGGGCCCATGATGTCGTAGCGGGCCTTGGGCGCCCAGTCGATTTCCTCCAGCGTACTGAATGGCTGAGTGCCCAGTCCGAGCAGGACCAGTCCCAGTTTGTTGCAGGCCTCAACGGCTTTGACGATGTGCTTAGAAAAGTCGCTGCAGTTGCAGAACAGGTCAGCGCAGAGTTGCCCTGACAGTTCAAGCTGGCCGCCGGGCTCAAGGGTCACCGAAGAGTGTTCCCCCTTGAGGCCGATCAGGTGCTCTCCTTCCCGCATCTCTTGCCAGTTGCCGACCCGGGCCAATTCTGCCAGTAACTGTTCGATGCGTTTAAATTCGGCGGCTTCCCCGGTCTCGATGTCGATGACCAGCTTTTCCATTTCGGCGCCGATTCCCCAGTCATCTGCCGGGCGTGAGCCGGCAGCAAAAAAATCAACCAGCTGACCTTGAGAGGTGATCAGTGAATCTTTGTCGAACCTGTTCGGCTTTAGCATATGCTTGGGGAACTCCATGCAGAAAAATCTGCTGATCTGAACAGCCGCTGCAGACTAATGACTTGTATTGATTATAGCAAAAAGGCCGGCATGCATGCCGGCCTTTTGCAATGGGACGTCAATTATGTGAGTCAATGTATTGAGTGATGTTGACCGCTATATTTTCAAAGATGCGCGTGAAGGTTGCCTCGTCCCGTTCCAACAGGGTTATGCGGAAGCCCATTTCCGGAGTAAAGAATGACGAGAGGGGCACAACGCAGATGCCCGTCGATGCCAGCAGGTAATAGACGAAGCGTTTGTCGAGAGACACGCCGGGCTGGTTGACCAGGTTCTCCACCAGTTCGCGAACTTCGGGGATCTCTATCGGCAGGGTCTGCCTGTGGTTCAAGGCGCCTTCCTTGAAGGCGACGCTCATGTAGAAGGCTCCGTTGGTGCGATTGACCTTGACGCCGGGAACCTTTTTGAGGATGTCGTAGGCGATGTTGGAGAATTTCTCGTAGCGGGTGATGCGCTCATCGAGCCAAGCATGGTATTCGGGGTGGCTAAGGATCGGCGGAATGGCTTTCTGCGGCAAGGTCGTTGAGCAGACTTCGACCATCTTGGAGTCAACGATGCTCTGGATGTAACGTTTGAACATCGCGTCCTTGTCGGCGTTATAGACTTCAATCCATCCGCACCGGGAGCCTGGCCAGGGGACCTCTTTGCTGATCCCTTTCATGGAAATCGCGGGGACATCACCGACCAGGTCGGAGATCGGCTTGGTCGCCTCGCCGTTGTAAACCAGGTTCTGATAGATTTCGTCAGCAATGATGAAGAGGTCAAACTCTTTGGCAATGGCGACTATTTCCTTGAGAATGCGCTCTGGCCATACGGCGCCGGTTGGATTGTCCGGGTTGATGATCAAGATCCCGGAAATCGCCGGGTTGTATTTGATCGAAAGCCGCAGGTCATCCATGTCCGGATACCAGTTGTTGTCCGGGTCAAGCTTGTAGCAGACCGGCTTCTGGCCGGCGTGGGCCGCTTCGCCGGAAGAATGGGTGGAATAGGTCGGGGTCGGGCCGATGACGCGGGATTCTCTCCGCAACAGGCCGTAGACTTTCTGAATGGCGTCGCCAAGCCCGTTGAAAAAGATAATGTCGTCTGCGGAGATCTGGGTTTTGCCCCGACGGTTGGTCATTTCTGCCAGAAACGCCCGGGTCTCCGGGACGCCCTTGGTCGCACAGTAGCCGTAGCTGCAATCCTTCATGGCCAGATCGGCAACGATCTGCTTCATCCATTGCGGGATGATTTCTCCCTTGGCGATCGGGTCGCCGATGTTCTCCATGTTGGTATTGATGCCGAGGGTCTTGAGCTTGTCGGCTATCTCGACAATGGCCCGGATTTCGTAGGTCAGCTCGCCGGCGCCGATATGAACGATATTGTTGCGCATGATCTTTGTTCCTTCCCGTTCCACCCGTTGAAATTAAAAAGGCCATGGGCGGTTGCCCATGGCCTTGATTCAGTTAAAGCTGCAATCAGTCTACAAGGCAATGGACAGGTTCATGGCATGCGGCCGCCGCGGCTGCCGCGTTGTTCGCCCGGGCCGACTTTGCTGCTGCGCTGTTTGCTGCTGCCTTGAACATGAAAACTCCATTGCTTGGAATTGATGCAAATCTGTTATCACAGCTCTCGAGTGGTGTCAATGATTTGTTGTGTCTGCGTCACAAGAACCTTGCTGGCGGGAAACTTGAAAAAACGCCTTGAGCTCCTTGATCAGCTCCTCCTGCGGCAGGGTTTTGACCGCTACGTCGGGTAGGGAATGCAGGAACAGTCTGCCGTAGCCGCGCCTGACGACGCGACTGTCGAGGATCAGTACGACCCCCCGATCGGTTTTCTGCCGGATCAAGCGGCCGAACCCCTGCCTGAAGCGGATCACCGCCTGGGGAACCGTGTATTCCATGAACGGGTCTCCGCCGGCTTTGGCAATGGCTTCGGCGCGGGCTTCCAGTACGGGTTCTGTCGGCACCTTGAACGGCAGGCGGGCAATGATGACCTGTTCCAGTGACCGCCCGGGGACATCGACGCCCTCCCAGAAGGAGTCGGTGGCAAAGAGGATGCTGGTCGGGTCCTGGCTGAATTTCTGCAGCAGGCTGTGACGGGTCGCTTCACCCTGGCGCAGAACCTGGTAGCCGCGGGCCACAAGGGCCGGGGTCAGCTCGGCATGGATGCGCCGCAACAGGCTGTAGGCGGTAAAGAGAACGAAGCTGCGGCCGTCAGCGGCCAGCAGGGCCTGTTCGGAGATGTCACGAACGGCCTCGGTAAAGCCGGGGGCGCCTGGTTCAGGGATGTCGGTCGGAATGGCCAGCAGCGCCTGCTTGTTGAAGTCGAAGGGTGAAGCAAGCAGCAGTTCGGTAACGCGTGAGGGCTCGATGTCATCAAGGCCGATGCGGTGCCGCAGGTAGTTGAAGCGCTCGGCGATTGTCAGGGTCGCGCTGGTCAGAATGACGGTCTGCATGCGTTCCATCAGAGTCTCGCGCAGCAGGGGCGCCACGACCAGCGGGGCAGTACAGAGCCGGGTGATAATTCCCTCGCTGCGTCCGATTCGTCCCCGGACAATTTCAAACCAGGCACATGCGTTTGCATCGTTGGAGACAAAGGCCAGGATGTGTTCGGCGATGGTCTGCAGTCGCACCTTGACCCCGGCCAGGTCCGTGGCAAGAGAACGGATATCTTCGGCGGCTTCGTCCGTAAGCTTGCCGAGAGTTTTGAGCAGCGTCTGCAGTGCTTCGGCGTAGTCATCGGTGGCGCGGGCCAGGCTGCGCAGCTGCCCGACGGCGTTTGCCCAGGCGTCTCTGGCGACAAATGCCGGTATCAGGCGTTGGCGGATTTCTTCCCCCGCGCGGATTTCGCGGCCAACTTCCTTGGCCAGGTCAATGCCGCAATCTTCGAGGTCGGCAACGGCACGGTCGAAAAGCTGTTGACGACTGCCTATCAGGTTCTCGATCTGTTCATGCAGTTGATGGTAGAGCTTGTCCTGGTTGTCTGCCAGCGATTTGCCCAGTTGTACCAGCAGTCTTGGCAGGAGCCCCCGCTGCGGCTTGCGCGGATGACGCAGACGGTTGAGGGTGCGCGCATAGGCGAAGCGAGTCACCTGGGTGCTGAAATAGCGGGTTGCGACCTCTTCGAGGTGGTGGGCCTCGTCGATCACCAGGCGTGAGAAAGGCGGCAGGACGGCCAGTGCCGAAAAGTTGTCGGTTTGCCTGCGTAGGGCCAGATCGGCCAACAACAGAGAGTGGTTGACGACCAGGATGTCTGCCCTGGCGGCGCGTCTGCGTGACTGGTGGAAGAAGCAGACGTTGAAGTGCGGGCACCGGCTGCGACTGCACTGGTCGGCTTCACAGCAGACTTCTTCCCACAGGGTGCTGTGCGGGATGAAGGTGAGGTCCTCCCTGGAACCATCTTTCGTCTGACCGGCCCAGTCGCGCAAGGAGCTCAATTCACCGACATGCTCGGTGTCAAAAAGGCCTGGTTCTGCCGAGGCACTTTCCAGGCGTCTTAAGCAGAGGTAGTTTGAACGGCCCTTGACCAGGACCACCTCGAAGTCGAGGTTGGTTGCTCTTTTCAGAAACGGCAGATCCTTGCGCGTGAGCTGCTCCTGCAGGTTGATGGTGTTGGTTGATACAACCAGCCTTTCCTTGTTGCCCAGCGCCCAGAGAATCGACGGGACCAAATAGGCCAGGCTTTTGCCGGTACCAGTGCCGGCTTCGATCAGCGCGATGCGGTGCTGGTTGAGTGCGTCGGTAGCTGCAAAGGCCATGCGCAGCTGCTCGGGGCGATCTTCAAAACCCTGCAGGTGCTGACTGATCAATCCTCCTGCGCCCAGCAGTTCGGCCACCTGGCCGTGTTCCACGGAGCTGTTCTCAGTAGGCTTGAAGGCTTCGACGACCCGGTATATCTGCTTGACCTTGTTGTCAACGATGTAAAAGCCAACGCTGAGAGAGCCCAGGTTGCCGGCGATGTTGAGGTCTGCGTCGGAGGGTTCAAGGTGACCGCTGGGGTGGTTGTGGATGATGACGTCGCCCGGTCGACAGGCTTGTAGAATGGCGGGGACGGCCTGGCGGTTGCCGCGGGCAAGAATCTCCAGTTCCACCACCACCTGTTCGGCGTCCGTGCGGCCGATACAGAATACTTCATTGCCGCCCGATTCACGGATTTCGTGACGGAGCTGTTTTTGAACTTCTATGGAGAGAAAGTTTTCCATGACCGAGAGGCATTATAGCGATGCCTCCCGGTCGTTGGAAGTTTTTACCGAGAGGGTCTGCAGAAAGTTTATTGCTCTACAAAATAGTTCTCGCAGGCATGATCGATGGTTTCGCGCGTCATTTCCGGAGTTTTGTCGAAGAAGCGCGCCATGTCGGTAATGTGGCTGACCAGATCGCGAGGGTGGCAGCCGCTGAAGCTGAAATCGTGGCGACGGTACCAGTACTCGACCAGATAGTCGAAGACGTCCTCCCTGAAGGTGATGGCGTTATATTCACAGACGCGCCGAAAAATCTTTTTGAATTCGGCATTGGTTGGTTGTTCAATCTTGATCTTGTAGCGGATGCGGCGCAGGAAGGCTTCGTCAACCAGGGATTTTGGCTCCAGGTTGGTGGCGAAGATGACCAGTTGATCAAAGGGGACTTCGAATTTCATGCCGGTGTGCATTGACATGAAGTCGATCTGCCGGTCGAGGTTGATGATCCAGCGATTGAGCAGGCTTTGCGGGTCCATCTGCTGGCGACCGAAATCGTCGATAATGAAGAGTCCGTTGTTGGCCTTCATCTGCAGTGGTGCTTCGTAGAACTTGGCGATGGTGTTGAACTCAAGGTCGAGCATGCGCAGGGTTAGTTCGCCGCCGGTCATGACGATCGGACGCTGAATTCTGACCCAGCGTTGGTCGATGTTGTCGATGGATGTCTCATCGCCGGGAAGATGTTCAACAATGTTATGGTTGACCGGATCGAAGACCGCGATAATCTGCCCGCCGACATAGAGAGCGTGCGGGACGTAGATGGTTTCCGGCAGGATCTGTCCGATCGTTTCGGAAATGGTTGTTTTGCCGTTGCCGGGAGGGCCGTAAAGGAACATCGGTGCGCCGGAACTGATAGCGGGTCCTAGACGACCTAGCATCTGTTCGCTGATGACCAGTTCCGAAAAAGCTGCATTGACGACGTCGACATTGATGTCAATGTTCTTTATCGATTGGTTCTCCACCATTTCCCGGTAGTCTTCGACGGTAACCGGGGCGGGTCCGGCGTAGCGACAGATTTCCATGAGCTCTCCCGCACGCTTTTTGCCGAGCCCGGTGATGATGAAGTTGAAGGACGATTTGACGAACTGGCTGGCACCGCGGACTTCTATGAGTTTTTCGCGTCGCAGCAGTTCGATGGCTTCGTCCAGGATGTTGCTGGAAAGCCCCATGCGCTGAGAGAGTCGGCTCAGGCGAAACTCACCCATGCCGTAGGCGTGCTTCAGTGCAAGGTCGGCAATGAAGTCAAGATCCAGGCCGGTGTCCTGCACCTCTTCAGGGGCCGGCGGTGTCCGGATAAAGAATGAAGCCAGCTGGTCTTCGTTGATATAGCCCATGGCGACCAGGTTATCGCCAAGTCTGCCGCCGTGCAGGCGTTGCCGGTTGGTCGCTTCTCTCAGTTGTTCCTTGGTGACAAGCTGATCATTGAGTATCTTCTGGCTTACGCGTCTGCTCAGCATTGCAATGTCTCCTCAGTGGTTCTGAATTGATTAATCGAAATCGAGTTCATCCTGCATGCGCTTGACAAAGTTTTTAGCGCGTCCCGAAGGGGCGATGATTCCATAGGCCATTGCTTCGCGCAGTTCCTCTTCGTTCGCTCCAGCCTCCTTCGCGACCGCGAAGTGCTTGGTGAGTCAATCGGGGCAGTTGACTGCGACAGCACAGGCAACTCTGATCAGTTCTCGGGTTTTTGTGTCGAGGACTTCGGTAAATTCGAAATCAAGAATTTTGCTGTTTTTTTTCATGCCTGTCCCCCTCAGCTGCAATTCATTAATACCTATATTTATAGCAGGTTGCGGCGATTCTGCACACTGTTAGGTCATACTTTGTTGGCTTAGGTGGTTTTTTTGCAGGTAGGTGGCAACCATTGTCTTATGTCCTGCTGGCTGTCACTTGAAATGTCTCTCTGGGCTTGTTACATTGTGTAGCAAGTGTGTCGCAAGTGTGGAGTGTGAGAGCCATGACTGAGCCCGAAATCATCATAGATAAAGAAATTCCGTTGCGGGCCCCCGACCTGGTGGTTGCCAGCAGCCTCGATCGAGGATGGGTTGTGCAGCAGCTCTCAGCGCGGTTTTCAGAGATGGTTGGCTTGGGCGACCTTGAGGTTGTTGGCCATGCCCTGCATGAAGTTTTCGCGGACGTGTCTCCAGGGCTTGATTACCTGGCTGATGAAGTCTCGATGCTGGGTGATCAGCTCAGGCAGATTGCCATTGATTTTCAGGGCGGCAGGGATTGTCGCTTGATCGTCGATGTCATGCCGGGCGGCGTGAATGACCGCGGTCGCCAGCAGGCTTTTTTCTATTTCCGTCTGGCCTCGGTGGGTTTGGCGCGCAAGGATGAGCCGAGCAGCCGTTTTGGCCTGGTTGGTAGCAGCCCCGGCATGCAGGAGGTCTTCCGCAAGATTGAGCTTTACGCGCCGGCAGACGCCTCGGTGGTTGTCACCGGGGAGACGGGGAGCGGCAAGGAGTTGGTGGCCCGGGCGCTCCACGATCACAGCCCCCGCCGTGACCATGCTTTTGTGGCGGTCAACTGCTCGGCTATATCTGCGGAACTGCTTGAATCAGAGCTGTTCGGCCATGAGAAGGGGGCGTTTACCAGCGCCGTACGTACCCACAAGGGGCGCTTCGAGCGCGCCGACCGGGGCACGATCTTTCTCGACGAGGTCGGGGATATGCCGGAACCGGCGCAGGTCAAGCTTCTGCGCATTCTGGAAGAAGGTGTGCTGGAGCGGGTCGGCAGCGAAAAGGCTGTCAAGGTTGACGTGCGGGTCGTTGCCGCGACCAACGTGCCGATGGAGCGCGCCGTTCAGCAGGGCCGTTTTCGTGCCGACCTATACCATCGCCTGGCGGTCTTGCGCATTCATTTGCCGGCTTTGCGCCAGCGGGTAGACGATATCCCATTGCTGGTCGAGTATTTTCTCGGGTTCTTTCGCCGCAAGTACGGCCGCAAGGTTGATCGACTGACAAACGAGGCGGTCTCCCTGCTGCAGTCTTATCTCTGGCCTGGCAATGTTCGTGAGCTGCGCAATGTTTTGGAGAGGGTTTTCATTGAAATCCAGTCCGAGGTCATCGGCGCGCGAGCTTTTCGCGAATGGGTGCATGAGCGCCAGGACTTCTCGCCCGGGGACTGGGGCCCGGGCAATATGGGCGGCGACGGTTCCGCACTTGCTTTGCCCTACCCGATGGGTGATCAGCGGGTCCTCCTTTCGCGACCGGAGCGGCTGGCCTTGGGTGCGCCCGAAAACCCTGAGGCGAGTCTTCGTTTCCGGACCACGTATCCCGTCGACCTCGATGTCGATGATATCCGTCAAGCATGGAAGGCCGCCAATGGCAACCTGGCGGCTGCGGCCCGTCTCCTCGGTGTGCATCGGGCCACTCTCTATCGCTATATGAAAAAGCTGGGCCTCTCTCGAAACACTCTCGATTCCTGACCCCTGCTGTTATTTCCACGGCTCTTCCAGCATGCAACACCTTCCGTGTCGCAAGTGTCGCTTGCGACACTTGCCTGCGACGTTGCAAGACAACGGCCTGCCTTTCTCTGTCTCTGTAACATACTGATATTGCGTTATAAATAAAAAATAAAAGATTGGCATGCCATTTGTAATACAGAGGGCTGACTACCAAAAAAACTTCGAGAAAACTCGGAAGGAGGAAGAATCATGAGAACCTGGGACCTTTTCAAAGAGATGGATCAGTTGCATCGGGAAATTGACGGCCTGTTCAATGGCTACAACCGGGGGCGTTTGTTCGGCCCCGCCTTTGAACCTGGTTTAGGCCTGCGACACTATCCGAAGATCAATTTACGGGATGACGAGGAGAACGTCTATGTCGAGGCCCTGTTGCCCGGCGTTGATCCCGACAAGCTCGACATGAATATTCTGGGCAACACCTTGACCCTCGCCGGGGAGCGGGCTGCTGCCGACCCTGCTGATGAAAAATGCACCTGGCACAGACGTGAACGTGGCATCGGCAAGTTCATGCGTACGATAGAGCTGCCTGTCGAAATTGTCGCTGACAAGGTCAAGGCAGAGTGCCGAAACGGCTTGCTGCGGGTCACTATGCCCAAGGCTGCCGAAGCGAAACCAAAAAAGATCAGCGTCAAGGTACGTTAATAACTAAGCGGGTTATGATCCCGTAAATTTTTCGCGAGAAAGGAGTTGATCGTCATGTCTGATAAAAGTCTCGCCAATATGGAAAAACCGTCGATGTTGTCCCGGGAAGCAACCCGGAGAAATGATCAGTATATCAGCCCGGCCGTCGATATCTTTGAATCGGAGGATGGCCTGACCCTGGTGGCTGACATGCCCGGCCTGGATGAGAAAAGCCTCGATATCAGCATCGACCAGGGGGTCTTGACCATCAAGGGTGAAGCCCCGACCGGTGCCGGAGGTTACCAGTATCAGGAATTTGCAATGGCAGGCTACTGGCGACAGTTCATGCTGTCGGACAGCTTTGCTGCAGAAAAGGCAGAAGCTTCCATTAAGCAGGGTGTTATGACCCTGCGGATTCCCAAGGCTGAAGCGGCAAAACCGAAACGGATTGAAGTGACCGTGCATTGAGAATGCTCTTCTCAGGTAAAACGGGCCGGTCGCAGCCGGCCCGTTTTTGTATCCGGATGTCGGGAAAAACCACGGCAGGCTGGTAAAATCTTAACATCAATAAAAACATGGAGAGGATAACAATGGATATCAATCGCATGACCCAGAAAACCCAGGAGGCCATACAGTCGGCGCAAGGTCTCGCCGTACAGTATGGTCATGTCGAGGTTGACGGTGAGCATCTGCTCCTGGCGCTGCTCAGGCAGGGTGACGGCCTGGTGCCACGCCTGGTCAGCAGGTTGGGCGTTGACCTTGGCAACCTCATTGAGGCCATGCAGAAGGAGATCCAGAGAATGCCCTCGGTCTCCGGTCCGGGGGTTGAGGCCGGCAAGGTCTATGTTACCCAGCGCTTCAACCGCCTGCTGGTCAATGCGGAGAAAGAGGCCAAGCGCCTGAAGGATGAATACGTCAGCGTTGAACACCTTCTGCTGGTATTGACCGACGAAGGCAAGGGGACGGCTGCAGGGCGTTTGCTGCAGATGTTTAACGTGACCCGTGACCGCCTGCTGCAGGCCCTCAGTGACGTTCGCGGCCATCAGCGTGTCACCAGCGCTGATCCTGAAGGGACCTACGAGGCCCTTGAAAAATATGGCCGTGACCTGGTCCAGGACGTCCATAAGGGCAAGCTTGACCCGGTGATCGGCCGTGACAGCGAAATACGGCGCGTGATCCGCATCCTCTCACGCAAAACCAAGAACAACCCGGTCCTGATCGGTGAGCCGGGTGTTGGCAAGACGGCGATCGTCGAAGGCCTCGCGCAACGGATTGTGCGTGGCGACGTTCCGGAAGGACTTAAGGACAAGACGATTTTTGCCCTTGATATGGGTTCATTGCTGGCCGGAGCCAAGTATCGCGGAGAATTTGAGGAACGCCTCAAGGCGGTGCTGACCGAGATACGTGAGAGTGACGGCCGCATCCTGCTGTTTATCGACGAACTGCACACTATCGTTGGTGCCGGCAAGGCCGAGGGTGCCATAGATGCCGGCAATATGCTCAAACCGATGCTGGCCCGCGGTGAATTACACTGCATCGGCGCAACAACGCTCGATGAATACCGCAAGCACTTAGAAAAAGACGCGGCCCTGGAACGGCGCTTCCAGCCGGTGCTGGTCGAGCAGCCGAATGTCGAAGATACGATCAGTATCCTGCGCGGGCTCAGGGAGCGCTTCGAAGTGCATCACGGGGTGCGTATACAGGATAATTCCCTGGTCGCCGCCGCTACCTTGAGTCATCGCTACATCGCCGATCGCTTCCTCCCTGACAAGGCCATCGACCTGGTGGATGAGGCCTGTGCCATGATCCGCACCGAGATCGATTCTTTGCCAGCTGAGCTTGATGAAGTCACCCGCCGTGTCATGCAGTTGGAGATAGAAGAGGCGGCGCTGAAAAAGGAGAAGGACAAGGCCAGCATGGCCCGACTGGACGTCCTGCGCAAGGAGCTTGCTGATTTGCGCGATCGCGTCAAGGCTCTGAGGACCCAGTGGGACACGGAAAAAGAAGGGATCAAGGCAATCCAGGTCCTGCGCGAGGAGATTGAAAAGGTACGCCAGCAGATTGTGGTGGCTGAACGGGACTATGACCTCAATCTGGCGGCTGAACTCAAGCATGGCCGCCTGCCCGAACTGGAGCGTAAGTTGAGCGCAGCGGAAGAGCACCTGGCAAAAGATGATGGCGGAAGTCGTCTGTTGCGTGAGGAGGTCACCGAGGAAGAAATCGCCGGCATCGTTTCACGCTGGACCGGAATCCCGGTGACCCGGCTGGTTGAGGGGGAAAAAGAGAAGCTGTTAAAGCTTGACCAGATCCTGCATCAGCGTGTGGTCGGGCAGGACGAGGCGGTTCAGCTGGTTGCTGATGCCGTCATCCGTGCCCGGGCCGGGATCAAGGATCCCCGCCGGCCGATCGGATCGTTCATTTTCCTCGGCCCAACCGGGGTCGGCAAGACCGAACTGGCCAGGACGCTTGCAGAAGCCCTGTTCGATAGCGAGGACAACATGGTCCGCATCGACATGTCAGAGTACATGGAAAGGCATGCCGTCAGTCGTCTGATCGGTGCTCCGCCCGGTTATGTCGGGTTCGAGGAGGGCGGTCAGCTATCCGAAGCCGTGCGCAGACGCCCCTACAGCGTGATCCTTTTTGACGAAATCGAGAAAGCTCACCCTGACGTGTTTAACGTTCTACTGCAGGTCCTGGATGATGGCCGTATTACCGACAGCCATGGTCGTACGGTGGATTTCAAGAACACGGTGGTGATCATGACTTCCAACATAGGCTCGCAGCATCTCCTCGATGGCGTGACGGCTGATGGCCTCATCAAGGACGGGGCACGTCAGCTGGTCATGCAGGACCTGCGCAGTGGTTTCAGGCCTGAGTTCCTAAATCGCGTTGACGATATCGTCCTGTTTAAGCCGCTGACACTGGCTGAAACGGAACAGATTGTCGACCTCCAGGTGCAGGAGCTGCAGCAACGCTTGGCAGACCGGGGCCTGCTGCTTGAGTTGACGCCTGCTGCCCGGAGCTTTGTGGCTCGGGCTGCTTACGATCCGGTTTTTGGTGCCCGTCCATTGAAGCGCTATCTGCAGCATAACCTGGAAACGAAAATTGGACGAGCCATGATTGCCGCCGAGGTTGCGGAAGGTTCTCGAATCACGGTCGATGCGCAAGATGGTGAACTCAGGGTTGATTTCAATGTTTTATAAAAGCACGACCTGACTGATCTATGAAATATAATAGCGCTTCTCACGAGATATGCAGCGACTTTAAATGTTTGGATTTTATCAGGAAAATTGTTAATATGCGCAAGTTGGCGCAGCAGAAGTGAACCATCTATTCGTGAGGGTGTATGGCCAGGCGCAAGCGTTTTGGTGAAATACTGGTAGAAGCCAAGGTCGTTGATGAGCAACAGCTGCAACGGGCCCTGGAAAAACAGAAAGGGACCGGACGCCGCCTCGGCCAGGTTCTGGAAGAGATGGGTGTTGTCACCGAACGCGACATCGCTGCCGCGTTGGCCCGCCAGTTTGGCTTCAAAACGGTTTCCAATATTGCCAAGGCCAAATTTGGCGAAGAGATACTTTCTTTTACTGATCCAGATACCGCCATGGCCAAGATGATGTTCCCTCTCAAGAAAGAAGGGAAAACTCTCTTCTTAGCGATGGTCAACCCTCTAGATATTCAGACCATCGACAACCTCTCTTTTCGCAGCGGACTTCGAATCGTCCCCTGCGTGACAACGCCTTCGGAAATTCAGGCAGCGGTCAACCGGCATTACTACAATATTCTTCAGGACGTCGAACTTGCAGGCCACGACCCTGCAGTGGTGATCGACGTCCCTGAAGAGAAGCCCGCTGCGAAGAGCGGTTGGTGGACGATTCTTGTCGTAGATGATCAAGAGGTCGTACGCTCTAACATCATGTCGGTGCTTAAACGTGAAGGGTATCATCTTTTGCAGGCGACCAATGGTGAGGAAGGCCTCAAGTTCGCCTTGCAAGAACATCCACATTTGATCATCTCTGAAACCAGTGCCATGCCGATAATGGATGGCTACGAAATGTTTAGGGCCATACAGGCCAACCAGAGCAGCAGTAATATTCCCATGATTGCGTTGTCGGAAAAGACTTCCGCCGAGGAAGAGGCAAAGCTGCTGGATATGGGTTATCACGATTTTATTGCCAAGCCGATCAATCCCGTTCGCCTGGCAGCTCGCACCAGGCATGCCTTGAGGCTGATTTATGGTACGAGTCCTCCGCCCCGCTAAGGTGCAATAAAACTTATTTGAAACCGCAACGGCAAGCAGAAAATGCTTGCTTTTTTTATTTAGAATCATATAATTTACTAAAATAGTCATATATGAGGAAAGGGAGTCACCATGCGAATCGATATACTTTGCAAACCTGAAGCGGGTCAGCGCGGTGAACGAGTCCTTGCCAATGTTCGTCAAGCCTTGACCGAGATGGATGTGCGCGCTGAAGTTCATCTCTTCTGTGACCGTCGTAAGATGGTCGATAACCGTGTGTACGTTGCACCTGCTCTGATTATCGATGATGTCGTACGCATAGCCGGTCGCGTCCCTGAAGTTCGTGAGATCAAGTCGTTTATCGTTGAACGTCCGCGCTATGTCGAGCGGATGAAAGACGTCGCCTGATCGTTTCACCATAATTGATCCTTACGGGGGCTCTGCTTCTGCAGAGCTCTGAGATTGATGACAAACCCCACATTGAGATGATGTGGGGTTTGTTTTTGCCCGTATTCAGCTTGAACGTTTGTTGTTTGAGCCGCATCAGAACTACAGATTGTTAAACTGTTGCCTTTCTGATTGTGCTTTTAAACCCAAAAGCACAAGCAAAACCGTCGGACTCGCCCGACAGCCGAGTGACTTTCTTTACTGATCTAAAGAAAGTCACCAAAGAAAGGATCTTGCTCTTAGCAGAGGGCTATGTCTTGCACGTTAACCCAGTAACATCAATTCTGGGAGGACAAGCATTACAATATCTACGCGTCCCCCGTAGTTGACGAGGGTCTTGTGACCCTCTAGTTCTGTGACACGTTGAGCCATCCGTATGTTCTTGCCACCGTGTCTGGAAAGCAGTGTTGTGAGGCCCCCTGTAACGGGCCGGCTTCCTGACCTGCGTTGCTTCTTGAAGTATCTGAAAACAGGCAAAGGAGATGCCCTCCGCAAGGAGACAGGTCTTTTTCTGCATACTCTTTTGGACCAGCAAAAGAGTATGGCGTCTGGCGGGACGAGACCCGCCGGTTCTGTTTGCAGTCTTCAACAGAAAATGAGGCAACAGATTAACAATCTGTCGCCCCTTTCTTTCTAATCATAAAAGCATGACTGAACTTTGTCATCTTACCAAGGGCTATGCTTCTGCAGGGCCCTTTTTCTTTGTTAGCTGAGCGGGTTGCTCCCCTTTACATTTCCCGAGTGCTCAGGTAAGGTATGGCTCCAATTTCGATCAAGATGGCTGTCTTATTATGATTAAAGTGCTGTTGGTAGATGACGTTGAGCTTTTCCTGGAGCTAGAGAAGTCGTTTCTCGAAGAACTCGGTTACGAGGTGCTGATGGCCCGCTCCGGTGAAGAGGCTCTGCAAGTGATTGCTGCCGAATCTCCCGCGCTGGTTCTGCTTGACCTTTTCATGACGGGGATTGACGGTGATGAGGTGTGCCGTCAACTCCGCGCTGAAGAAAAGTGGCGCGATCTGCCCGTGATTATGGTGACTGCGGCTGGCAAGGATGAACAGGTCAAAAGATGCCTGGAGTCAGGCTGCGATGATTACGTCACCAAGCCGATCAACAAGAACATACTGCTGGAGAAAGTTCAGCGCCAGTTGGGCAAGGTCCGCTCCCGTACAGCCGAACGGGTCCCGGTTGCATTGAATGTGCAGATTCAGTCAGGTGGGCGCAGCATGGAAGCCTGTGCCAAAGACATTTCCAAAAACGGGATTTATGTTAAAAGTCGCAATCCCCTGGACGCAGGTTCTGCCGTTGACCTTTGCCTGGCCTTGCCCGACGGTCGCAAACTAAACGTTCTCGGTAAAGTCAAAAGGGTGCAAAGGGGAGCCGAGGAGGGGATGGGTATTTACTTCGTCCATCCTGAAAGCGAGGGTGTAGCAGCCCTCCATGCTCTGATCAATGCAGATTCTGCAAAGCGGGATGACACGGAAACAACGGCTGTCCCTGACAAGGCCCAGTCCGAACTTGCCGATGAAAACCGCCGGCTGCTGACGCGCATCAATGAGCTGGAAGAAGAAAATCGTGAATTTGCAGAGCAGTTGATCGAGATCGAGCAGGTCAACAACAACCTGACCAACCTGTACATCGCCTCAACCAAGCTGCACTCGGAACTTGATCATGGCCGTGTGGTGAGTATCATCACCGAAGTCGTCATTAATTTCGTCGGTGCGGAGAGATTTGCCCTGCTGATGTATGATGAGAACCAGTCGCAACTCAATTTCGAGACAGGAGAAGGTTTTAGCGCCGATGAATTCCCGACGCTGTCTGTAGCGAACGGGCTTTGGCGCGACGTTGTTCAGGGCGGAGAGAGCTTCTACCGGGAGGGTCGGGTCGTTGACGGCTCCGATGACCCGAACGCTCCCCTGGCCGCCATTCCGCTGCAGATCCATGATCGCTGCATGGGGGTCTTGGCCATTTACCAGCTGTTTGTGCAGAAGGAGAAGTTCGAGCAGGTTGACTATCAGCTCTTTTCCATGATGGCCGAGCACGCGGCGACCGCGCTTTTCTCTTCATCGTTGTACGGTGCTTCGGAAAGGAAGCGGGAAACCTACAAGGGGCTGATGGACCTGCTGCTCAAGTAGCCAAATTTTCAGCCGGGTGGAGCAGGCCTTCACTGATGGCGAATTGCACCAGCTCCTCGCCGGTCGCCTGAGGCAGGCTGCCGGCAAAAATGTCTTTGGGGCTGTTCTGGCCGTTGCTTTGTTTGAGCAGAAGCAACATCTCCTCGCTGAGGGATTCGCAGATGACTTCGTTGTCTCGCCGCAGAAAGAGGGCGACGGACCCGACCGGCCTGAAGAGCTGGACCACTTCTGCCAACTGCATTTCCTCCATCTCCAATAGATCCAGAATCTCGTAGGCAAAAGGAACCAGGCGACATTTGCGCGAGCGCTGCCACGGCGTCTCCCAGATGTCTGCATACTGCATGCGCTTGTCTGCCGGGGGCAGCAGTTCTTCGCTCAATAAGGTTTCCGCGTAGTTGAAATGGTAGCAGAGCAGGTCAAGAAAGACGCTGACCAGGTGTCCCTGACCGGTGATTTTCAGCTGGTGGCAAATGTATCCCTGCAACATCCTGTACACATCGCTGGCCGACCAACTGTCTACTCTCAACAGCTCATCATGCTCGATCTCCGGTTGCTGCAGCAGCCATTTGAAAAAATCCTCGAACAGGGCACTGGGTTGTACCTGGAGTGCTTCCAGAATAGCCGGGAAGAAGGCAACCGCGCGGCCGGTATTGTAAAAGAGGTCAACAGCGGCGGCCAGACGCCGACCGAGCGCCATCTCCTCGGCGGACCAATCGTCCGACGAGATCAATTCGTAGGGCGGCTGATCTTGGGCGATGATCCCGTACCTGGCCTGTTGCTGAAACAAGCGGGTTCCCGGCAGTATCGCCAGGGGGAAGATGTGAACATGATTGGGGGCAAAGCTCATGACCGTATCGATGCTTTCACGGAAGCCGGCATAGTTGTCGCCGGGCAGACCGTAGATCAGGTCGAAGCCATAGATGATCCCCTCCGCTTCGAGAAGATGGACTTTCTCGGTAAGAATCTCCAGGTCAAGCGGGCGATGAATCGTCTTGAGAACCTCTTCCCGGACAGACTGCAGGCCGATTTGCACAGAACAGCTCAGCCTGCCCAGCAGGCTGACCGTGTGACGGTCGATGAAGTCTGCCTTGGCCTCGAAGTGATAATGCAGACCGGGGGCCTTATCAAGCAGCATCTGCAAAAGCGCAATGCCTCTCTCCGGGGGATAATTGAATGTTGAATCGAGAATCCAGACCTGGCTGACACCCTGCTTGACGAAGTGTTCGAGCTCTGCCTCGAGCCGTGCCGACGGGATTGGCCGCACCCCGGCATGCCCGCGGGCATCAAAACAGTAATCACAGGAAAAAGCACAGCCACGGGCAACTTCCCAGAGCACCCCTCCCTCCGCAGTCGGGCCGATAATACCTGACAACCAGGGGGATTCAGCCGTGTTGAGATCGAACTCGCAGTAGTCTTGTCCGGAGAGGCTTTTCCCGGTCACGTTGAATACAACACCAGGTAATGGTTGTTGTCCGGGGCCCTTGGCAAGCTGCTCCACCAGACCGCGCAGGGCGCCTTCCCCTTCACCGAGGACCAGGGCCGTCCACGGCGCTTCGCTGATCAATCTATCCAGGTCGCCGGTCGCTTCAGGGCCACCTCCAATCAGTTGCAGTGCTGGCTGCTGATCGTGCAGTCTCCTGGCAATCTGTACGATGCGCTGCCGATTCCAGACGTAGACAGGAAACATCACAAGTTGCGGTTTGTGAGTCAGGATGAGTTCGATGATCTCCCGGTCGGATTGGTCCGGGAATACATCGACCAGGGTGGCCCCGCGACGGACATCAGCGGGCAGAGCCGCAGCAAGGTACCCTGCGGCCAGAGGAACAGCCTGCGCTGAGCGGCGGACATGGAGTGTACAGAATACGATTTTCATAATTAGTGCGCGCTTGTTAACTGTACCGACCAGTTAATCCTTCGTCAACCGATGGTGGCTAATGTCTTGCCAGCTCATGGCAGGCTATGCCGGTGGCGGCTTCGATAGATTTTTCTCCGTGGTGAGGACGCCATGCCGGTCAAAGGTCTCTGCCAGGGATGCATAGTTGTCCCTCATCTCGCTCAGGGTCAGCTGGTAGCCATGCTGCATGACCTGGTTGCGGGCAGAAATCGACATCGGCCCCTGGAAAAAGAGCAGGGCTTCATCCAGGCTCGGTTCAAAGAGCAGGATGTCGACTTCCGGATTTTTTTGCCGATAGTAGTTCATGGACTGAATCAACTTTTCCCGGGATTCGATGCGCTTGGCCTGCTCCCAGGTAAACATGACGCCCAGTTCGTCGATTTGGGAGCATTTCCCGTAGGACAGAGAAGGCAGGCATGTTATCTCAGGGTCGTTGCGGAAAGGGACCCTGGGGTTGATCAGCACGATCAGTTTGGCGCCGTTGTCGATGGCGATGTCAAGGTGGGGCACTTTGCCGGTCGAGCCATCCAGGTAGGCATTGTCTCCAATCCGGTAAGGTTGAAAGAAAAAAGGAATGGCGCTTGATGCCGTGATTGCCTGGCAGATGTGCAGGTCCTGCTGTTCTTTGGTGCCAAAGATGACCCGTTCGCCGGTATCGAGATTGTAGGCCGGGATGAAAAGTTCGCAGTTGAGCTCGCCGAATGTATCACAAAGCCCTTCCTCCCGGAATGATCTGCACAGGTAGGATTGCAGCGGGTGCAGGGAAAAAAGCCCGGCCGGGAATTGCTCGTGAAGCAGGTGGGGCAAGTCACTGAGGTGGATCTCCCAGTTGCTTTTGCGGTAATGCCTGAGAATGTTCAGCATGTTGAAGGGCAGGCGCCCGAAGGCACTCAGGGTTGTCCACCAGTCGAATCGATAGATGTCGCTTCTGCGCCAGTTGAACACGGTGCGTTCATTGCGGGCAATGGTGCTGAACAGGCCCCGGGGGGGGATGCGATTTGCAATCAGTGTGGCGATCACAGAACCGGCGCTGATGCCGATGTAGGTGTCAAAATGTCGCGTTGAGAAACCCGGAGAAAAAAGCCGGTCCAGGGCCGCCAGGCAGCCGATCTCGTACGCAGCGCCCATGATGCCGCCACCTGCGAGAACCATAGCTGTTTTGCTGCGTTGATCGGTCATTGTGCCTTTCAGTTTTTAGCGCGAACCTTGATTTTTGGTTTGCCGGCCTCGGTGACGACCATGAAGTCGACTTCCTTGTCTCCGAAGCGTTTTTTGATGGCTTCGGTCTGTTTTGCCAGGAAACTGGCGACCTGATCACGATTCGGGGGGCGCAGTTGACAGCTCTGGTGAGCGTCAACCAGTTTTTCATAGAGGCTGTCGACCGGATCCGTGGGCGCCTGGCTTTGGCTGTCCTGCGGGATGGCTCCGGAACTGGCCCGCCGCTGGATGCGGGAGGTATGACGTTCATACTTGCCTTCGTCGATCAGGCGCTGAATTCGGTCCCAATAGCCGCAATAGCTGTTGAAACGGCTGGTAATACCGTTCAGGCGATAGCGCAGGTCCGTCTGGGGGATGTATAAGGTGATAAATTTCCGCATGCGCACGGTAAATTTATGCCGCTGCCGTTCCGGTGAGCATTTTTCTATGCCCAGAAAGTACTGTTCGTATGCGATTTCGAGCTCTTTGAGTTCTTTTTCAGCCTGATTCAAGAGCTCGGTAACCTTTTCACGTCCGATCATTCGAAGGACCGTCCTCCACCATGAAATTTAAGCTCAATATACTGGAGTCTGCCCCCGCGGGTAAAGGGAAACCTAATTTGTTGTCCGTGCAGTGGTAAAAGTTGGTCAATTCCGGTCAATTCATGCCTCTCTCGGCTTGACCTTTATAGGGCATTCCTAAATAATAACGTGTTTAAACTCCGGAGGACTGTAATGCCTGAAAATCTCGCCGTGGTGATCCTGGCAGCTGGCCAGGGAACCCGCATGAAATCGACCCTTCCCAAGGTTCTGCACCCTGTTGTCGGCAAACCGATGCTGGCTCACGTCGTCGACACCGCAATGGCTCTTGATGCCTGTCCGGTGGTACCGGTTATCGGTCATGGTGCCGAACTGGTGCGTGATGCCATGACAGGAGCAGCGCTGGTTTTTGCCATTCAGGCAGAGCAGCTTGGCACCGGGCACGCCCTGCAATGTGCAGAAGATGCTCTGGAAGGGTTCCAGGGCGATCTGCTCTTGCTCTGTGGGGATGTGCCGTTGCTGCGGCAGAAAAATCTGCAGGAACTGATCGACCGCCACCGTGCCAGGGGCGCGGCGGTCACCATCCTGACGGCTGAGATGCCTGATCCGACCGGCTATGGCCGCATCATCCGCGGCGCCGATGGGGTTGAGCGGATTGTCGAAGAAAAGGATGCCACTGCCGATGAGCGCCTGGTGACCGAGATCAATACCGGCATCTACCTCTTTCAGGCCCCCCTCGTATTCAGCTTTTTAAAGAGGCTCGATAACCAGAATGCCCAGGGTGAATACTATCTGACGGATGTCGTGGCCGCGGCAAAGGCTGCGGGTAAGCGAGTTGAAGCCCTGGTGATTGCACGCGCGGAGGAAGCAATGGGAATTAACGATCGGGTTCAACTTTCCCGGGCTGACGCGATTTTGCGCCAGAGAATCAACGAAGAGCATCAAAAAGCGGGGGTAACGATCGTTGACCCAGCCGCCACCTATATAGGTCCGGACGTCAAGATCGGCGCAGATACCATCATTCATCCAGGCGCTCATCTGCGCGGGCAGACAACCGTCGGCAGGGACTGCGTGATTGAACCGGGAGTCATCGTGACCGATTGCACTGTTGGTGACGGTGTCCACCTGAAGCCCGGATCCGTGCTGAGTGAATCGGCCATCGGAAATCACTGTGCCGTGGGGCCTATGGCTCATTTGCGGCCCGGTACGGTGTTGAGCGGCAACAACAAGATCGGTAACTTTGTTGAAACCAAGAAGGCTGTTATCGGCGAGAAATCGCAAGCCAGCCACCTGACTTATATCGGTGACGCAACGCTCGGTAAAAACGTCAATATCGGCTGTGGAACCATCACCTGCAACTACGACGGCGTCAACAAGCACCGGACAATCATAGAGGATGATGTTTTCGTCGGCAGTGATACCCAGTTCGTAGCCCCGGTCACTATCGGACGCGGCAGCCTGATCGGTGCCGGTTCTACGATCACCAAAGACGTCCCGGCAGACGCCTTGGCCATTGCCCGCTCCGAGCAGAAGAACATTGCCGGCTGGGCGGAAAAGAATCGCAAAAAGAAAAAGTGAGGCGAGGGTAAGTTCGTCAATATCACCTTGAACCTGTTACCTTTTATTTATTGAGGACACTATGTGCGGCATCGTTGGTTATATCGGCCCCCAGGAAGCAACCCCCATCGTTCTGGAGGGCTTAAAGCGTCTCGAATATCGTGGTTACGATTCGGCAGGGATCGCCACGATCAGTCAGGGCAAGGTTCGCATCTGCCGTGCTGAAGGCAAACTGGTCAACCTGGAAAAGAACCTGGCAGAACAGCCGCTGGCTGGACAGCCAGGCATCGGTCATACCCGCTGGGCGACCCACGGGCGTCCCTCGGAGATTAATGCCCATCCCCACAATGCCGGCGGTTTCGTGGTTGTTCACAACGGCATCATAGAAAACTACCTGGAGCTGAAGAACCGCCTTCGCGACCAGGGGCATCATTTCAGCTCGGATACAGACACGGAAATCATTGCCCATCTCATCGAACAGAACTACGGCGATTGTGGCGATTTTGAATCTGCCGTGCGCATGGCTCTCGACGAGGTGCGTGGGGCCTATGCTGTCGCTATTCTGTGCGAGCAGGAACCGGACAAACTGATCGCCGCCAAACAGGGCTCACCCCTGGTCGTCGGCCAGGGGCAGGGGGAGTATTTCGTCGCCTCCGATATCCCCGCCATGTTGTCCCATACCAGGGAGATGATCTTCCTCGAAGATGGCGAGCTGGTCGTATTCACCAGGGACAGCATGTCCATAACCCTGTTGGACGGCACCCCGGTCGAAAAAACGGCCAAGACGATTACCTGGAGTCCGGTGATGGCGGAAAAGGACGGTTACCGCCACTTCATGCTCAAGGAAATCCACGAGCAGCCGCGGGCGATCGCCGACACCATTGCCGGGCGTATCCGCGAGGACCAGGCTGAGGTGTTCCTCAAGGACATCGGCCTCGAAGAGGACTTTTTCAAGGACATCGAACGTATTTACATCGTCGCCTGCGGGACATCGTGGCACGCAGCGCTGGTTGGCAAATTCCTTTTGGAGAAGCATGCCCGCATCCCGGTCGAGGTGGACATCGCCAGCGAGTTTCGCTACCGCGACCCCCTGGTCAGCGCCAAAACCCTGTCACTGGTGATCAGCCAGAGCGGCGAGACCGCTGACACCCTGGCGGCCTTGCGTGAGACCCACGGCAAGGGGGGCAAGGTCCTGGCCATATGCAACGTGGTGGAGTCGTCGATTGCGCGGGAAAGCGATGGTGTTATTTATACCCATGCCGGCCCCGAGATCGGCGTCGCATCAACCAAGGCCTTTACCACCCAGCTGGTCGCCCTGTACCTGTTCACTGTTTACCTGGGCCGCCTGCGCGGCAACCTTGACTCCCAGACCAGTCGCAGTATGCTCGATGCCCTGGTGAGCCTGCCCCGCAAGGTGGAGGAATGCCTCGACCTGGACGGCATGATCGAGGAGGTTGCCCAGGACCTGATGCATGCGCAGGACTTCCTCTACCTGGGCCGCGGCAACCAGTACCCGATTGCGCTGGAGGGGGCACTGAAGCTCAAGGAAATTTCCTACATCCATGCCGAAGGCTATCCGGCCGGGGAGATGAAGCATGGCCCGATCGCTCTGATCGATGAGCAGCTGCCGGTCGTGGTCATTGCGCCGCATAACGAGACGATGGAGAAGGTGGCTGCCAACATGGAAGAGGTCCAGGCCCGTGGCGGACGCGTGGTTGTCGTGACGGACCAGGCGGCGACCGGCCTTGCCGACAAGGCGGAAATTGCGCTGGTCGTGCCAACGATTGTCGATGACCTGATGCCGGTTCTCACGTCCATCCCGATGCAACTGCTGGCATATCACATCGCTGTCCTGAAAGGCACCGATGTCGATCAACCGCGCAACCTGGCCAAAAGCGTCACCGTGGAGTAACTGTTGATTTTCAAATCCCGATTCTTTGACCGGTTGCGCCAGACGCTGGCGACTCTACAGAGTTCCTTCCGCATCAGCGAAAACACTTTTCTGATCATTCTGGCCGTGATCATCGGCCTGCTCGGCGGATTGGGTAACTACGCTTTCCGCAAGACGATCGAATTCGTCCATTGGGGCATCTTCGAGCAGAGCGAGCACCTGTTCGGCTATTCCCTCGAGGAATGGAGCTTGTCGCGCGTGCTCGTCATCCTGTGCCCGGTGGCCGGCGGGCTTCTGGTTATCCCGCTCTGGCACTGGTTCGGCAAAGACCTCAAGGGGGGCTTCTCCGGGTTCCTGGAAAGAGTCAACCTGCGTGGTGCCAAGCTGCAACTGCGACCGATCTTTACCCGCGGCTTCGGCGCGGCCATTACCCTTGGCAGCGGCGGTTCGGCAGGGCAGGAAGGCCCGATTGCGATGATCGGAGGAGCGATCGGTTCCCAGTTCGGTCAGCTCTTCAAGATGAGCGGCGACCGCCTCAAGGTGCTGGTCGCCTGTGGTGCTGCTGCCGGTGTCGCGGCGACTTTTAACGCGCCGATCGCCGGCGTGTTCTTCGCCCAGGAAATCGTCCTGCTGGCCTCTTTTGAACTTTCCAGTTTTACCTCCATCGTGATTGCCAGCGGTATGGCGACCGTTGTTTCCCGGGCCCTGCTCGGTAATGTGCCGGAACTCCTTGCCCCGGCTTACATGGTGCGCAACTACTGGGAGCTGATCCTCTATGTCCTGCTCGGGCTTTTGATCGGCGCGCTGGCGGCACTGTTCATTGATACCCATTTCAAGATCAAGGACCGCTTTGCGGCGCTGAAGATCCACCGCCTGGCCAAGCCGGTTCTGGGCGGATTGCTGGTCGGCATCATCGGGCTTGGTTTCCCCCAGGTCTTCGGCAACGGCTACGAGTTCATGGGGGATGTGCTGTTCGGCAAAGAGACCTGGTACCTGCTGGCCGGATTGGTCGTTGCCAAGGCGATCGCCACGTCGATAACTCTTGGCTCCGGGCTGCCGGGCGGGCTCTTTGCCCCCTGCCTTTACCTCGGCGCGGTCGCCGGCGGTGCCTTCGGACATCTCGCTGCCCTGCTGTTTCCCACCGCCGGCATTACTCCGGGAGCCTATGCCCTGGTCGGGATGGGGGCGTTCCTTTCCGCAGCTACCCATTCGCCGATGACGGCGATCTTCCTCCTGTTCGAGATTACCGACTCCTACGAAGTTATCGTGCCGATCATGCTCACCTGTGTCATCGGCACGGCCATCGCCCGGCATTTCAAAAAAGACAGCCTGGAGACTGTCGAGCTGTCCAGGGCAGGTATCGACCTGGAGGCGGGTAAAGAACGTAACATAATGAAATCACTTCAGGTCGGGGATGTCATGACCTGTGAGGTGGAAACGATCCCTGAGCACATGACCCTTGGCCAGTTTGCCAGGTTTATCGAGAAGACCCATCACACCAACTTCCCGCTGGTCAATGCCGATGGAGAGCTTACCGGCATTATCTCGGTGCAGGATTTCATGGGTGTGGTTTTCGAGCGTGACCTGATGAACCTGGTCGTCGTTAAGGAGCTGGCGACGACCGATGTCATCACGGCCCGTGCTGACGAAGACCTCGACCAGACCATGCGTAAGATCGGCTACCGGAACATCGAACAGGTCCCGGTGGTCGATCGCGAGACACATCGCAAGCTGGTGGGGATCATCTCCCGCCGCGATATTGTGGCCGCCTACAACCGGGCCCTGATGACCCGCAGCCTCGAGGAGAAGTAAGTGACCGACCTGCTGGCAAAACTCAACCCGATGCAGCAACTGGCGGTCAAGCACGATACCGGCCCCCTGCTCTTGCTGGCCGGCGCCGGCTCGGGCAAGACCCGGGCCCTGACGCATCGGATTGCCTGGCTGGTGCAAATGTACAAGGTTGACCCGTGGCAAATCCTTGCGGTGACCTTTACCAACAAGGCGGCCGGTGAGATGAAGGAGCGCCTGGAGGAGTTGCTCGGTGATGACGTCCGGGGCCTCTGGGTCAGCACCTTCCATGCCGCCTGTGTGCGTATCCTGCGCCAGGAAATCGAAGCCCTCGGGTTCAGCCGCAATTTCACCATTTACGATGACCAGGACCAGGAGCGGCTCCTTAAAACCCTTCTGCAGGAGCTCGGCATCGATGAAAAGAAGCTGAAGCCGCGTGCCGTCGCCGCGGCGATCGACCGGGCCAAGAACAAGGGGCTCTGGCCGGAACAGCTCGATGACGGTGATTACCAGTCCGAGCAGATCACCCGGATCTACAGCCTCTACCAGCAACGCCTGCAGCAGGCCAACGCCCTTGATTTCGGCGACCTGCTCATGCAGACGGTGCGCCTTTTCGAAGAGCACCCCGATGTCCTGGAAAAGTATCGCCAACGTTTTCATTACGTGCTCGTCGACGAGTTCCAGGATACCAACCAGGTCCAGTATCGATTGATCTACCTGATTTCCTCCGGGCACGGCAACCTCTGCGTGGTCGGTGATGATGACCAGTCGATTTACCGCTGGCGAGGCGCCGAGGTCGGCAATATCCTCGGTTTTGAACGGGACTACCCCGGCTGTGAGACGATCAGGCTGGAGCAGAACTACCGTTCGAGCAAAACCATCCTGGACGCTGCCGGAGCGGTGATCGAGCATAATGTCGGGCGCAAGAAGAAGAAGCTCTGGACCGAGAACGCCGATGGTGACCCGGTCACCCTGGAAATGCTGCCCGATGACCGCGAAGAAGCGCGTTATGTCGCCGGTGAAATCGCCCGGATCAAGCGCACCGGACGCCATCTGCGCGACATGGCGGTCTTCTACAGAACCAACGCCCAGTCACGGGTCATCGAAGAAGCACTGCGCAACGAGAGTCTCCCTTACGTGATGTTCGGCGGCGTGAAGTTCTATTCACGCATGGAGATCAAGGATGTCCTCGCTTACCTGAGGATCATCAGCAACCCCGCCGACACGGTTTCGGCCAGACGCGTCATCAATGTCCCGGCGCGGGGCATCGGCTCCGTGACGGTGAATAAAATCGCCGCTTTCGAAAACGAGGCCGGCGGGTTTCTGCCGGCGTGCCAGATGGCCCTTGATAAAGGCGCCCTGCAGGGCGCCGCGGCGAGCAAGGTGGGCAAGTTTGTGAAGTTGATCGAGTCCTTCCGCCAGCGCGCGGCAGAGACGCCTTACCCGCAATTGACCGCAGAGCTGATCGAGGAGACGGGCTACGGCCCGCAGCTGAACGCGGAGAAAACCGAAGAGGCGCGCAACCGCATGGACAACCTCCAGCAGCTCCTGGCCGGTATGGAGGAGCACCTGGCCAGCGAGGGGACCCTGCAGGACTACCTCGAACAGGTTGCCCTGATTACCGATCTCGACTCCTATGACCAGAGCCTTGACCGGGTGACCCTGATGACGTTGCATGCCGCCAAGGGCCTTGAGTTCCCGATCGTCTTCATGGCCGGCATGGAAGAGGACATCTTCCCGCACAGCCGTTCCGGCAGCGGGGCCGAAGAGCTCGAGGAGGAACGGCGCCTCTGTTATGTCGGCATGACCCGTGCCATGGAGAAGCTCTATCTGACCTACGCGCGCCGGCGCCGGATTTACGGTGACTTCAAGTTCAATCCGCCCAGCCGTTTTGTCGGCGAAATTCCGCACCAGTTGATTGGTCGCAACACTCCGGATGGTTTGAGAAAATCATCCAGCCACAATCTGGCCTCCCTGTTCGACCAGGTCGAGCCGTCATTTGACGACGATCCCTTCGTCGATGATTTCGAAGATGACGTCAGGATTGTCCCCGATGCTGAAGAAGGCCTCAGGATCGGGCTGCAGGTGCGGCATATCAAGTTCGGCGTCGGCACTGTCCGCCGGATCGAAGGCCAGGGCGATAACCAGAAGGTCACGGTCTATTTCCACCGCTTCGGGCCGAAAAAGCTGCTGGTCAAGTTCGCCGGACTCGAACCTGCTTAAAAAACATATTTAACGCAAAGGCGCGAAGGCGCAGAGAATCCAAGGTTTTTTTTGGGTTAGTAATTCTCAGAAACCTTCCCGGTTCCTCTTTAGATTTCCAGAACCAATTTTTCAAATTTTAAAACCTTTGTAGTTAACGGTTTAAGCAATTCTTTGCGTCTTGGCGTCTTTGCGTTAAAATTCTGTGGTTGATTATCCTTGGAATGTAAACGGAGGTACTCTGATGATACGTAATCTTTTGAATCTGTTCATTGCGGTTGCTTTGGTTTTTCTGGCGACTGCATTGGCGCTGGCTGAGGAAACCGTCAGTACTCTGGACGATCAGCAGGAAGTTGCGGTGACGATCTACAACGAAGACCTCGCCCTGGTGCGAGACCAGCGGCAGGTCGCCTTGCCAAAGGGCGTGGTCGATTTGGCCCTGCGTGAAGTCAGTGCGCGGATCCGGCCGGAAACGGCCCTGCTGCGCAGCCTGACCAACCCCGCCGGTTTGACGATTATGGAGCAGAACTTTGATTTTGATCTGTTGACCCCCCGCAAACTGCTTGAGAAGTATGTTGGTCAGGATATCCAGCTGGTCCGCACTCACCCGGAGACCGGCAAGGACAGCTACGAGACGGCCCGGGTGCTGGCAGCAAATGATGGTGTTGTCCTGCAGGTTGGCGACCGGATCGAAACCGGTGTGCCGGGGCGGCTGGTGTACCCCGACGTCCCCAAAAACCTGCGTGATCGCCCGACCCTGGTCGTCTCGCTTGAGAATGCGACCAGGGGTCAGCAAACCACGGAACTCAGCTACCTGACCGGCGGCCTTGGCTGGCGAGCCGACTATGTTGCCGAATTGAATGCGGACGACAGTGCCCTGGACCTGTCGGGCTGGGTGACGCTGACCAACCAGAGCGGCGCGACTTACCGCAACGCCTTGTTGCAGTTGGTGGCCGGAGACGTCAATCGCGTGCGCGAGGAGATGATGTTCCGGGGCGACGTGATGATGGAGGCCACCATGGCCAAGGCCGCGGCCCCGCAGATGAGTGAAGAGAGCCTTTTTGAGTATCATCTCTATACGCTGCAAAGACCGACCACCATCAAGGACAACCAGACCAAGCAGGTCGCATTGCTCAACGCCTCAGGGGTTGGCGTCAGCAAGGAATTCCGCCTGCAGGGCAACCCCTACTACTACCGAGGGCGTCAGGGTGACCTCGGCCAGAAACTCAAGGTCGGCGTGTTCGTTGAGTTTGACAACCGCAAGCAGGAGAACCTAGGCATGCCCCTGCCGAAAGGGATCATCCGGGTCTACAAGCAGGACAGGGACGGCCGCCCGCAGTTTATCGGTGAGGATCGCATCGATCACACCCCGGAAAACGAGACGGTGCGGTTGAAACTGGGTGATGCTTTCGATGTCACGGCCGATCGCAAGCAGACCGATTTCCGCAAGCTGGGAGGCGACAGCCGTTATAATTACCGTTTTGAAAGCGCCTACGAGATCACGCTGAAGAACGCCAAGGATGAAGTGGTGACCGTAACTGTTGCCGAGCCGGTCCCGGGCGATTGGCGGGTTTTGCAGGAAAGCCATCCTCATGCCAAGGCCTCCGCCGATACGGCGCTGTGGAAGATCGAGGTGCCGGCCAAGGGCGAGACAACCCTGAATTACCGGGTTGAGGTTAAATACTGACGTAAAGCCGCGCGGAGCGCGATGCGCGAGACGAGATAAAGAAGGGGCGCCCGATTGGGCTCCCCTTCTTTCTTGTGAGTTGATTTCTTAAGAGGAGTAGGTGTCCGGTGTGACCTCGACGTGGAGATCGGCAAGATCCGCTATCCCGCTGAAGTCAGTGCCTTCAGCTGCATGCAGGGTAATGGACGTATCGGCTCTCCCCCCGAGCCCGGTGATATCAAGAACGATCGTATCATTGTCCACAACCGTCATGGAGACGTTGTCCAGGTCGGCGATGGTATAGTCCCCACTGCTGTCAGTGTCCAGCACGTCGTGGAGGCGCAGTATATCGCCATCGGGGTTGAAGTCGAGAATCTCGTTGTCTCCCTCTCCACCGAGAGCGCTGAAGACGAAGACATCATCACCACCGTCGTCAAGCAGAGTGCCGAGATCATCGCCATACAGGGTGTCGTTGCCCGTCCCGGCATAAATGGTATCGTTCCCCGTTCCGCCGTAGATGGTATCGTCGCCACCCTGACCGAAGATGGTGTCGTTGCCGGCGCCGCCTTCTATCAGGTCTCCTTCGCCACGCATGTCGCCGTTGATGTTGTACTGCACGGCGTTATCGGGGTCACTCAGATGGTTGAGTGCGGCCTGGTCGGAGCCGAAGTGGTCCGCCAGGACAGCGTAGCCAGCCCCATCATGAGTGCCTGCGTCACCGTAAACAGGCCCATCGCTATTCAGTGCATCGGTGTTCGGCGTGTCGCCGAAGATGATGTCATCGCTGTCTCCGCCGATCAGGTGGTCGGCACCGACGGCCTTCTCGGTGGTTGTCGCTCCGGCAAGGTCACTGACCAGGTCACTCAGCTGCTCGGCGGTCGTGATGTTGTCCGCATCGCCACCCGAACCTTCAACCTGGTCAAGATAATTCAGCGCCGTGCTGTTGACGTTGATGCCGATTGCCTCGATGGTGAAACCGGCATTTTCGATGGTCGCAACTTCGTTGGATCCATCGGCACCGGTGATCTGGTTGATCGCGTCTTGGGTATTGACGTTTATGACGCTGCCGCTGTTGTTCAGGGCACGGTTCGGTTCGCCGTCGGAAATGAAGAGCAGCTTGTTGCTGTCGGCATTCTGCAGAGGGGCGCTTGATTCTATCCACTCCTGGGCTGTTTGCAGACCTGCCTCATAGTTGGTATAGCCGCCGTCATTGAGTCCGTTGACATCGCTGATTGCTGCATTCAGGGCGGTGGTGTTGACAACGCCATTGACGATGAGGTTGTAGGTCCCCCCCGTGCTTCCGATCGTATCGGCATTTGTGTTGAACTCAACGATATGGACACGGACATTTTCGGCCCCGGAGTTCGCCAGTTTGGTCAGTGTGTTCACCGTGGCGAGTTGCAAGGCCTCAAGGCGCGAAATCGTACCGTTGCCGAATGAAATGTCGGTGCTCATGCTGCCTGATGTGTCGAGGACCAGCACAAAGTTGCCTGTGTTGCCGGCGACCAGGGTGGTGCCGCCGAGATCACCGATCAGGACATCGGATGAGGCGCCACCGACGATGTCACCATCGACATCATCCGGATTCGGTAGGTAGTGAGGTTCCGTACTGCCGCCGGAGTCGTCTGCGTTGCTGCCAACGACCAGCATCGGGTTGACGATGGTCAGTGTGGCACTGGCCGGGTCGCCGTCGCCGTCAACAACCGTGTAGTTGATCTCAATCGGAGCACCGGAGCTGCCGCCCGCAGGTGGCGTGAAGGTGTAGTCACCATCGTTTTCGATGACGAGGGTACCCTTCTCCGCGCCCAGGTTGATTTCATACGAGGTGTTGTCGACGTCAAAGGTGTAGATGGTGCCACCATATTCCACGGAAACCAGCTCAGGGTTGGCCCAGCCGTCAGCGCCGGAGGTGTCATTGTCCAGCACATTCCCGGTGACCGGGTTGACGATGATGGTGGTCTGCAAGACGTTGGACAGTTCGCTTTCATTGGTCACGACGATGCTGTCCATATCGGTTCCGGATGCGCCATCCCAAGCGACCGGATTCAGTGCACTTTGAGTAACGCCGGCGCCAACACCTATGGCATAGGAAACAATGCCGTTGCTGTCAAGGAAGCTTGTCCATGCGTCTTCCTCGTTAGTGCCTATGCCGTCGCCTCCGCTCAGTCCGCTTCCGCTTTCACCGCTGCCTATGGTCGGCTGGCCGTCAGAGAGGAAATAAGAGACATTCTGGCCACCATCGAGCTTGCCGTCCGTTGCGAAGGCTTCCTGTGCGGCTGCCAAGGCTGCGTCGTAGTTGGTGTAATTGCCTGTACCGGAAGCATTGCCCGGTTGCAGGCCTTCTACAAGGGCAATTGCGTCAGCAACAGTAAGCCAGCCAGAACCAAGAGCCACGGCATCACCGGTGTCGTTGCCGTCATTGTCGCCGCTGAACTGAACCAGCCGCACCAGCGTTTCGCTGGTATTGTCGTAACTGTTGAGCAGGTCGATCGTGGCGAACTTCGTAGCCTCCAGGCGCGTCATGCTTTCACCGTTATAGGTCACGGTATCGCCCATGCTACCCGAGACATCAATGATCATCATCAGGTTGGTTGAGCCATACTGGCCCGCTGTCACCTGGGCGTAATCATCAACGGCGATCGGCACGTCATCGACAATTTCAATGGTGATCGTTGCTGTTGCCGAAGCGGCGCCGTCTGAAACCGTGACTCCAAACTCATCTGTTTCTATGGCCCCTTCGATATCTGTGGTCGCCTGTTTGAGTTCGTAGCTGTACTGGAATGTGCCGTCTCCCGTGTAACCGGTGATCCGGATTTCACCATGGGCGGTCGCGAAAGTATTGCCGACCAGATCGCCGGGCAGGGTGCCACCTTCGAATATGTACGGATTGCTGCCGGCTATTGAGATGCTGTAGATGTCATCCAGACCATCGGGATCGGAGACGGTAAAGGTGCCACTCTCCGTGACGGTAATGGGCCCGATTCCCGAGCCGTCTGTCAGGCCCGCCTCATAAACGATGTCGTTGGCATTATTGTCGTTGCCCGTGTCAACGGTAATGCTCGGAGGTTCGTTGACCAGCTGCGGCGTCGACAGGTCTGCGTCGAAGGTCACGCTGAAAGTGCCGCTCGCCGGGTCAAGGTCAGCATCGGTCAAGCCAAAGTTGTAGGTCAATGTCTGATCTGCGCCATCAAAGATTTCGCGATCGTAAATCGTGATCTGATTGATGCCGTATTCACTGCCCGTGGAGCTGGTGAATTTGATGGTGTCGAAGCTTGTGTACAGGTTGCCGTCCGGATCCGTCTCGGTCGGCATGACTGTGAAATGGTCAAATTTGTCACTGGAGCCGGTGAACGTTCCGGAACCGACCTCTACACCATCGAGATAAATGGTCCATGTGCCTGTTTCGCCAGCGTCGAGATGCCATGCTGAAACGTCAGCCTGAGCCATCTCCTTGAGGGCCCCCGGGTCATTGAAATCACCGGCGTGGTACTCAAGGGTCAGCGTATCGCCCGGATCTATTTTGCTGCCCTGGCCCACGCCCATGGCATTGGAGTTGAAGTTGACAGTGTCGTCTGCGGTTACACCAGTTCCGGAGGCGATCAGAACAGCGTCAGCAGCATTATCTTCATCAAGATACACATCGATCATGAGTTCGCCGACGTTCCCGCCATGAATGTTGCTGGCATCTGTCAGGTCAACCAGCGTCGACGTCGGGCCGCCATCCACTCCGTTCACAACGGTGAAGGTATATTCGCCATCGTCTTCATTAAGCGCAAGGCGGAACGCAACATAACTTGGGTCGCCAGCTTTGACAGCGATCAGATCACCATTGGAGTCAAAGGCGTAGACAAGAGGAATATCATCAGCGGTCATTTGTTGCATTCCTGATGTCGTGCTTGCCATAACCGGGTCGTCGGCTGAAATGCCGGTGAGTTGCAGACTCCCTTCAAAAGGTCCGTCTGCACCGTAAGCAATGCCGAGGTCGCCGGTGAAGTATGACCCAATGTCATAAGCCAGCTCAGCGTTGTCAGTACCGGTGACGACTGGGCTGTCATCCTCGATGGTCAAGTGGATGGTCGCTGTGTCAGAGTCCGTAAGCTGGTTGCCACTGCTGTCTTTAACCGTCAAACCGATATCGATGGAGAGGGTGTCCTCAAGGTTCTCGATCGGATGATCGATCGGTCCTGAGAGGGTGACGGTATAGCTGACCGCGTACTCATTGGCATTGCCGGTGGGTGCGGGATCGCCGTCGAGTGCGATGGTGATCACGGGCTCACCGCCTGGGCCTGCAGTGCCGACCAGCATCTGATCGGTGCTGGTGCTCCAGTCGATGGGCTCGCCGCCGGAGGCAAAATCCGTGGTCGTGGCCGGTGCCGTCAAGGTGACGGTGTGGGTATCGGCGGTATCGGCATCGGTGAAGACCACCTGCCCCTGGTACTGGGCGTCGTTGGTCTGGTCGAGATCCTCTTCGCCATCCCCCGGAGTCGGCAGGTCATCGGGGATGCCCTGATAGGGCTCGTCGAGGCCTTCTTCGGAGACGCGCGGTGCCAGGTCCGAAACGAGCGGACTGGTGTTGATCTCTGGCGGTTCGTTATCGCCATTGATGGTGATGGTGACGGTGGCGGAATCGGTGTCGCCATCGGCATCCTCAATGGTGTAGTTGAAGCTGACCTGGGCGGTCTCGCCCTCGGAGAGATAGTTGAAGGCGTCGCCGGGATCGTAGCTGAAAGCGCCGGTGATCGGATCGTAGGTGACCAGGCCCTCGCTGGGCTGGCTGTCGATGGTGACGGCCTCCACGGCGGCCGGGCCGTCGGCCCCAAAGGCCGCAACCGGGACGGTGATGATGCTGGTCGCGTCGGCATCTTCACCGACTTCAGCGTTGGCGTCGTTGACCACCGGTTCATCGTCTTCGATGGTGAGCTTGATCGTTGTTGTGTCTGACTGAGTGAGAGAGTCTCCACTGCTGTCGGTGACCTTCAGGCCGATATCGATGGTCAGGGTGTCCTCAAGGTTCTCGATCGGATGATCGATCGGTCCTGAGAGGGTGACGGTATAGCTGACCGCGTACTCATTGGCATTGCCGGTGGGTGCGGGATCGCCGTCGAGTGCGATGGTGATCACGGGCTCGCCGCCTGGGCCTGCAGTGCCGATCAGCATCTGATCGGTGCTGGTGCTCCAGTCGATGGGCTCGCCGCCGGAGGCAAAATCCGTGGTCGTGGCCGGTGCCGTCAAGGTGACGGTGTGGGTATCGGCGGTATCGGCATCGGTGAAGACCACCTGCCCCTGGTACTGGGCGTCGTTGGTCTGGTCGAGATCCTCTTCGCCATCCCCCGGAGTCGGCAGGTCATCGGGGATGCCCTGATAGGGCTCGTCGAGGCCTTCTTCGGAGACGCGTGGGTTGAGATCAGACACGTCAGGGCTGGTGTTAATTACCGGTCCATCGTTGCTGCCGTCGATGGTGATCTCGAGTTGTGCGGTGCTCGGATCGCCGTCGGCGTCGGTGATGGTGTAGGTAAAGGTATCGGTCTCGAACTGACCGCTATCGAGCCCCTGGATCTCGGCGTACTTGGCCGCGTTCTGGGCTTCGGTGTAGAGGGTGTAGGTATAGCTGCCGTCGGCGTTGAGGGTGAGGGAACCGAACTCGCCACTGACCGGGCTGCCCACGTTGCCGTCGGCGTCCGCCAGATCGCCCGCCGCCACACCGGTGACATACTCGTCCACCGGGTCCACGGTATCGCGGTCGGCGCCGAGGGTGTCGGCGCCAGCGTTGGTGGTGCCAACCGCTGTGATGACGTTGCCGGACTCGGAGAGTTCGTCTTCACCCATGCTGTCGGTATCGTCAACTGCGGTGGGTACATCGTCGTTGATGTCGATGGTGACGGTAGCGGTATCGGTGGTGGTGCCGTCGAATACGCCCAGCCCAAAGCTGTCCTGCTCGATCTCGCCATCCACGTCGGTGGTGGCTTCGGTCAGGGTGTAGGTGTAGCTGCCCTGGCCGGTGGCCGGGTTGTAGCTGATCACGACATGGCCGTACTCGGTGTCGAACTCCTGGCCGTTGAGTTCGGCCGGGGTGACGGTGACATCGGGGCCTGGAATGCCACTGATGGTGATGCTGTCGATGTCGTCGAGGCCATCGGGGTCGGCAATCGTAAAGGTGCCTTCGGCGGTGATCGCGGCTTCACTCGGATTCGAGCCTTCATCCAGACCGGACTCAGACACTTCATCGTTGACACCGCCCACGGTGCCCGGATCGGTGGAGATCTTCGGTCCATCGTTGCTGCCGTCGATGGTGATCTCGAGTTGTGCGGTGCTCGGATCGCCGTCGGCGTCGGTGATGGTGTA